>PHCU01000038.1 GCA_002842345.1 Betaproteobacteria bacterium HGW-Betaproteobacteria-12 | reverse complement strand
TCCTGGTGCCGGAGATAGGAGTCGAACCTACGACCTTCGCATTACGAATGCGCTGCTCTACCAACTGAGCTACACCGGCACTGGCCGGCCCTTTCCGGACGCCGCCGAAGCGGTCTTTCC
Source organism: Betaproteobacteria bacterium HGW-Betaproteobacteria-12 (assembly GCA_002842345.1). Lineage (GTDB taxonomy): Bacteria > Pseudomonadota > Gammaproteobacteria > Burkholderiales > Rhodocyclaceae > Azonexus. The sequence goes on along the minus strand of PHCU01000038.1, from coordinate 30,477 downwards.
GGCCAGCGGCTGCGGCACAGCGTAGAATTATAGCTTTTTCGCTGCCCCCGAGGCAACGCCTACACACGATGAATCTGCTGCGCGCGCTGGCCACGGTCAGCGGCATGACCCTGCTCTCGCGAATTCTCGGCTTCGTCCGCGACTTCGTCATTGCCCGCACCTTTGGCGCCGGGCTGGCTACCGACGCCTTTTTCGTCGCTTTCAAGCTGCCCAACCTGCTGCGCCGCATGTTCGCCGAAGGGGCCTTTTCGCAGGCCTTCGTGCCGATTCTCGGCGAATACCGCAACCGGAACTCAGCGGAAGACACGCGCACGCTGGTCGATCACGTCGCCACCCTGCTGTCGCTGGTGCTGTTCTTCATCACCGCCCTCGGCATCGCGGCGGCACCGATCCTGGTCTGGATTTCCGCCCCCGGCTTCGCCGCCGACCTCGGCAAGTTCGAACTGACGGTCGAGCTGACCCGCATCACCTTCCCCTACATCCTGTTCATGTCGCTGGTCGCGCTGGCCGGCGGCATCCTCAATACCTGGAGCAAATTCGCGCTGCCGGCCTTCACGCCGGTGCTGCTCAACCTGGTGTTCATCGCCATGGCGCTGTTTGCCACGCCCTATTTCGATCCGCCGGTGCTGGCACTGGGCTGGGCGGTGTTCCTCGGCGGCCTGCTGCAACTGGCGATCCAGGTGCCGGCGCTGCGCAAAATCGCCATGCTGCCGCGGCCGACGTTGAACTGGCGCGCTGCCTGGGCCGACCCCGGGGTTCGGCGCATCGTCACGCTGATGGGGCCGGCGCTAATTGGCGTCTCGGTGTCGCAGATCAGCCTGCTGATCAACACCATCTTTGCTTCCTTCCTGGCCACCGGCAGCGTTTCCTGGCTGTATTACGCCGACCGCCTGATGGAATTCCCTTCCGGCCTGCTCGGCGCCGCGCTTGGCACTATCCTGCTACCCTCGCTATCGCGCTGCCATGCCAGCGGCAACCTTGCGGAATACTCCAAGCTGCTCGACTGGGGCCTGCGCCTGACCCTGCTGCTGGCGGCGCCGGCCGCCGTCGCGCTGGCGCTGCTCGCCGTTCCGCTGATCGCCACGCTGTTCCATCACGGCGCCTTCGCGGCTGACGACGTGTTCCGCACCCGCGAGGCGCTGGTCGCTTACACCGTCGGCCTGACCGGCCTGATCCTGGTCAAGGTGCTGGCGCCCGGCTTCTATGCCCGGCAGAACGTGCGCACGCCGGTGCGCATCGCGCTGGTCTCTCTGTTCGCCACGCAGGTGATGAACCTCGTTTTCGTCTTCGGCCTCAAGCTCGGCCATGCCGGGCTGGCGCTGTCAATCGGTCTGGCCGCCTGTCTCAATGCCGCTTTGCTCTACCGCGGCCTGCGTCGGCAGGACATCTACACACCGCAGCCGGGCTGGTTGCCGTTCACCCTCAAGCTGACCCTGGCGATGCTGGTCATGGCGGCCGGCCTGTGGTTCGGCATGGGGGCCGAAAATGCCTGGTTGCAAAAGGGTACGCTCGGCCGGACAATCCATCTCTCATGGCTGGTTCCGCTCGGCGCGACCGCCTATTTCGCGACACTTTGGCTGCTCGGCTTCCGTCTGCGCGACTTCAAGCGCCGGGCCGCCGAATGACAGGAGAGGCACCGATGCAACTGACCAGCACCAGCTTTGCGGACGGCGAACGGATCCCCGGCGACTATGCCTTCTGCTCCCCCGATCCCGCCCACCACGTCTGCCTCGGCAAGAACCTCAATCCGCAGCTGGCCTGGGACGAGGTACCGGCCGGCACGCGCTCGTTCGTGCTGATCTGCCACGACCCCGACGTGCCGAGCCAGGGTGACGACGTCAACCAGGAAGGCCGCAGCGTGCCGGCCACCTTGCCGCGCGTCGATTTCTTCCACTGGGTGCTGATCGACCTGCCGGCCTCGCTGACGACGATCGCGGCCGGCGAATTCAGCCACGCCGTCACGGCGCGCGGCAAACCCGGTCCGCAGGCGGCGCACGGCAGCCGCCAGGGGGTGAATAACTACACCGACTGGTTCGCCGGCGACCATGACATGAGCGGCGACTACTACGGTTACGACGGCCCCTGCCCGCCGTGGAACGACGAGATCGTGCATCACTATGTATTCACCGTGTATGCCCTCGATCTCGAGCGCCTGCCGCTCGAAGGCCGCTTCGGCGGCCCCGAAGTGCGCGCCGCGCTGCACGGCCACGTGCTGGCGCAGGCCAGCCTGACCGGCACCTACACGCTGAATCCTGCACTTCTGGCTTAAGCGGTAGCCAAGACGAAGGGCCATGCCTAAGCCGCATGGCCCTTTTTCATTGCCTCGGCCTCAAGCCGCCAGCGGCAGTTCGATATCGACCACCAGCCCGCCTTCGCCGCCCCGACTCGCCCGGATGGTGCCGCCGAGCATACCGATGACGCGCCGGGCGATGGCCAGACCGAGGCCGTAGCCGCCGCCAAAACTCTGCCCGTCACCACGGAAGAAGGGCTCGAAGATGGCTTCCAGTTGTGCCTCCGGCACACCGCCCCCCTGGTCGGCGATGCGGATGCCCAGACGACCACCGGCGCTCAAGCGGGTAGTCAAGCTGACCGTCCCGCCCTCCGGCGAATGGCGGACAGCGTTACGCATGACATTTTCGATGGCCCGCTGCAGCAGTTCGCCATTGGCCTGCAGCACCGCCGGCGGCCCTGGCTCGTAGGCGATCCGGATGCGCCGGGCGCTGCCTTCGAAGCGCGCATCCTCGACGATGTCGAGCAATAGGTCGCCGACATCCACCATCTCCAGCGGGCCACCGGCCCCGGCTTCGAGGCGGGACAGGCTCAGCAACTCGCCAACCAGGCGGTCCATGCGCTCGCTTTCGCGTTCGATGCGCTGCAGCGAATCCTCCATCCGCGCCGGCTGCTGGCGGGCCAGGCCGATCGCCGCCTGCAGCCGGGCCAGCGGCGAGCGCAATTCGTACGAGACATCGTGCAGCAGGCGCTGCTGGCCTTCGACCAGACTTTGCAGCCGTCCGCTCATGCGGTCGAAATCGCGGCCGAGATCGGCCAGCTCGTCGCGCCGGCCGCCCATGGCCGGGGTCACGCGCACCGCCAGCTGGCCCTCGGCCGCCGTCTCGAAGGCCTGCCGCAACTGGCGGATCGGCTTGGCGAAATACCAGGCCAGGCCGCTGGCGCAGAGCAGGCTGACAAACAAGCCGACGACGATCGGCAACAGCGGCAGCGGACGACCGTGGCGCGGCTCGCCGGGCGGCGGCAGGGGGCGAGCGAATTCTGGCGGCGGCCGCGGCGCGAAACGGTCGTCGGCCGGCGGCGGTCCGGGCGGCGGCAGCTGAACGGCACTGCCGGCGAATGGCTGGCGTTCCAGCCAGAACAGGGCCCCGGTGCCGAAAACGCCGGCCAGCTGGGCCAGCCAGATGAACAGGAAAAACTTCCAGAACAGACGCCCCACATCACTCCCGGATTAGCTGGTAGCCCTGGCGATACACCGTCTGGATGCACGAGCGGCCGTCGGCCAACGTGCCGAGCTTGTGGCGGATGCTCGACAGGTGCACATCGATGCTCCGGTCGTAGCGCACTAGCGTCCGGCCGAGCGCCTGCTCCGACAGCTCGCTCTTGGCGACCGGCCGGCCGGCGTGGCGGGCGAGGATTTCGAGCAGATTGAATTCGGTGCTGGTCAACTCGACCACCGCGCCCGCCCACTCGACCCGGCGCAGTTCCGGGCGAATGCGCAGGGCTCCGACGACGATCGGCGCCCCGGCAGCCTCGCCGCCCTGCGCAGTGCGGCGCAGGATGGCGCGCAGGCGGGCAGCCAGTTCGCGCGGCTGGCAGGGTTTCGGCACATAGTCGTCGGCCCCGAGTTCGAGGCCGACAATGCGATCGAGATCGTCGCCCTTGGCCGTCAGCATCAGCACCGGCAGCGAACCGGCGGCGCGGATGCGGCGCAGCACCTCGATGCCGGAAAGTTTCGGCATCATCACGTCGAGCACGGCGATGGCGAAGTCGCCGGACAACGCCGCCTCGACCCCGCTTTCGCCGTCATGCCGGGTACTCACCTCGAACCCATCCTGGGCCAGGTAGTCGCCGAGCATCTCGGCCAGTTCCACATCGTCGTCGACCAGCAGGACCGCGGCCATTTTCCCCATTCCAATCAAGCGCTTCGCCGGCGGGCATGATAGCCAAAGGCAGGGCCGGCCGGCAGCGGCTTTACAGACTTTTACCCCACCGGCAAAACCTGCCGGCCTGCAAGGCTTGCCGGCCGGCGGGGGTAAATCGTCAGAAATAGCGGCCATTTCCACACGATTGGCCTTTTTCGCCGGATTTCCTTAACAAAGCTTTACTCCGCTTAACCCAAAGCACCGTCACTTCCGGGCGTTTCGGGCCGATAACTTGCACAAGACAAGGCTCCCGGACGACGTTCCGGGCATTTTCCAACTTCATGCAAGGAGCACATCATGCTGAGCGGCATCAACCAGACATCCCAGATGGCCAGTCTGCTGTTTTCGAAACTCGACACCAAGAATCAGGGCTATATCGAGAAAAGCGATCTGGCCTCGGCCTTCAGCCAACTGGCCAGCAAGGGCAGCGGCGACAGCAGCGCCGACAGCGTTTTTGCCGCGCTCGACAGCGATAGCGATGGCAAGGTCAGCGAAAGCGAATTGTCGACCGTCCTCAGCCAGTTGCAGGAGCAACTCGACGGCGAATTCAACCGGATGCGCATGCAGGACGGCGCTCACGGCGAGCCGCAGGGCATGGCCGGCATGCCGCCCCCGCCGCCACCGGCCGACGATGCCGGCTTCACCGAGGAGGAACTGACAGCGCAACTGGAGGAAGCCGACGGTAGCGACAGCGCCCGCAGCGAACTGCTGAGCAAGATCGTCGACAACTTCGAGGCCGCCGACAGCAATGGCGACGGCAAGGTCAGCTTCCAGGAAGCGATGGCCTACGATCAATCCACGGCCAGCGAAACCGCCACCAGCACGGCGAGCAGCAGCGAAGCGCAGGTCATGCGCCAGATCATGGAGCTGCTGCATGCCTATGGCAGCACCGAGTCCCAGGACGGCAGCGGCTTCGCCACGTTGCTCTCGGTCTCGGCCTGAGCGGCCATCCCGGCCGGCCGCCAAGCCGTCTGGCCGGAATTGCATGCTCGCTGTCCGCGCAGACAGTGGCTTGGCCGGCGCCGCCGGCCTAGGATGCAGCCATCGAACAAAGCGAAGGAGACAGCATGCAGGCCTTTCAGGACTACTACCCGGAGAACGTCGCTCATTGCTACGGCTGCGGCCGCTTGAACGGGCACGGGCACCAGATCAAGACCCACTGGGAGGGTGATGAAAGCGTCACCCGCTTCCGGCCCAAACCCGAACACACTGCCATCCCCGGCTTCGTCTACGGCGGCCTGCTGGCCTCGCTGATCGACTGCCACTGCACCGGCACCGCCGCGGCTGCGATGTACCGCGCCGAGGGCCGACCGCTGGACAGCCTGCCGGCCTTCCGCTTCGTCACCGGGTCACTGCAGGTCAGCTACCTGAAGCCGACGCCGCTCGGGCCGGAGCTGGAGATCCGCGGCCGGGTCAAGGAAATCAAGGGGCGCAAGGTGGTGGTCGAAGCGACGGTGTTTGCCGACGGCGTCGCCACCGCCCGCGGCGAGGTGGTCGCGCTGCAGATGCCGGACAGCTTCACCGCCTGACCCCACCGGCCAGCACCTGCTGTTCATCGAGCTGCGCCAGCGCCGCTGCTGAACGGCGCTATTTGGCCAGGCTGCGCATCGCCCGCTCCAGGCCCTCGGGCGACAGCGGGAACATCCGCTCGCCAAGCAACTCGCGGATCATCCGGATCGACGGCGTGTAGGTCCAGTGCTCCTCGGGCAGCGGGTTCAGCCACACCGCCTTCGACCAGGTAGAGAGCAGGCGCTGCAGCCAGACCGCGCCGGCTTCCTCGTTCCAGTGTTCGACGCTGCCGCCGGGACGAGCCACTTCGTAGGGGCTCATGCTGGCGTCGCCGACCAGCACCAGCTGGTAGTCCGGGCCGTAGGTATGGAGCACGTCCCAGGTCGACAGGCGCTCATCGTGGCGGCGGCGGTTGTCCTTCCAGACACCTTCGTAGACGCAGTTGTGGAAGTAGAAGTGCTCGAGGTGCTTGAACTCCGAGCGCGCTGCCGAGAACAGTTCCTCGCAGGCCTGGATGTGGTCGTCCATCGAGCCGCCGATATCGAGGAACAGCAGCACCTTGACCGCATTGTGCCGTTCCGGCCGCAGCTGCAGGTCGAGCCAGCCGCCGTTGCGGGCGGTACCGGCGATGGTGCCGTCGAGATCGAGCTCGGTCGCCGCCCCCTGGCGGGCAAAGCGGCGCAGCCGGCGCAGCGCGACCTTGATGTTGCGCACGCCGAGCTCCACCGAGTCGTCGAGATTACGGAATTCGCGCTGTTCCCAAACCTTGATTGCGGTGCGGTTGCCAACCGAGTCGCCGCCGAAGCGGATGCCCTCAGGATGGTAGCCGCCGTGGCCGTAGGGCGAGGTGCCGGCGGTGCCGATCCACTTGCTGCCGCCGGCATGGCGTTCCTTCTGCTCGGCCAGGCGTTGCTTCAACTGGTCGAACAGCTTTTCGTAGCCGAGCTTCTGCAGCTTCAGCCGATCCGCTTCCGACAGATGGCGACGCGCCGCCAGTTCCAGCCATTCTTCGGGAATCAGCGCGTCGAACCCCGGCAGCGCTTCGACGCCCTTGAAATACTCGCCGAAGGCGCGGTCGAAACGGTCGTAATGCGCTTCGTCCTTGACCAAGATGGCCCGCGACAGCAGGTAGAAGTCGTCGAGGCTGGCGCTGACCAGCCGCGCCTGCAGCGCTTCCAGCAGGGCCAGCAGCTCGTTGGTGGACACCGGCAGCTGCCGGGCCTTCAGATGCAGGAAGAAATCGACGAGCATCTACGGTTGCTTGCGCCGGGCCATGAAGGCCAGGCGTTCGAACAGGTGCACGTCCTGCTCGTTCTTCAGCAGCGCACCGTGCAGCGGCGGGATGGCATCCTTCGCCTCCTTGCTACGCAGGGCTTCCAGCGGGATGTCCTCGGCCAGCAGCAGCTTCAGCCAGTCGAGCAGCTCGCTGGTCGACGGCTTCTTCTTCAGACCCGGCACTTCGCGCAGGTCGAAGAAGACTTCCAGCGCCTCTTTCAGCAACTCGCGCTTGAGCTCGGGGAAATGCACGCCGACGATGCGCTGCATGGTCGCCCGGTCGGGGAACTTGATGTAGTGGAAGAAGCAGCGGCGCAGGAAGGCATCCGGCAGCTCCTTTTCGTTGTTCGAGGTGATGATGATCAGCGGCCGGTGCCTGGCCTTGATCGTCCGGTGCAGCTCGTAGCAGTGGAATTCCATGCGGTCGAGTTCGCGCAGCAGGTCGTTGGGGAATTCGATGTCGGCCTTGTCGATCTCGTCGATCAGCACCACCGACGGTTCGTCGCATTCGAAGGCCTGCCACAGCACGCCATGGACGATGTAGTGCGCGATGTCCTCGACGCGCGGGTCGCCCAGTTGCGAGTCGCGCAGCCGCGACACCGCGTCGTATTCGTAGAGCCCTTGCTGCGCCTTGGTCGTCGACTTGATGTGCCACTGGAACAGCGGCAGGTTCAGCGCCCGCGCCACTTCCTCGGCGAGCAGCGTCTTGCCGGTGCCGGGTTCGCCCTTGATCAGCAGCGGCCGCTGCAGGACGCGGGCGGCGTTGACCGCCATGGTCAGGTCGGCGGTGGCGACGTAGGTATCGGTGCCTTCGAATTTCATCGGGATTGCGCTCGCAGGGAAGTCGTGGCTGGATTGTACGGGGCGTCCGTGCCGACGGCATGATGGAGCGGCCACGGAACCTGGAGTAGGATTGTCCGATCGACCCAATCGTTCCCATGCCATGCCCCTGCCGCTCTTCTCCCGCACGCCGCCGCTCGCCGACGTCGATCCCGATGTCTGTCGCGCCCGCATCCGCGACCACTTCCACCAGACCTTCGCCCGCTACGAGCAGTTGTTCGAAGTGCTGAGTTGTGACGATGCCTACTACGCCAAGCCGATCAGCCTGCGCCACCCGCTGATCTTCTACTACGGGCATACCGCGACCTTCTTCATCAACAAGCTGCTGCTGGTCGGCCTGGTCAAGGAACGCATCAACCCGCGCTTCGAGTCGATGTTCGCCATCGGCGTCGACGAAATGAGCTGGGACGATCTCAACGAGGCCAACTACGACTGGCCGACAGTGGCCGAGGTCAAGGCCTACCGCGACCGGCTGCGCGCCACCGTGGACGAGGTCATCCAGAGCGCCCCGCTGAGCCTGCCCATCGACTGGGACAACCCGTGGTGGGCGATCCTGATGGGCATCGAGCACGAGCGCATCCATCTGGAAACCTCGTCGGTGCTGATCCGCCAGCAGCGCCTCGACTACGTCCGCCCGCACCCGGCCTGGCCGCCGTGCCGGCAGAGCGGCCAGGCGCCGGCCAATGCGCGGGTCGCCATCCCGGCCGGCGACGTCCGCCTCGGCAAGGATTTCGCCGACCCCTACTACGGCTGGGACAACGAATACGGCCGCCACGAAACCGCCGTGCCGGCCTTTGCCGCCAGCCGTTTCCTGATTTCCAACGGCGAGTTCCTGGCCTTCGTCGAGGCTGGCGGCTATGCCGACGACCGCCTGTGGACCGAGGAAGGGCTGGCCTGGAAGGACTTCACCGGCGCCCGCCACCCGACCTTCTGGCTCCGCCAGGGCGACCAATGGCAGCTGCGCCTGATGACCGAAGTCGTCGCCATGCCCTGGGACTGGCCGGTCGAGACCAACTACCACGAAGCCAAGGCCTTCTGTAACTGGCAGGCCCGGCAGACCGGCCAGCCGGTGCGCCTGCCGAGCGAGGACGAGTGGTACCGCCTGCTGGCCGTTTCCGGCTTGAAGGAACTGGCCGCCGACGAGCCGACCCAGGCCAACCTGCACCTCGATCACTGGGCCTCGTCCTGCCCGGTCAACACGTTCGCCCACGGCCCGCTGTACGACGTCGTCGGCAATGTCTGGCAATGGACCGAGACGCCGATCTACCCCTTCGACGGCTTCGCCGTGCATCCGATCTACGACGACTTCACGACGCCGACCTACGACGAGCGCCACAACCTGTTCAAGGGCGGCTCGTGGATTTCCTGCGGCAACGAGGCCCGGCACGCCTCGCGCTACGCCTTCCGCCGCCATTTCTTCCAGCATGCCGGTTTCCGCACGGTGGTCGGCGAGCCGCTGGCCAAAGCGCCGGTGTCCAACTACGAGACCGACCGCCTGCTCTCGGAATACGCCGAATTCCACTATGGCGACGAGTACTACGGCGTGCCCAATTTCCCGCGCGCCGTCGCCGAGTTGTGCATCGATGCCATGGCCGGCCGGCCGGCCCGAAGCGCGCTCGATCTCGGTTGCGCCACCGGCCGCGCCAGTTTCGAACTGGCCAGGCACTTCGATCAGGTCACCGGCCTCGACTTCTCGGCCCGCTTCATCAACGTTGGGGTCCAGCTGGCCGAGCAGGGCCGACTACGCTATACGCTGGCCGACGAGGGCGAACTGGTCTCCTATCACGAGCGACGGCTGGCCGACCTCGGGCTGGAGGCGGTGCGCGACAAGGTGGCCTTCTTCCAGGGCGACGCCTGCAACCTGAAGCCGCATTTCACCGGCTACGACCTGATTCTCGCCGCCAACCTGATCGACCGCCTGTACAGTCCGCGCAAACTGCTCGAGCACATCCACGAACGAATCGTGCCGGGCGGCCTGCTGGTCATCGCTTCGCCCTACACCTGGCTCGAGGAGCACACGCCGCGCGCCGAGTGGATCGGCGGTTTCAAGCAGGACGGCGAAAATTTTTCCACGCTCGACGGCCTGCAGGCCATCCTCGGCCTGCACTTCCACCGCCTCGGCGAGCCGCGCTCCGTTCCCTTCGTCATCCGCGAAACCAAGCGCAAGTTCCAGCACACGCTGTCGGAAGTGACGGTCTGGGAACGCCTGCCGTAAACCCAGGTCGGAGGCAGGCCTCCGCTCAACGACAAGAAAACCCATGACCTCGACGAAAACTACCTTGACCGCGCTGCTCTGCGCCACCCTGCTCGCCGCCGGGCACGCCTGCGCCGACCCCGGCACGCTGACCATCACCCTGAAACAGGTCGGTGACGCCCCCGGCAACCTACGCGCCTCGCTGTACAGTGACCCGGCCACCTTCCGCAGGGAGGACAAGGCGCTACAGGTCGTCGCCGTACCCGCCGCCAACGGCGAGGTGCAACTGGCATTCAAGGACGTCGAACCCGGCCGCTACGCGATCATGGTCTATCACGACGCCAATGCCGACGGCAAACTGAACCTGCGCCTGGGCATGTTCCCGACCGAAGGCTACGGCCTGTCCAACAATCCCCTGGTCTTCGGTCCACCGAAGTTCGCCGACAGCGCCTTCGACGTCGACGCGACCGGCGCCGCGATCGACATCAAGCTCGCCTACTAAGCGGCCGGCGCCTCAGGCGCCACGCACGCCCTGCAGCTTGCGGTACAAGGTGCGCTGGCTGACGCCCAGTTGCCGGGCCAGGCTCACCGGCTCACTGCCCGGCCGCGTCCGCGCCCATTCCAGATAGCGCCGCTCCAGGCTGTTCAGGTCGACCACCTCGGCCAGCCGGAAGGCATCGTCAGCGCTCGGCAAGGCCGCCGGGATGTCGTCGGCCATGTCGACGAGATGCGGCACGTCGATCACTTCGCCGTCGGCGAGCAGCGTCGCCCGTTCGATCAAGTTACGCAATTCGCGGATGTTGCCGCTGAAGCGACGGCTCGTCAGCCAGTACAACGCCGCTGGTGAAAAACGCCGCTGGCTCTTGCGGTCCACCCGTTCGAGCAGCGAATTGGCGAGCAGGGGGATGTCCTCCGGCCGTTCGTGCAGGGCCGGCGTGTAGATCGGGAAGGTGTTGATGCGGAAATACAGGTCACGGCGGAAGGTCTCGGCCTGCACCATGGCGCGCAGGTCGCGGTGGGTGGCGGTGATCAGCCGGAAATCGGCCGGCAGCCATTCCAGCCCGCCGACCCGGCGGTAGGTGCCGGTCTCCAGCAGGCGCAGCAGCTTGACCTGCAGCGACAACGGCAGTTCGCCGATCTCGTCGAGGAACAGCGTGCCGCCGCTGGCCGCCTCGACCAGCCCCTGCTTGCGGTGGGTGGCGCCGGTGAAGGCACCCTTCTCGTAGCCAAACAGCTCGCTCTCGAACAGCGTCTCGGTCATGCCAGCGCAGTCGACGGCGACAAATGGCCCTTCTTCGCGCGCGCTGGCTTCGTGGATGGCGTGGGCGACCAGCTCCTTGCCGGTCCCGGTCTCGCCGAGCAGCACCACCGAGGCGTCGGAAGGGGCGACGCGCAACACCTTCTCCAACATGTTGACGAAGGCCGGCGAACGGCCGACCAGGCCCTGTGCCGCCGGCCGGCTGCTGGCCTGGCGGACGATGCGCATGGTCTCGACGAAGTAGGCAATCCGCCCCTGGTCGTCGCGGATCGGCGTCGTCTCGACATCGACGTGCTCATCGCCGCGCGGCGTATGGTGCAGGTGCAGCACACGCTGCGGCGCGCCGGCTTCCTGGCTGAGTTTCAGCGGGCAGGACTCGCCAGCCTGGTCGCAGGGCACCTTGAAATGATGCGAGACCTCGTAGCAGAAACGCCCGGCGATCGGCTCGCCACCGGCAAACTCGCGCAGATAGGCGGCATTGGCGGCGACGATCCGGTAATCGGCATTCATGACGATGCGCGGCTCGGGCAAGCCGTCGAGGAAGGACAGCAATTCACTGAGAAAATGCGAGGTCATGTCGGTTTTGTCACCTTCGCCAACTGGTTGCGCCAATAGTGACACAAAACCCCTGCCAACAAAATGGGAAATACGGCAAACCTGCTGCAAATCACTGATTCATAACAACTCAGCCGCAGCACCAGCGTCAGGCATGCATCTTGATATGAGACAATCCGGAAACCGGCGACAACCTCTCATCCATGGCGCTTTCCCGATTGTCCAGGATGGGCGGCGATTGACCGGCAGGCAGTCTGGCGGCATTTCCCTTTCCAGTTCGCCCCGCAGGCTTGCTTGATGCAACCAGATCGCCCCCGGGGATCAGCCGTCCCGGTTTCCGCCCTTAATCGAACCTGAGCAAGCCAGAGAATCAATGAGCCAGCCCGACAGCACGCCCCTGCAGGAACCCGCGGCAACGCCAGCCCCCGCCCCCGTATCATTCTACGAAAAACACAAGATCATCTACGCCAAGCGCGTGCGTGGCCTTTTCGACAACTGGCGCATCGCCCTGGTCCTGTTCACCCAGATCATCTTCTACATCACCCCATGGTTGCAGTGGAACGACCGCCAGGCCGTGCTGCTGCATCTGGTCGAACGTAAGTTCTACATTTTCGGCGTCGTCTTCTGGCCGCAGGATGTCATCTACCTGACCGTCCTGCTGATCGTTTCGGCCTACGCCCTGTTCCTCGTCACCGCCATCGCCGGCCGGCTGTTCTGCGGCTACGCCTGTCCGCAGACCGTCTATACGCAGATGTTCATGTGGATCGAAAACTGGGTCGAAGGCGAGCGCAACGCCCGCATCAAGCGCGACAAGGGTCCGATGGATGCCGGCAAGTTGCGCGTCAAGGCGACCAAGCACCTGCTCTGGGGTCTGCTGTCGCTGTGGACCGGCTTCACGCTGGTCTGCTACTTCACGCCGGTCAGCGAACTGATGGTCTCGGTACGCACCGGCGGTCTCGGCGGCTGGGAAATCTTCTGGATCTTCTTCTACGGCGGCTTCACCTACCTGATGGCCGGCTTCATGCGCGAGCAGGTGTGCAAGCACATGTGCCCGTATGCCCGCTTCCAGAGCGTCATGTTCGACCCCGACACGCTGATCATCTCCTACGACCCGGAACGTGGCGAACAGCGCGGCGCCCGCAAGAAGGGCGTCGATCCGAAGGCCGCCGGCCTGGGCGACTGCATCGACTGCGGGCTGTGCGTGCAGGTCTGCCCGACCGGCATCGACATCCGCAACGGCCTGCAATATGAATGTATCGGTTGCGCCGCCTGCGTCGACGTCTGCGACCAGGTGATGGACAAGGTCGGCCTGCCGCGCGGCCTGGTTCGCTATTCGACGGAAACGGCGATGGCCAAGCACCTGTCGTCGAAGGAAATCGTCAGCCACATCGTCCGCCCGCGGATCATCCTGTACACGGCCATCCTCGTGCTGATCACCGGCTTGGCGGCCTGGTTCCTGGCCAACCGCATTCCGCTCAAGGTCGACATCATCCGCGACCGCTCGACACTCGCCCGCGAGGCCGACGACGGCCGCATCGAGAACGTCTTCATGCTGCAGATCATGAACACCGAGGAACAATCCCATCGCTACCGCGTGACGGTCGATGGCATGCCCGGTGTCGAGCTTGATGGCGGCAACGAAGTCGAGGTACCGGCAGCTTCGCTGCAAGGCTTCAACACCGTCGTCCGCGTCCCGCCGGATGCCGGCAAGAGTGGCGCCAACCCGATTCACTTCGAAATCGTCTCGATCCAAAACCCGGACATCAAGGTGCGCGAGAAGGCGTCTTTCCTCCTGCCCTGATTCAGCGAACAATCTCCGCCTTGGCGGGAGCTGGTCTCCCGCTTTTTTTCGTCCACCAAAATCAATCCGGTCGTACCGCCGCCCGCTGCAGGAAGTCGATTAGCGCCGCGACCTGCCGGCCAATGTCGCCATAGTCGTCATGACTGCCCGGCACCAGCAACAACTCGACGCCATCACCGGCCCGCGCCGCATGGATTTGCCGGGCCTCGGCCACCGGCACCGTCACATCGTCCAGACCATGCACCAACAGCACCGGGCAGCGCACACCGGCGATGCTGCGGCAAGGCGCGATGTCGTCGAAACGGTAGCCGATGACCCGCTGCACGTAAGCCAGAATGTAGGCGCCGACCGGCCAGTAGGGGATGCCCTTGGCCACCAGCCAGCGGCGCATCATCGCCGCCGGGTGGGCGAAGGCGGCCAGGCTGACGACGGCCAGCAGCTCCGGCCGGCGCGCCGCCACCAGCAGCGCCGCCCCGGCGCCGACCGAATGCCCGACGATACCCAGGCGTCCGGCATCGATCTCCGGCTGGCCGGCCAACCAGTCCAGGCCGGCCTCGATATCCTCGGCGAAGCGCGGCAGCGAGGCGAAGCTGTCGTCATCGCTGCCGCCATGGCAACGGGCATCGAGCAGCAGCACGGCGAAGCCGGCCGCCTGCAGCGGCGCCGCCAGCGGCAGCAGCATTTCACCATTGCCGCCCCAGCCATGCATGAGTACCAGTGCCGGCGCCGACTTGCCGGCCGGGATGAACCAGCCGGCCAACTGCTTGCCGTTGGCCGTCGGCAGCTTCACCGCCCGCCAGGGCAAGCCGGCCGGCACACCTCGTGCAATCACGCGCGCCGGTGCCAGGCTGCGGCGGATGGCAAAATTCAAACCGGCCCAACTACCGGCCAGCAGGGGCAGCACCCACAGCCAGGCCATGCCGGCGCCTCAAGGATGCGGCTGGAAGATCGCGCCGCTGAACACCCCGCGCCCGGTGCGCAGCAGGGTGATCGCCCACAGCCCGACAAGCAGCCCCCAGGCAGCCACGGCAATCACCAAGACGCTGCCCCAGCCAAACAACTGGTGCACGCGCAGACTGGCGGCGACGAAAGCGCCGAGCGGGAAAGTGAAGCCCCACCACGATAGGGCGAAGGGCAACTGGCCGGCCGCCCGCGCCGCCAGCGTCAGCAGGCTGGCCATCACCAGCCACCACACGGCGAAACCCCAGAACAGCAAGAGCACGACCATCGCCAGTTGCCGCGCCGCCGGCAGGGGCACATGTTCGAGCAGGTTGAGCAGGCTGAGCGGAATGACCCCGAGCGGCGCCAGATGGATCCAGATGGTCGGCGTCAGGATGCCCTGCGCCGGCTTGTGCAGATACTTGCGCTGAAAGGTCAGGCCGAGCAGGGCCAGATACATCATGACGCCGGCGCCGAGGCCGACGATATTGACCAGCAGTGCCCATTCGCGCACAACGCCATCCATATGTGCCAGCAACGGCCCGCCGGCCAGCGGCATGACGACCAGACCGACGGCGGGAATGAAATTGGCCGGCGTCACGTGCTCGAGGCCGACCTGCTCGCCGCGGAACATCAGGAACAGCACGGCGAAGCTGAACAGGAAATGCAGCCCGACGCCCAGCCACCACAAGGTCAGCGCCACCGGTACGGCGTCGGTGAAGACCAGCCACTGCGCCGCCAGCACCAGCAGCGCGATCGAGAAGGTCGGATAGAAATTGGCCTGCACCGGATGCGCCAGGGTCTGCCAGGCGGCCGACCGGAAGCGCAGCCAGCGGCTCAGCCAGGGCAGCGCCAGCAGCACGAACAGCAGGCTGTTGAACCAATGCAGCACTTCGGCCAGCAGCGCCAGCCAGGACCAGTGAACGGCCAGACTGTGGGTAGTCAGCGCCAGCACGCCGGTGCCCATGACAGCGGCGAACCAGCCGGGGGCGAAGCTGCGGGCGATAGCGGAGAAGCGCGGGTAGCTCATGGCACACCTTGAATATTAGACATAGCTAATTTTAGCAAAAGCCCGCGGGCGCCACTGAACCATTCGCCAGGCAGCCGATCAAATCCGGAACTGCCAGTAGACGAAGCGATGCCAAACAAAAACGGGGGGTGCGCATGAGCAGGAAATTTGAACGTCGTTACTGCGTCGACCGGCGCCTCGAGGAACTTGGCCCACCCAGCGGCTGGAAGGACAGACGCCGGCGCACCGAACGACGGATACCGGAAATCGGCGTCTGCGAAGTCAGCGAATCGGAATGGCTGCACTATTTCGGTGGGGTCGGCAAAACCGCTGCCAGCATCGCCCCTGACCTGGTGGCCGACATCTTCGAGCGGGCCCGCGAATGAGCCGCTACTCGCCGTACAACTCCACCGTCTCGCCGGCAAATACGACTGACTGACCAGGCCTGAGCTTGGCCCGCTTGCGCGTATCGACGACGCCGTCGACGCGTACGCGTCCTTCGGCAATGGCCGCATGGGCAGCGCCACCCGATTCGCACAAGCCGGTGGCCTTGAGCAGTTGATCGAGCTGGATGTATTCGCCGCGCACGGCAAAGCGGATGGACATGGAATCTTCCCCGTAGTGATTGAACAAGGCCGCCGGTTGCCCGACGCCGGCATTGTAGCGGCTTCACTGCGCCAAGAGCGGGCAGCGGTGTTGCAGCGCACCATCGCGGTGCCGCAACCGCCAAAACGCACCAGGAAGTCGCCCATTTGACATAAATCCTCGCAAAATCCCGGGTACGTATATTGCTTTTGTTGGTTTTCATACATTCCGCATTCGCTTTCCCGTGCATTTCCGCCCCCCACGACAACATCCGAGCAGCATGGCCGGCGCCGCCGTCGATCACTCCCGCGTGCTCGACACCCTCGTCAAGAATCTCGAAGGCATGGCTTATCGCTGCCTGCACGACGCCCACTGGACGATGATCTTCGTCAGCCAGGGCTGCCAGGAATTGACCGGCCACGCCGCCAGCGAGCTGGTCGGCAGTGGCAGCAGCACCTGGGAGGAAATCACTCACCCGGACGACCGCCAGCGTGTCCGCGCCGTCATCGCCGAGGCGCTTGGCGACGGTCGGCGCTTTATCGTGCAGTACCGCATCGTCTGCCGCTCCGGCGCCATCAAGTGGGTCGCCGAACGCGGCATCGCCATCGCTGACGAGCAGGGCGAGATCGTCATCGAAGGCTTCATTGAGGACATCACGGCCCGGCGGCTGACACTGGACGCCCTGGAGCAGGCCGAGATGCGCTATCGCCACATCTTCGAGCACGCCTCCGAGGGTATTTTCCAGTCCACCCGCGACGGCCGCTACCTGGCCGCCAATCCGGCCCTGGCCCGCCTCTACGGCTATGCCTGCGCCGAGGAGCTGATCGCCGATCTGGCCGACATCGACCGCCGGCTCTATGTCCAGCCCGACCGGCGCGACGATTTCCTGCGCCGGATCGAGAGCGACGGCGAAGTCCGCAATTTTGAGTCGGAAGTCTTCCGCCGCGACGGTTCGCGCCTGTGGATCTCGGAGAACGCCCATTGCGTGCACGGTGCCCAGGGCGAATTCATCTGTTACGAGGGCACGGTCCAGGACATTTCCGAGCGCAAGCAGGCCGAGGAACATCTGCGCCTGCTGGCGATGGTCTTCTCCAACAGCAACGAGGCGATCATCGTCACCGACGCGGCCAACCGCATCGTCGCCACCAATGCGGCCTTCACCCAGCTCACTGGCTACCATCAGGCCGATGTCATGGGTAGGAATCCGCGCCTCCTGTCGGCCGGCAACACGCCGCCAGAAGTGTTCCGCGAGATGTGGGACTGCCTGTATCGCGATGGCGCCTGGCAGGGCGAACTCTGGGACCGGCGCAAGAACGGCGAGGCCTACCCGAAATGGCTGTCGATCTCGCTGGTGCGCGACGAGCACGGCAACATCCGCAACCACATCGGCAGCTTCATCGACATCTCGGAACTGAAGGCGACGCAGGAGCGCATCCGCCACCTCGCCCATCACGACACGCTGACCAACCTGGCCAACCGCTTCAGCCTGCACGAGAAACTCGAACAGGCGCTCGCCTTCTGCCGGCGCAACCACATGCAGCTGGCGCTGATGCTGATCGACCTCGACCGTTTCAAGACAATCAACGACACCCTCGGCCACCAGGCCGGCGACGAACTGTTGGTCGAGGTCGCCCGCCGCCTGGTCGGCGCCGTGCGCGACAGCGACATCGTCGCCCGCCTCGGCGGCGACGAGTTCGTCGTCGCCCTGCCCGGCATCGGCTCGCCGGACGACGCTGCCCACCTGGCCGACAAGATCGCCCGCGAGATTTCCCGCCCCTACCTGATCGCCGGTCAGGAGCTGCGCACCACGCCGAGCATCGGCATCTGCCTGTTCCCGGAAGACGGCGGCGACATCAGCGACCTGCTGAAGAACGCCGATGTCGCGATGTACCACGCCAAGGCCAAGGGGCGCGGCAACTACCAGTTCTTCACCGAGGACATGAACATCGCCACGACGCGGCGCATGAATCTCGAGTCCGATCTGCGCCTGGCCCTGGAACGCAACGAGTTCGTGCTGCACTACCAGCCGCAGCTCGACCTGCGCAGCGGCACCATCGTCGGCGTCGAAGCCCTGATCCGCTGGCAACATCCGAGCCGCGGCCTGGTGCCGCCGGGCGACTTCATCCCGATCGCCGAGGACAGCGGCATGATCGGCGCCATCGGCGACTGGGTGCTGCAGGAAGCCTGCCGGCAACTGAAGCGCTGGCAGCAGAAGGGCATCGCCCACCTGCGCATGTCGATCAACCTGAGCACCAGCCAGTTCCTCGACAAGACGCTGCCGGCCCGCATCCACGAACTGCTGGCCGAGCACCGCCTGAATCCCGGCCTGCTCGACCTGGAAGTCACCGAATCGATGTCGATGGCCTCACCGGACGAGTCGATCAGCGTCATGAAGACCCTGAGCAACAGCGGCCTGACGCTGTCGATCGACGATTTCGGCACCGGTTATTCGTCGCTCGCCTACCTGAAGCTGCTGCCGATCAACACGCTGAAGATCGACCGCTCTTTCGTCAAAGACATCGAGTCCGACCCCAACGACGCCGACATCTGCGACGTCACCGTGCTGCTCGCCCACAAGCTCGGCCTGGAAGTCGTCGCCGAAGGCGTCGAGAGCGATGCCCAGCTGAAGTTCCTGCTCAGCATCGGCTGCGAAAAGGTCCAGGGCTACCTGATCAGCAAGCCGCTGCCGGCCGACCAGGCCGAAGACTTCATCCGCCACAACCCGCCGATGGCCGAGCTGGGCACCGTCGAACTGTGGGCAATCGCCTGAATTCCCAAAAAACCAAGAGAACAGCATCATGCGTAACAACCAGCCGGTGAATGACCGGCAAACCCTCCTGCCGGAAGGTCAGTTCATCTATTCCCGTACCGACCTCCAGGGCGTCATCACCGAAGCCAACCAGGCCTTCGCCGACATCGGCGGCTACCAGCGCGAGGAAATGCTCGGCCAGAACCACAACCTGGTCCGCCACCCGGACATGCCGCCGGAAGCCTTCGCCGACCTGTGGCGCGACCTCCAGGCCGGCCGGCCGTGGCGCGGCGTGGTCAAGAACCGGCGCAAGGACGGCGGCTACTACTGGGTCGTCGCCAATGCCTCGCCGATCCGCGAAAACGGCCGGATTGTCGGCTACCAGTCGATCCGCACCGCCCCCAGCGCCGCCGAGATCGGTGCCGCCACCGCTGCCTACCAGCGCCTCCGCCGTGGCGATAGCCGCCTCGCCGCGCGCCACGGCCGCGCCGTCCCGGCCCGTCGCTCACCGCTCGACCGCTTCGCCGATCTCGGCTGCCAGTTGCCACTGATCGGCCTGCTCGGCGTCCTGCTCGGTACCGCCCTGCTGTTCGCCGGCAGCCAGCCCACCGCCGGCGTCGCCACGGCGCTGCAGCTTACCGGCGGCCTCGGCCTGCTGCTCAGCCTCTACTTCCTGCTCGTCTTCACGCCGCGCCTGAAGGGCGAACTCGCCGGCACTTTCGGCGCCCTGGAGGCCATGCTGACCAGCGGCGATCTGCGCCAGCGCATCGACACTCGGCGCAATGACCTGGCCGGTCGCCTGATCGGCAATATCGACCGGCTGATTTCTTCCTTCCAGTCCACGGTGCAGGGCATGGCCGACACCGCCGGCCAGGTCCATCAGGTTGCCGTCGAAGTCCGCCAGGGCGTCGGCAACGTCCGCGATGCGGCACGCGAGCAAAGCGATGCCACGGCCACGGCGGCCGCCGGGATCGAGCAGATCACCGTCTCGATCGGCGAAGTGGCCGCCCATGCCGGCTCGACCCGCGATGCCGCCAGCGAAGCGGCCGCCCTCTCGGTGCAGGGGGCCAGCCTGTCCGCCGAGGCCTGCCGCACCATCCTGGCGCTGGCCGAGACGGTCAAGGCTTCGGCCGCCCAGGTCGAGCGCCTGGGTCAGCAATCGGCGGAGATTTCGCGCATCACCGACGTCATCAAGGGCATCGCCGACCAGACCAACCTGCTCGCCCTCAATGCTGCCATCGAGGCAGCGCGGGCCGGCGAGGCCGGGCGCGGCTTTTCGGTGGTCGCCGACGAGGTGCGCAAGCTGGCCGAGAGCACCGCCAAGGCCACTGGCGAGATCAGCTCGATGACGCAGTCAGTGCTTGGCGAAACCGGCAAGGCCGTCGACTCGATGCGCCACGGCGCCGAACAGGTCGAGAACGGCGTGCAGCTGGTGCAGGAGGCGCAGGAGGCGCTGCAGCGCATCAACGGCCAGATGCGCCTGACCGTGGACATGGTCAATGACATCAGCCACTCCTCGCGCGAACAGGAGCAGGCAATGACAACTATGGCGCAGAGCGTCGAGCGGGTCGCCGCGATGACCGAGCAGAATATGGCGGTGGTCGGCCAGACCACCGGCAGCACCGACTACCTCGGCGAACTGGTCGAGCGGATGAAGAAGGCGGTCGACCAGTACCGCATCTGAGGCCGGCGGCTTAGGCCGCGCCGGCCAGCAGCAGATGCACGCGGCGCGGCCCGTGGGCGCCGAGGACAATGGTCTGTTCGATGTCGCCGGTGCGTGACGGGCCGGAGATGAAGGTGAGCGCCCGCGGCAGGCTGCCGTGCTCGGCGCGCACGAGCGCGAATGCCTCTTCCATGGTGCCGACGATGCGCCCGGCGTCGACCAGCGCGATATGGGTTTCCGGCAGCAGGCTGACGCTGGCCGGCGTCTGCGGGCCGGACAGCAGCAACAGCGTGCCGGTCTCGGCGATGGCGCAGAAGCAGCCGGTGATACCGACCGTATCGCGATCGACCGCCGGCCGGGCGGCGACGGTCAGGCCGCTGGCGGCCCAGGCGAGATCGGCCAGTTCCGGGGCGATCACCGCCGCCGTACCGAGTTGGCCGGCGGCGAGGAAGCGGGCCACCGCGGCCGGCAGTTCGGCGCGGCCGGCAAGACGTTCGACGCTGGACGACAGACTCGTCGCCTTGTCGACAAATCGCCCCGCCAGGTCGACACCGAGCAGCGGCTGCGGCCCGCGCGCCCGGCCAGCGATCCAGGCTTCGGCGGCAGCCCGGCGGCCGGCCGCATCACTCCGGCCGACACCGGCCCGCACGCGCTGCAGGATCGCGTCGCGGCTGTTCATGCGACGCGATTCTGCAGCCGACCGGCAACGAAGGCTTCGATGTTGTCGATCAACTGATCGGCCAAGGTCTGCATCGCCGGCCGGCTGGCCCAGGCGACGTGCGGCGTCAGCAGAAAATTGGGCAGCGCCAGCAGTTGCGGATCGAGCATCGGATGCCCCGCTGGCGGCGGTTCGGCGGTGATCACGTCGAAACCGGCGCCGGCGATCCAGCCCTCCTGGAGCGCCCGGATCAGCGCCGCCTCGTCGACGATGCCGCCACGCGCCGTGTTGATCAGCAGCGCCGAGGGTTTCATCGCGCGCAGTTCGGCCTCGCCGATCAGGTGGCCGGTCTCATCGTTCAACGGGCAATGCAGGCTGAGCGCATCGGCCGCTGCCAGCACCTCGGCGAAGGCCGTATAACCCGGGCGCACCGTCGCCGCACCCTTGTGCTCGGCGCGCAGCACGCGCATGCCGAAGGCTTCGGCCAGGCGAGCGACACCGCTGCCGAGGCTGCCGGCGCCGATCAGGCCGAGCGTCGCGCCATGCAGGTCGCGGATCGGATGGTCGAACAGGCAGAACTGGTCGGCTTGCTGCCAACGCCCGGCCTGCAGCGTTTTGCGCCAGGCGATCAGGTTGCGCGACAGGGCCAGCAGCAGGGCCATCACGTGTTCCGGCACGGTGTGCTCGGCATAGCCGCGGATGTTGGCGACGACGATGCCGCGTGCCCGGCAGGCGTCGAGATCGACGATGTTGGTGCCGGTGGCGGCAATCGCCACCATCTTCAGCGCCGGCAGGACGGCGATGGCTGCCGCCGGCAACGGCAGCTTGTTGATGATGGCGATGCTGGCCCCGGCCAGGCGCTCGACCACCTGTTCCGGCCGCGTCGCCGGGTACTCGATCCACTCGTGGGCGAAGACGGGCCGCCTGACCTTGGCGATCACCGAGTCGCGTTCGAGATAGACGATGCGTTGCATCACACCGCCTGCAGCACGAAGGGGGTGCCGGCGGCCTCGGCAATGGCGCCAATCTGCACCCCGAGGGCGGCGTTGCCGCGGTAGACCAGACGCTCGACGCCGGCCACGCACAGCCCTTCGATCGCTGCCGTGTCACCCTGCAGCAGGTTGAGCACGCCACCGGGCCATTCGGCCCGGGCTGACAGTTCGCACAGCACAAACACGGCGGCCGGGGCGCGCGGGCTGGGCTTGATCACCACCGCCGCCCCGGCCAGCAGCGCCGGGGCGATAGCGGCGGCGGCCGCCGACAGCGGCCGCTCGGCATCGACGATGACGCCGACGATGCCGGTCTCGCCGACCTCGGCCGCGCGCAACGCGGCCACCGCGGCCTTGACCTCGGCCGCCGCGGCCTCGTCGTCGAGCAGGGTTTCCTGGCCGAGCAGCTTGGCGAAATGCCCAGCATATTGCTCCAGCCCGTCGGCCAGCGCGTTCAGGCAGACGCGGCGGGCATTCAGGCCCATCTCGGCCCACTCCGGCTGGGCAGCGCGGGCGGCGGCCACGGCCTGGGCAGCCTCGCCGGCGCCGCACAGCGGTACCCGGCGTAGCGTCTCGCCGGTCCGCGGACTGACCACGTCGTATAAGGATTCGCCCATGCTCAAATAAACGTGGCCGTTAATCCACAGGGGAATGGCCATCGGGCCTTCAGCTGCGAGTTCCATGTTCAAGCTCTCTTTCTTGCTGCGTAAAGTTCGTGAAAGGTACGTCCCGGCCCGACCGGCAGGTCGCGGCCAGCGGTCCATGCCGGCACCAGGCCGAAGACGCGGATCGTGGCTTGCTCGCCGGCCAGCCAGCGCAGGTAGCGGGCGGCGCGCGCCGCCAGCCAGCGGTACAGTTTGGGGCGTCCGGCCAGCCAGGCCCAGGCACCGATCAGCAGGCGCTCGCGGCGCGGGCGCAGGCCGCGCGCGACCTGTTCCTCGCGCAGCCGGTGCATCAGTTTGGGCAGCGGGATGCGTACCGGGCAGACGCTGCCGCACTGGTTGCAGCCGGTGCTGGCGCGCGGCAGTTCCAGCGCATTTTCCAGACCGGTCAGCAGCGGCGTCAGGACCGAGCCCATCGGTCCCGGATAGACCCAGCCGTAGGCATGGCCGCCGAGCGAAAAATAGACCGGGCAATGGTTCATGCAGGCGCCGCAGCGGATGCAGCGCAGCATGTCCTGCCACGGCGAACCGAGCAGATTGGCGCGGCCGTTATCGACGAGGATGAACACCGTCTTCGTCGGCCCTTCGCCGTCGCCCTCGCGGCGGGTGCCGGTCAGCAGCGAGACGTAGTTGGAAATGGTCTGGCCGGTGGCCGAGCGCGGTAACAGGCGCATCAGCGTGGCGAAGTCCTCCAGCGTCGGAACGATCTTCTCGATGCCAGTGATGACCACATGCACCTTGGGCAGCGTCGTCACCATGCGGCCGTTACCCTCGTTGGTGACCAGCGCCGCCGAGCCGGTTTCGGCGATCAGGAAATTGGCGCCGCTGATGCCCATTTCGGCGCTGAGAAAATGCTCGCGCAGCACTGCCCGCGCTTCCGCCGCCATCGCCGGAATATCGGCCGAACTGCGCGGCAGTTCCGGCCGACCGTGCTCGCGGGCGAACAAGGCTTCGACCTGGTCGATGCTCTTGTGCACCGCCGGGGCGATGATGTGCGACGGCGCCTCGCCGGCCAGCTGGACAATGTATTCGCCGAGATCGGTCTCGACCGGACGGATGCCGGCGGCGGCCAGCGCCGCGTTGAGATCGGCCTCCTCGGACAGCATCGACTTCGACTTGGTGGCCTTGCTCACGCCGTGGCGGCGGGCGACCTCGATCACCTGCTCGCAGATTTCCCGGCCGTCGCGGGCCCACAGCACCTCGGCCCCGCTGGCCCGCGCCTTGTCCTCGAAGATTTCCAACCAGACATCGAGATCGGCCAGCACTCGGTTGCGGATTTCCTCGCCGGCCTCGCGCAGGCTTTCGAAATCGAGCTGATCGTCAGCCAGCCCCGCGACACCGCGCGCCCGCTTGCCGACGAACAGCGGCCGGGCTTTCTGCAAGGCCTGCTGCAGGCGCCGGTCGCGCACCTTTTCGCCGGCCCGGGCATGGAACGTCAGTGGCTGGGCCGCCGTCACTCGCTACTCCCGCCGGCCAACACTTCGGCAATGTGCAGCACCCGGGTGCGGCTATCGCCGCGCCGGCGCAAGCGGCCCTCGATATTGAGCAGGCAGCCGAGATCGCCGCCGACCACGGCATCGGCGCCGACAGCCGTGATCGACTCGCACTTGCGATCGACGATCTGCGTCGAAATTTCGCCGAACTCGACTGCGAAGGCGCCACCGAAACCGCAGCATTCCTCGCATTCCGCCATCTCGTCGAGACGCAGGCCGGGCACCTTGGCCAGCAGCGCGCGCGGCTGCTGCTTGATACCGAGGCCGCGCAGGCCCTTGCAGGAGTCGTGATAGGTGACACTGCCAGCGAAATCGGCCGGCGGCGCGGTGCAGTGCAGCACGTCGACCAGGAAAGCGGTCAGCTCGTGACAACGCTCGGCCACCAACCGCGCCCGGGACGCCCACTGCGCATCATCGGCGAGCAGTTCCGGCCACACCTTGCGCATGTGTTCGGCACAGGAACCGGAGGGCACGACCACGGCTTCGAAGCCTTCCAGCTCGGCCACCGCCTTCTTCGCCAGTGCCGCCGCGGCCGCCCGTTCGCCGGCACTCCAGGCCGGCTGGCCGCAGCAGGTTTGCCCCGCCGGCACGACCACTTCGCAGTCCGCCGCTTCGAGCAGGCGCAAGGCGGCGAAGCCCACGGACGGGCGCATCAGGTCAACCAGACAGGTAACGTAGAGGGCTACGCGCATGCTAATATTGCGCCGCACAAGAAGACAAAGTAGCCAATGCTACGCAAACCACACCAATAAAGGAATCCAGTTGTCCGACGAAGCCAGTGTTCCCGCCAGGGCACCCGGTTCGATACAAGTCATCGAGCGCATGATGTCCCTGCTCGACGCGCTGGCCGAATCTCCGGAAGCGGCGAGCCTGAAACACCTCGCCGCCGCCACCGAACTGCACCCGTCCACCGCCCACCGCATTCTGGCGGCGATGACCAACGCCCGTTTCGTCGAGCGCCAGGACGCCGGCACCTACCGTCTCGGCATCCGCCTGCTCGAACTCGGAGCCATCGTCAAATCGCGCATCAACCTGCGCGAAGTTGCCCTGCCCTTCATGCAGGAATTGCATGAACAGATCGGCGAGGCAATCAATCTCGGCGCCCGCCACGACGACGAGATCGTCTATCTCGAACGCACTTCCTCGGGCCGCGCCTTGGTGCGCGTAGTCTACCTGGTCGGCGGCCGCGCGCCGTTACACCTGACCTCGCTCGGCAAGCTGTTCCTCGCCGCCGAGAGCACGCAGAAAGTGCGCGACTATGCCAAGCGCACCGGGCTGCCGGGCAAGACCCCACATTCGCTGACCACCCTGACGGCGCTCGAAAAGGAGCTCGACAAGGTGCGCCGCCACGGCATCGCCTTCGACGACGAGGAAGCCGAACTCGGCCTCAAGTGCGTCGCCGCACCGATCCATGACGACGAAGGCAGCGTCATCGCCGCCCTGTCGGTCTCCGCCCCGGCCGACCGCCATGATCCGGAATGGGTCGCCTTGCTGCGCCGGACTGCCGACGCCGTCTCGCACGCGCTCGGCTACGGCGGCAAGAAATAACAAGGGCCGCTCAACGCGGCCCGCCGATCCAACGCGGAAAACGATCAGGCCGAACGCCGGCCGCTGGTCCCCACAGCACTTTCCATCCAGCGCTTGATGCGATTGGCATCGCCAACCCGGGTCATTTTGCCGTTCGAGTCAAGCAGCACGATGACCACCGGCTTGCCGGCGACGTTGGCCTGCATGACCAGGCAACGCCCGGCTTCGGAGATGTAGCCGGTCTTCGAAATGCCGATTTCCCAGTTGTCGCTGCGCACCAGGGCATTGGTATTGCCGAAGTCGCGTACGCGCCCCTTGATCTCGACGCGCGCCTCCGCCGTCGTCGAATAGCTGCGGATTTCCGGATAACGGGCAGCGGCGGCAA
This sequence comes from Betaproteobacteria bacterium HGW-Betaproteobacteria-12, assembly GCA_002842345.1. Taxonomy (GTDB): domain Bacteria; phylum Pseudomonadota; class Gammaproteobacteria; order Burkholderiales; family Rhodocyclaceae; genus Azonexus. The sequence goes on along the minus strand of PHCU01000038.1, from coordinate 4,232 downwards.
CCATGCGTGCCAGATCGTGGGCCGTGGAGACGTTATTGCTGGAGAGACCGGTCGGCTCCTCGAAACGGCTGCTGTACATGCCGAGCGCCGCGGCCTTGCGATTCATGGCCTGAACGAAGGCCGAGAGACCGCCCGGATAATGCCGCCCGAGGGCGTTGGCAGCGCGATTCTCCGAGGACATCAGGGCCAGCAGCATCGCCGTCTCGCGCGTCATCGTGGTGCCGACCGGCAGGCGCGACCGCGACCCCTTCAGCCAGTCAACATCTTCGTCGCTGATGGCGATGACTTCCTGCAGATCGAGCCGGGCGTCGAGCACCACCATGGCCGTCATCAGCTTGGTGATCGAGGCAATCGGCAGCACGCTATCCGGCTGCTTTTCCACCAGCGCCTGACCCGTGCTCTGATCGATGACCAAGGCTGACGCTGACTGAATGGCCAGCCGCCCCGGATCGACATCGTTCATGGCGACATGGCGGACCGGCTTCCTGGCCTGGGCAGCCAGCTTGCTCGAATTTCCCGGGGCGACAGCCGACTTCGTCTTGCTTTTGGCCGCAAGCTTCGGTTTTGACTGCGCCTTGGTCGAACCACCCGACTTGAGCGCGACTTTCTTGCCGTTCGGCTGTTCAAGCTTTTTTGTGGTCGCCGCATGCACTGGCGCCATCAGGCCAAGCATCGCTGCAAAAAGGACCAGCGTCCCGAATCTACCCATCATTCCCGACCTCCTGCCAACAGCGGATCATTTTATCCCAGTTTAGCAGGAGGACATGGTTTTTCAATCAAAATAGATAGATAGGACAACAACTTAAAGCAAGTTTTCAGCCCGCATCGACCACCGTCAGCGCCGTCATATTGACAATGCGACGTACGGTCGCGGTCGGCGTCAGGATATTCACCGGCTTGGCCGCGCCCAGCAAGATCGGCCCGATAGTCAGGTTGTCGCCGGCCGCCACCTTGAGCAGGTTGAACGAGATATTGGCCGCATCCAGCGTCGGCATCACCAACAAATTAGCCTGGCCCTTGAGTTGGGAATTCGGGAAGGCCCCGAGGCGAATCTGCTCGTCGAGTGCCGCATCGCCGTGCATTTCCCCTTCGACTTCCAGTTCCGGAGCCCGTTCCTGCAAGCGGGCCAACACCTCGCGCATTTTCCGCGAGGTCGGCGTGTCTTCCGTGCCGAAGGTGGAGTGCGAGAGCAGTGCGACTTTCGGCTGGATGCCGAAATTGCGGATTTCCTCGGCGGCGAGCAGAGCCATGTCGCTCAACTGTTCGGCGCTCGGATCGTAGTTAACATAGGTGTCGCCGATGAACACCGTACGGCCCGGCAGCATCAGCAGGTTCATCGCATAGTAGCGGTCGAGGTCGGCGCGGGTGCCGATGACGTTCTGCACGTACTCGCGGTGCGTTTCGTGGCGCCCGAAGGTGCCGCAGATCAAGCCGTCGGCATAGCCCAGATGAACCATCAGCGCGCCGTACAGGGTGTTGCGGCGGCGCACTTCACGGCGCGCATAGTCGGGCGAGACACCCTTGCGCTCCATGATGCGGTGATAGGTCTGCCAGAACTCGTCGTAGTGCTCGTCGAAAAAGGCACAGTCGTCGGAATGGACGATCTCGAAATCCTCGCCTTCGCGCAGGCGCAGGCCGGCGGCTTCGATGCGGCGATTGATCTCGGCGTGGCGGCCGATCAGGATCGGCCGGGCGATGCCTTCGTCGCGCACCACCTGCACCGCGCGCAACACGCGCTCGTCCTCGCCTTCGGCGAAGACGATGCGCTTGGGTGCCAGCTTGGCCTGCGAGAAGACCGGCTTCATGATCATGCCGGAGTGGTAGACGAATTCGTTGAGGCCCTGGATGTAGGCATCCCAGTCCTTGATCGGCCGTGTCGCGACGCCGGAATCCATGCCGGCCTTGGCCACCGCCGGGGCGATCTTGACGATCAGGCGCGGGTCGAAGGGATTGGGAATCAGGTATTCCGGACCGAAGCTGGCGATCTTCTCGCCGTAGGCCCGGGCCGCCACTTCCGACTGCTCGGCGCGGGCCAGTTCGGCGATGGCCTTGACCGCCGCCATCTTCATTTCCTCGGTGATGGTCGTCGCCCCGACATCAAGCGCGCCGCGGAAGATGAAGGGGAAGCACAGCACGTTGTTGACCTGGTTTGGGTAGTCCGAACGGCCGGTACACATGATGGCGTCGTCGCGCACGCTCTTGACCAGCTCCGGCGTGATTTCCGGCGTCGGGTTGGCCAGCGCCATGATCAACGGCCTGGCCGCCATCTTGGCCACCATCTCCGGCTTCAGCACACCGCCGGCGGAGAGGCCGAGGAAGACGTCGGCGCCTTCGATGACTTCGCCCAGGGTGCGGGCATCGGTTTTCTTGGTGTAGCGCGCCTTGATCTCGTCCATTTCCTCGACGCGGCCTTCATAGACCAGACCCTTGATGTCGGTGACCCAGATATTGCTCGGCGGGGCACCGAGCATGACCAGCAGGTCGAGACAGGCGAGCGCCGCGGCGCCGGCGCCGGAGGTGACGATCTTGACCTGCGACAGGTCCTTGCCGATCAGGTGCAAGCCATTGAGGATGGCGGCGCCGACGACGATCGCCGTGCCGTGCTGGTCGTCGTGGAAGACGGGAATCTTCATCCGCTCGCGCAGCTTCTTCTCGATGTAGAAGCATTCCGGCGCCTTGATGTCTTCCAGGTTGATGCCGCCGAAGGTCGGCTCGAGCGAGGCGATGATGTCGATCAGCTTGTCCGGATCGCGCTCTTCGATCTCGAGGTCGAAGACGTCGATATTGGCGAATTTCTTGAACAGCACGCCCTTGCCTTCCATGACCGGCTTGGCGGCGAGCGGGCCGATCGGCCCGAGGCCGAGCACGGCAGTGCCGTTGGTGATGACGCCGACCAAATTGGCACGGGCGGTCAGCGTGCTGGCTTCGCGCGGATCGGCGACGATCTCTTCGCAGGCGAAGGCGACGCCCGGCGAATAAGCCATCGACAGATCGTACTGATTGGTCAGCTGTTTGATCGGGGTCACCGCGATCTTGCCCGGCTTCGGCTGGCGATGATAGTAAAGCGCGGCTTCGCGCAACTGTCGGGAATCCATGTCTACCTCCGTTTTATATGGTGAAACGCAATTTTGGATTGCGATAAAATATTATCACGCCCATCTATCGGGTCTACCTCGGAAATCACTTACCGGGAATCGTCAAGTGGATGTTTACCCTGATTTGTTGCATAATTACGGGCTTCCCAGCCGACGGCCCCTAGCCGCTTTCAGTCTTGGTGGCAGCTCCCGGCGACTGGCGTAAAGTTTATCTATTTCAGTAACTTAGAGAGAGACATCGCCATGACCGCACCGCTGAATGCACCTGACTACGTCAAACACGAAGGCCTGAAGAAATGGGTCGCCGAGATCGCCGCGCTGACCCAACCTGACCGCATCCACTGGGCCGACGGGTCGCAAGAAGAGTATGACCGTCTGTGTGCCGAAATGGTAGAGGCCGGGACCCTGATCAAATTGAACCCCGAGAAGCGTCCGAACTCCTACCTGGCCTTCTCCGACCCGTCCGACGTCGCCCGCGTCGAAGACCGCACCTACATCTGCTCCGAGAAGAAGGAAGACGCCGGCCCGACCAACAACTGGGAAGAGCCCGCCGTCATGCGCGAAACGCTGAATGGCATCTTCCATGGCTGCATGAAGGGTCGCACCATGTATGTGATCCCGTTCAGCATGGGCCCGCTCGGTTCGCCGATCGCCCACATCGGTTTCGAAATCACCGATTCCGCCTACGTCGTCACCAACATGCGGACGATGACCCGCATGGGCAAGGCCGTCTTCGACGTGCTCGGCACCGACGGCGAATTCGTTCCCTGCATCCACACCGTCGGCGCCCCGCTCGAACCGGGCCAGCAGGATGCCAAGTGGCCGTGCAACCCGACCGTCAAGTACATCGTCCATTACCCGGAAACCCGTGAAATCTGGTCCTACGGTTCCGGTTACGGCGGCAACGCCCTGCTCGGCAAGAAGTGCTTTGCGCTGCGCATCGCCTCCAACATGGCCCGCGACCAGGGCTGGCTGGCCGAACACATGCTGATCCTCGGCGTCGAATCGCCGGAAGGTGAAAAGTCCTACGTCGCCGCCGCCTTCCCGTCGGCCTGCGGCAAGACCAACTTCGCCATGCTGATCCCGCCGAAGACCCTCGACGGCTGGAAGATCACCACCATCGGCGACGACATCGCC
>PHCU01000037.1 GCA_002842345.1 Betaproteobacteria bacterium HGW-Betaproteobacteria-12 | reverse complement strand
GAGACGCATCATCACGAAGCGGAGGAGCCCGGGCACGTGGTTGCCAAGCTTGCCGGTGCGGTGCCGGCATTCGGTATCGTGGTGGCGGTCATGGGCGTGGTGAATGTGATGGGCTCGGTTGGTTCGCCACCGGCGGTGCTCGGCAAGATGATCGGTGGGGCCTTGGTCGGTACCTTCCTCGGTATCCTGATCGCTTACGGTTTTGTCGAGCCAATGGCCAACTTGCTCGAACAGAAGGCAAAAGAGGGGTCAAAGATCTATCAAATGATCAAGATGGTCCTACTGGCGTCGATGTCGGGTTATGCGCCGCAGGTGGCTATCGAATTCGGCCGCAAGACCCTGGATTCGCATGCCCGTCCCAGTTTCCGCGAGCTTGAGGACGAGCTCAAGGCACGCAAGGGCAAGTGATCTTGTCGTCAATCGATAGGTCGACCGGATGAGCGACGACTCTACCCGCCCCATAGTCATCAAGCGCAAGAAGGTCGTTGCCGGTGGCGCGCACGGCGGCGCCTGGAAGATTGCCTATGCCGACTTCGTGACGGCGATGATGGCCTTCTTCCTGCTGATGTGGCTTCTGGGTTCCACGGCGAAAGGGGACTTGGAGGGCATCGCCGAATATTTCCAGAATCCGCTGAAAGTTGCCATGACCGGCGGTGCCGGCTCCGGCGACGCGACCAGCATCCTGCAAGGCGGTGGCAAGGATCTGACACGGCAGTCGGGGCAGGTCAAGAAGGGCGATGTCGAAGCCAAGAAGAGCACCTCGTTCTCGAAGGAAGCGCAACTCGAATTCCGGCGCAAGGAGCAGGAGCGTCTGGAGAATCTGAAGGCCGAAATCGAGAAGATGATCGAACAAAGTCCGCAGTTGGCCCAGTTCAAGAAACAGATGCTGCTCGACATCACTTCTGAGGGCTTGCGCATCCAGATCGTCGACGAGCAGAACCGGCCGATGTTCGATTCCGGCGGGGCTGAGCTCAAGCCCTATACCCGCGATATCCTTCGCGAGATCGGCAAGGCCCTGAACGGGGTCAGCAATCGCATCAGTCTCGCCGGCCATACCGATGCCGCGCAGTACGTCGGCAGTACTGCCGGTTTTTCCAACTGGGAACTCTCGGCCAACCGGGCCAACGCCTCGCGCCGCGAACTGGTGGTCGGCGGCATGGACGATACCAAGGTTCTGCGCGTCGTCGGCCTGGCATCCACGGTCCTTTTCGACAAGAACGACCCGCTCAATTCGGTCAATCGCCGGATCAGTATCGTCGTCCTCAACCAGAAGACGGAGCTGGCCATCCTGCAGGAGGAGGGGCCCGAGTCGGATATCTCCAGCGAGGATGAGGTTGGCGAAGGACTGACGCTGCCAGGCCTGGGCAAAGGCACCGCCGGTTGATTGCCGCGCCATGCTTCGGCGATTTGAATTTAAGTAATTGAAAAAAGAGGAAAATATGGCGAAAACCGTGCTCGCAGTCGATGATTCAGCTTCCATCCGTCAGATGGTCACCTTCACCCTGAAGAGTGCTGGCTACGACGTCGTGGAAGCCGTCGACGGGATGGACGGACTGGAGAAAGCCAAGGCCCGCAGTATCAATCTGGTGCTTACCGACCAGAACATGCCGCGCATGGACGGTCTGGCCTTGATAAAGGCGTTGCGCGGGACGCCGCAATACGCCTCGACGCCGATCCTGATGTTGACCACCGAGTCCTCCGACGCGATGAAGTCGCAGGGACGTGCGGCAGGCGCCACCGGTTGGCTGGTCAAGCCCTTCGACCCGCAGAAACTGATTGAAGTCGTGCGCAAGGTCATCGGCTGAGTGCCTTCCCGCAGCCTGACGCGCAAGCTGTTTCCGTTACGAAATCGATTTCCAGCCCGAGGTGTTCTGGCCATGGTGAGGGGGTAGCATGGCTATCGACATGACGCAGTTCTACCAGGTGTTCTTCGAGGAATCGGCGGAACATTTGGCTGCCATGGAGGCATTGCTGCTTGATCTGGATATCGACAATCCCGATTCCGAGCAGCTCAATGCCATTTTCCGGGCCGCGCATTCGATCAAGGGCAGTGCCGGTACCTTCGGTTTTACCGACCTCGCTGATACCACGCATATCCTGGAGAACCTGCTCGACCGCATACGCAAGCACGAATTGGCGCTTTGCCCTGCGCTGGTCGATGCCTTTCTGGCGTCCGGCGATCTGCTGCGCGGCATGCTCGAAGCGCATCAGGGGCGAGGTACAGTCGATTCACTGGCGGTAGAGGAGATCTGTACGCGCCTGCGGCAGTTGTCGGATGGGCAAGCGGCATCGGTCCGTCCTGGCGCGCCAGTCGCACCCGCCGTCGGCAAGCCTACGCCAACGCCTGTGCTGGTTGCCGCGTCGGCGGCCATGGCGGCTGCGCCGGTCGGCCGCCGGGCCTTTGGCATTGAGTTCGTGCCGACCGAGGTCTCCGCTCACGGCGATGGAGTTGAAGGCTTGCTCGATGAGCTGCGCGGCCTGGGGGATCTCGAGGTGCTCAGCCGGCCCGATCCGGAGGATCATGGCGTCGGTTTCTGGCAATTGCGTCTGACCACCGAGGCATCGCCGGACGACTTCTCCGAGTCGATCGATTTCATCGCCGAGAACGGGGCCTGGCGGGTCGCCGAGGAGGCCGTTGTCGAAACGGCCGGCGAAGCGGCAGCCTTCGGCTTCTTCGACGATGCGCCCGGGAGTCCGCCGGCGGAACAGGGCTACGGATTTTTCATTCCCATCGTCGCGCCGGTGAGCAGCGAAGATGCGCTGGAGCACGGCGATGGCTTCGGTCTTTTCGCGCCGCCACCGGCCGCCACCGCCGCGGTGGAAGAGGACGGCTATGGTTTGTTCGCGCCCCTACAGCCCGGTGGCGAGCCGGTGATGGCGGTTGCCGAAGCAGCGCCGTCGCTGGTCGATGCGGGCGAGGGCTATGGCTTTTTCATGCCGCTGGCGGCGCCGCCGCTCGAACCGGTCGTTCCCCCAGTGAGCGACCCGGCGCCGCTTGCCGCTGCCGCCCGGCCGCCGGCCCGCCCGGCGGCCGGGGCGACCGCCAGCGATGCGTCGATCCGCGTCAGCGTCGAAAAGGTCGACCAGCTGATCAATCTGGTCGGCGAACTGGTGATCACCCAGGCCATGCTGCTGCAGACGGCGGCACAGATGGCCGAAGCGGCGCCGGAGCGCCTGGTCAGTGGCCTGGCCCAGCTGGAGCGTAATACCCGCGACCTGCAGGAATCGGTGATGTCGATCCGGATGCTGCCGATCTCCTTCGTTTTCTCCCGCTTCCCGCGCGTCGTCCGCGATCTTTCCGGCAAGCTCGGCAAGCAAGTCGAACTGAAGACTGCCGGCGAGACCACCGAACTGGACAGAGGGCTGATCGAGCGCATTGCCGATCCGTTGACCCACCTGATCCGCAATAGTCTCGACCACGGTATCGAATTGCCGGAGAAGCGTATCGCTGCGGGCAAGAGCCCGGTCGGTACGATCACGTTGAAGGCCTATCACCAGGGTGGCGCCGTCGTCATCGAAGTCGGCGACGACGGCGCCGGCCTGCCGCGCCAGAAGATCCTGGCCAAGGCGCGTGAGCGCGGCCTGCCGGTCTCCGAGCAGATGAGTGATCAGGAGGTCTTCAACCTGATCTTCGAAGCCGGTTTCTCGACCGCCGAACAGGTCACCGACGTCTCCGGGCGTGGGGTCGGCATGGATGTGGTCCGCCGCAACATCCAGGCGATGGGCGGTCGCGTCGAGATCGAATCGATGCTCGGCGTCGGCACCCGGATGACCGTGCGCCTGCCGCTGACGCTGGCGATTCTCGATGGCATGTCGGTGGCGGTGGGCGATCAGACCTACATCATGCCCTTGTCTTACGTGATCGAATCGCTGCAACCGCAGGCCGGCGATATCCGGACGCTGGCCAATCTGGCCCGGGTGATCCAGGTGCGCGGCGAATACCTGCCGGTCGTCGCACTGCACGAAGCCTTCGGCCTGCAATCGGCGTTGGGCGATTTTACCCAGGGCATTATGGTCGTCATCGAGGCCGATGGCGCCAAGGCGGCGCTGTTCGTCGATGCGCTGGTCGGCCAGCACCAGGTGGTGATCAAGAGCCTGGAAGCCAATTACCGCCGGGTGCCCGGCATCTCTGGCGCGACCATCATGGGCGACGGCCACGTGGCGCTGATTCTCGACGTCCCGGCCATTGCCGGCATGGCCCGGGCGAAAGCGCAGAAGCCAGGATGAGGGCGCCAATGAGGAGCAAGACATGGAACTGACGAGGCAAGGCAAAGCGGCGGTGGCGGACGAAGATCTGGTCGCCAGCGAGTACCTGACCTTTACGCTGGGCAGCGAGGAGTACGCGATCGACATCCTCAAGGTCCAGGAAATCCGCGGCTACGAGCAACCGACGTTGATTGCCAACGCGCCGCCGTTCATCAAGGGCGTCATCAATCTGCGCGGCATCATCGTGCCGGTGGTCGACCTGCGCATCAAGTTCAAGCTCGGCAAGATCGAATACACCCCCTTTACAGTGGTGATCATCCTCAATGTCGCCGGGCGGGTGATCGGCGTGGTTGTCGACAGCGTCTCCGACGTGATTTCGCTGAATCGCGTGCAGATCCGGCCGGCGCCGGAATTTTCCGGCTCCTTCGACACCAAGTACATCCTCGGGCTGGCAGCCCAGGAGGCGCGGATGATGATCGTCACCGATATCGAGCGACTGATGACCAGCGCCGACATGGAGCTGATCGACGACGCGTCGGCAGCGAATTAGCGGAACAAGGGACAAGCAATGCTGAACAATATGCGAATTAGTACCCGCCTGACCTGGCAGGCGCTGGGGATGGCCTTCTGGTTTGCCGTCCTGGTTGTCGTCGCCGCGACAGGCCTGCGCGATCTCAGTCGGACCAGCGAGGCGGTCTATGTCGACAAGCTGGAGCCCGGGGCGCTGGTGCTGCGTATCCAGACGCTGATGGCGGAAAACAACCTGCAGGTCGCCGGTGGTCTGTTGCACGATCCCTCCGGACTGCAGGCGGCGAAGCACGACCACGAGCTCAGCCTGCATATTGAAACGATGGACAAGAATCGTCGGGCGATCGACGCCCTGTGGCAACAGTTCACCGCCCGGACGCTGAACGAGCGCGAAGCCGAACTGGCGGAGAGCTACCGCAATGCCCGTGCCATCTATGTGCAGGAAGGTTTGGTGCCGGCGGCCGAGGCGCTGGGCGCCGGCGACTACGACCGGGCGGCCGACATCTATGCCGGCGTGGTGCGGCCGGCCTACGCCAAGGCCAGTCAGGCGGCGGAGGCCCTGCGCCTGTACTACGCCGACAGCGGTCGCGAACTTTTCGACGGGGCGCGCCAGACGACGGAGTCGGCGACGCAGTTGCTGGCCGGCCTGGCGCTGCTGGTCACCCTGCTGGTGGCCGCCTTTTCCTACGTCTTCGGGCGCAGCATCACCCGGCCGCTGGCCGGCACCGTGCGTCTTGCCGACGAGATCGCCGACGGCCGGCTGGACAACAGCATTGCCATCAGCGGCAACAACGAGGTGACGGAACTGCTGCAGGCCCTGGACAAGATGCAGGCCGGTCTGAAGTGCCGCATCGACGCGGAGCGTCTGGCCGCCGATGCGACCATGCGCATCAAGGTGGCGCTCGACGTGACCTCGAACAACGTCATGGTGGCCGATCCGGCCGGCACGATCATCTACTGCAATGCGGCGGTTCTCGAGATGATGCGCCAGGCCGAGAGCGACATCCGTTCGGTGCTGCCCGATTTTCGCGCCGATGCCATCCTCGGCTCCAATTTCGACCGCTATCACCGCCAGCCGGCCCACCAGCGCAATCTGCTGGCAACCCTGCAGGGCCTCCATCGCAGCGAGATGAGCATCGGCGGGCGGCACTTTGTGCTGACTGCCAGCCCGATCATCAATGAGCAAGGCGAGCGCCTGGGTGCAGTCGTCGAGTGGCGCGACCGCACCGCCGAAGTCGAGGTCGAGCGCGAAGTGGCCGGCATCATTGCCGCGGCGGTGGCCGGCGATTTCAGCAAGCGCCTCGACCATTCCCGGATGAGCGGCTTCTATCGCGACCTGTCGGCCGGCATCAACCAGTTGCTCGAAGCCAGTAGCGCTGCCCTGGCGGATGTCGGGGCGATGCTCGACCGCATGTCGCAGGGCGACCTGCGACAGCAGATCGATGGCGAGTATCAGGGCGTCCTCGGCAAGCTCAAGGACGATGCCAACAGCACCGTCGACAACCTGCAGCAGATCGTCCTGGCGATCAAGGGCGCGACCGACGCGATCAACACGGCGGCCAAGGAGATCGCTGCCGGCAACCAGGACCTGTCGGCGCGCACCGAGGAGCAGGCGAGCAGTCTCGAGGAAACCGCCTCGAGCATGGAAGAGCTCACCGGCACGGTTAAGCAGAATGCCCAGAACGCTCGGCAGGCCAGCGAACTGGCCGGTGCCGCCCAGCAGGTGGCGGTGCGCGGTGGCGAGGTGGTCGGCCAGGTGGTCGATACCATGAGCGCCATCCACCGTTCGAGCAGCAAGATCGGCGACATCATCGGGGTGATCGACGGCATCGCCTTCCAGACCAACATCCTCGCCCTCAACGCCGCCGTCGAGGCGGCACGGGCCGGCGAGCAGGGTCGCGGTTTTGCCGTCGTCGCCACCGAGGTGCGCAACCTGGCGCAACGCAGCGCCGCCGCCGCCAAGGAAATCAAGGGGCTGATCGCCGACTCCGTGGACAAGGTCGAGGTCGGCAATCGCCTGGTCGACCAGGCCGGGCGGACCATGGAAGAGGTGGTCGGCAGCATTCGTCGGGTGGCCAACCTGATGCAGGACATCTCCGAGGCCAGCCGCGAACAGAGCGCCGGCATCGAACAGGTCAGCCTGGCGATCAGCCAGATGGACGAAGTCACGCAGCAGAACGCCGCCCTGGTCGAACAGGCGGCGGCCGCCGCCGAAAGCCTCGAGGAGCAGGCCAATGCGCTGGCGCGCGAGGTGGCGGTGTTTGCCCTGCCGGCCCAGGTGATGCCGGCGCTGCCTGCGGCCCGCCCGGCGCAACGCCCGGCGCTCGGCCAGCGCGAGCCGGTGCGCCTGAGCAGTCCGAGCGCCGCCAAGACGGGGCTGCATTTGCCGGCCGGCAGCAATGATGAATGGACCGAGTTTTGACCGGGGGCGGCGCGCTGCCGGACTCCGCTAAGGAATTGCGATGAAAACCAATCTGCCGGTGACCGACCATGAGGTGGCCCTGAGCCCGGAGACGCTGATCGTCTCGAAGACTGACCTGAAGGGGCTGATCACCTACGTCAATCGCGATTTTCTACAGATCAGCGGCTTCACCGAGAACGAACTGATCGGCGAGTCACACAACATCGTCCGTCACCCCGACATGCCGGTCGAGGCCTTTGCCGATCTGTGGCAGACGCTGGGCCAGCACCGGCCATGGACCGGCTACGTCAAGAATCGCTGCAAGAACGGTGACTTCTACTGGGTCGAGGCCAACGTCACGCCGATCTGGGAGGGCGGGCGGGTAAGCGGCTACATGTCGGTCCGGCGCCAGGCCGATCCGGCCGTGATCCGCCAGGTTGACGAGGCCTACCGGCTGTTCCGCGAACAGCGTCAGGGGGGCCGGCGGATTCTGCGCGGCGCCGTGGTGGCCAGTGGTGACGGCCTGGCCGGGGCGCTGCGCGATATGCCGGCAGCCTCGGCCTTCAATCTGACCGGCCTGTTCCTGGTGGCCGTCCTGTTGCTGCTCGGCTTCGCCGGCAGCCAGCTCGGGGCGGCGGCGCCGGTGTTGGCGGTCAGTGCCGCTGGCCTCGGCTTCCTTGCCCTGCGCCAGGTGGCGGCCGGGCTGTTGCGGCCGCTGAGCACGGTCAGCGAAATTTTCCGCAATATTGCCGCCGGCGAATACAACAACCGCTTCGACTTCAAGCGTGACGACGAGGTCGGCAAGGTGTTGCAGGCGATGCAGGCCATGCAGATCAAGCTCGGTTGCGATGTCGCCGAGGCCCGCCGGATTTCCGAAGAAAACCTGCGCATCCGGATCGGCCTCGACAATGTCGCGACCAATGTGATGATTGCCGATGACGGCTTCAACATCATCTATATGAACCGGGCCATCCACGAGATGTTCGCGGCGGCCGAAGCCGACATCCGCAAGGATCTGCCGGGCTTCTCGCGTGCCGCCCTGATCGGCGCCAGTATCGACCTGTTCCACCGCCACCCGGCGCAGCAGCGCGGCATGCTCAAGGCACTGGCCAGTACCCACCGGGCGACCATTCGGCTGGGCGGTCGCACCTTCGCGCTGGCGGTCACCCCGGTGACCAACGAGCGCGGGCTGCGCCTCGGTTATGCCGTCGAATGGCTGGATCGCACGGCCGAAGTGGCGGTCGAGGACGAGGTGGCGGAAATCGTGGCCGCCGCTGCCCGCGGCGATTTTTCCCGGCGCGTCGATGCCGCTGGCAAGAACGGCTTCTTCCTGCGCCTGGCCAATGACCTGAATCGCCTGCTCGAGATCAGCCAGCAGGGCTTGAATGACATCGCCCACGTGCTCGGGGCGATGGCCGAAGGCGATCTGACCAAGAACATCGCCGCCGAGTACGACGGCACCTTCGGTCAACTGAAGGACGATGCCAATACCACCGTCGCCCGCCTGCGGGAAATCGTCGACCAGATCAAGGTGGCGACCGATGCGATCACCACCGCTGCCCAGGAAATCGCCGCCGGCAACCAGGATCTGTCGAGCCGTACCGAGGAGCAGGCGAGCAGCCTCGAGGAAACCGCCTCGTCGATGGAGGAACTGACCAGCACGGTCCGCCAGAATGCCGATAACTCCCGCCAGGCAAGCGAACTGGCCGGCAACGCGCAGGGCATCGCCGTCAAGGGCGGCGAGGTGGTCGGCCAGGTGGTGCAGACGATGAGCGCCATCCATCAGTCGAGTAGCCGGATTGCCGACATCATCGGCGTCATCGACGGCATCGCTTTCCAGACCAATATTCTGGCCCTCAATGCGGCGGTCGAGGCGGCGCGGGCCGGCGAGCAGGGGCGCGGCTTCGCCGTGGTCGCCACCGAGGTGCGCAACCTGGCGCAACGCAGTGCGGCGGCGGCCAAGGAGATCAAGGAGTTGATCTCCGACTCGGTGGACAAGGTGGCGACCGGCAACCGTCTGGCCGACCAGGCCGGCCGGACGATGCAGGAAGTCGTCGCGAGCATCAAGCGGGTGGCCAGCATCATGGTCGACATCTCGGCCGCCAGCCGCGAACAGAGTGCCGGTATCGATCAGGTTTGCCTGGCAGTTACCCAAATGGATGAAGTTACCCAGCAGAATGCGGCCCTGGTCGAACAAGCTGCCGCCGCCGCCGAGAGCCTGGAAGAGCAGGCGCAGAGCCTGGCTCAGGCCGTTTCTGTATTTCATGTCGGGGCCGCGCCGCAGCGGCGGGCGGCACCGGCGCGCCGGCCACTGGCGGCGCCGGAGTTGTCGCCACCGGTGAGCACCCGGGCCCGCTCAACGGAGCGCCAGATGCCGCCGAAAGTGCCGGTACAGCTCGATGACGAATGGGAGGAGTTCTGAGCATGGCCGAGACGCCCCGCTTTTCTTCACCGGTCGCCGCCACCGCCGCCATCCTGGGGCGCGATAGCAGCGTCCGCGAGTTCAGTTTCCTGCCGGCCGATTTCGAACGCGTCCGCAAGCTGATCTACCAGCATGCCGGCATCTCCCTGTCGCCAGTCAAGCAGGACATGGTTTATTCGCGCCTGGCTCGCCGCCTGCGGGCGACCGGTAGCCGCAGCTTCACCGAGTATCTCGACGCGCTGGAAAAAAGCGGGGGCGACGAATGGGAGCGCTTCGTCAATTCCTTGACCACCAATCTGACCTCCTTCTACCGCGAGCCGCATCACTTTCCTATCTTTGCCGAACACCTGCAGAAAATCGGCACCCGGCGGCCGATCCGCATCTGGTGTTCGGCCGCTTCCACCGGCGAAGAGCCCTACTCGATCGCGATCACCGTTGCCGAAACTTTCGGCAGCAATCTCTCGCATGTCTCGATCATCGCCTCGGATCTCGACACCAATGTGCTGGAGACGGCGCGCAAGGGGGTCTATCCCGCCGACCGAGTCGAAAAGTTGTCACCTGAGCGTCTGCGCCGTTTTTTTCTACGCGGTACCGGCGCCCAGGAAGGCTATGTCGCCGTGCGCCCGGAGCTGAAAGCGCTGATCCAGTTCCAGCGCATCAATCTGCTCGATGCCAGCTATGCGCTGAAAGGGCCGCTCGACATCATCTTCTGCCGCAACGTGATGATCTATTTCGACAAGCCCACGCAATACAGGATTCTGTCGCGCTTTGCCCCGATGATGCAGCCCGACGGCCTGCTGTTTGCCGGTCACTCGGAAAGTTTCCTGCACGCGGCCGATCTGTTCCGCTCCCTGGGCAAGACGGTCTACGCGCTGGCCAAGGCCCGCTGAGAGAGCGCCCGGTGCACCACGCCTACGACGAAAACCTGGCCGAGAACCGGTATTACGACCGGCATTTCCAGAGCCAGGCGGCCAAGATACTGCCTGGCGAATATTTCGTCTCCGGGCGCGGCATGTTGCTCGTCACGGTGCTCGGCTCCTGCGTCGCCGCCTGTATCCGCGATGTCGACGCCGGGGTCGGCGGGATGAACCATTTCATGCTGCCGGACGACGGCGGTCGTGATCGACTCGGTTCCTCCGCCCGCTACGGCACCTATGCCATGGAAGTCCTGATCAACCACCTGCTCAAGTCAGGCGCCCGGCGCAGCCGCCTCGAAGCCAAGGTCTTCGGCGGCGGCGCGGTGCTCTCCAGCCTGGCCAGCAGCAATGTCGGTACGCGCAATGCCGAGTTCGTCCTCGACTATCTGAAAACCGAGAAGATCCCCGTCGTGGCCAAGGACCTGCTGGATTCGTATCCGCGAAAAGTCTACTATTTTCCGGATTCCGGGCGAGCTCTGGTCAAGAAGCTGCATCGCGTGCACAACGACACCCTGTTCAGTCGCGAACGGGATTACAAGGACCGGTTGGCGGGCTCCAAGGTCGAAGGTGACGTCGAACTGTTCATCTGACCGTCCCCAGTCGGGGCGATCCCAATGACAATTGAAAATTATGCCGAACAAGATTCGCGTCCTGATAATCGATGACTCCGCGCTGATGCGAGCCATGCTCAGCGAGATGATCAATGCTGCACCCGACCTGGAAGTGGTGGGGGCGGCGCCGGATGCGCCGAGCGCCCGGGAAATGATCAAGGCCCTGAACCCGGACGTGCTGACCCTGGATTTCCACATGCCGAAAATGGATGGCATCGAGTTTCTCGAACGCCTGATGCGCCTACGACCGATGCCCGTCGTGATGGTTTCCGCGTTCACCGAGGCCGGCTCGGAGACGACGCTGAAAGCACTCGAACTGGGAGCGGTGGACTTCATTGGCAAGCCGCGCGCCGACGGCAGGCGCATGGACGACTATGCCGAAGAACTGGCCGACAAGATCCGGGCGGCCAAGGGCGCGCGTTTGCGGCGCCAGGCAACCGCGCCGACGCCATCGACGCCGACGGCCAGCCAGCCAGCCTCGACGGCTGGCCTGCTCGGGGCGCGTGCCGCCGCCGCGGGGCGCATCATCTTCGTTGGCGCGTCGACCGGCGGTACCGAGGCCCTCAAGGAGTTCCTCCTCGGTATTCCGGCTGATTGTCCGCCCATCCTGATCGTCCAGCACATGCCGGAGTCGTTTACGGCTTCTTTTGCCAAGCGTCTCGACGGCTTATGCGCACCGCAGGTGATCGAGGCGCAGGGCAATGAAAAGCTCGAGCCGGGCAAGGTCTTCATCGCTCCCGGCCATTCGCACCTGCAGATCCGCCGGGCGGCGACCGGCTACGTGACCGAGTTGCTGGCCACGGCGCCGGTCAATCGCCACCGCCCCTCGGTCGATGTGCTGTTCGACTCGGCGGCCAGCCTGGTCGGCCGCCAAGCCATCGGTGTGATTCTCACCGGCATGGGCAAGGATGGCGCTCAGGGGCTGTTGCGCATGCGTCAGGCCGGCGCCCATACCTTCGGTCAGGACGAGGCGACCTGCGTCGTCTACGGCATGCCGCGCGAGGCCTTCATCATCGGCGCCGTCGGCGAACAATCCCCGCTGGGCGACATTGCCCGGCGCGTCCTGGCAGCGGTGCGCTAGACAGACGACCTCGGCAATGACGTCGTTCTTCGGCTGGCGGCCATCGCTGTCGCCGGCGCCGCGCACTTGTTGCCCTTGGCCAAAGGTTTAAACTAGTCGCCACTACAACCAACAGAATATCGGGATATCCCATGCAAGCGAGCATTACCAAGGACGCTGGCAAGGCAGTCGTCAAACTGTCCGGTCGCTTCGACTTCAATACCCATCGTGAATTTCGCAATGCCTACGAGCCGTTGGTTGGCGATGCCGAAACGCTCGCCGTGGTCGTCGATTTTTCCGGTGTTGACTATCTCGACAGTTCAGCCCTCGGCATGCTGCTGATGCTGCGCGACAAGCTCGGCGGGGCCGGCAAGGAGGTCGCGCTGACCGGCGTTCGCGGCAACGTCAAGCAGGTGCTCGATATTGCCAATTTTGGCAAGTTGTTCCCGATTTCGTAAATATGTCGCTGGCTTGAGCATTCCCCGGGGGCGGCGTTTTCTCGGGTGACGGCTCGCCGTTCGCGGTTTGTCGGGTACCGAAAAACGTGTATTCTTGGGCTTCCTCGGCCGATAACGAGAGCAAGAGGCCGATTGCAAGAAGTGCGAGGGAATGACGATGTCAGAGTTGCTGAAGAATATCGATGCGCGGACCAAGCTGGCCGGAACCAACAAGCTTGAAATACTGCTCTTCTTCCTCGGCGTCGATCAGCGGACCGGACGCCGGGAAACCTATGGCATCAACGTCTTCAAAGTTCGTGAGGTCATGCGCACGCCGGTGATCACCGCGGCACCGGAAATGCCGTCCTCGGTCGAAGGTATGGTCAGCCTGCGCGGGGCGCTGGTGCCAGTAATCGACCTCGCCAAGTATTCCGGGATCAGCGCCGAAACGCCGCGCGAGATCATGATCGTCACCGAGTACAACGGGCACACGCAGGGCTTTCTCGTCGAGGGCGTCGACACCATTCTCCGCCTCGACTGGAGCAAGATGCGCGTGCCGCCGGAAATGCTGACCGCCCAGACCGGCGGCCTGGTGACCGCAGTGACCGAACTGGAAGACGGGCGTCTGGTGATGATGATGGACGTCGAGAAGGTGTTGTCGGAAACCACCTCGATCGACAACGAGATCATGTTCCGCGGCGTCGTGCCGCTCGACCGTCCGGATGCCACGGTCTTCTTCTGCGATGATTCCAGCGTGGCGCGCAAGCAGATCGAGAAGACCCTCGCCGTAATGGGCGTCAGGGGCGTCAGCGCGGTCAACGGCCAGCGCATGTGGGACGAGATGGAGAAGACGGCGGCGTATGCGAAATCCGTCGGCCAGCCGATCAGCGCGTTCATCAATTTGGTACTCACCGATATCGAAATGCCGGAAATGGACGGCTATATCCTGACCAAGAAGATCAAGTCGGATCCGCGCTTCAACGGGATACCGGTGATCATGCATTCGTCCCTGTCGGGGATGTCCAACCAGAAACTGGGCCAGTCGGTCGGTGTTGACGAGTACGTTCCCAAGTTCGAACCGCAGCGCCTGTCCGAAACGCTGGCCCGCCGCCTGGGCGTTGCCGGCCAGCCGGTCGAGGCTGCCTGAGTCCTAACGGAGTTTTTCATGGATCTGGTCGAAAGCAAGAATCTGCTCGATAGCGTCGATGCGCGTACCCGCCTGGCAGGCTCCAACAAGATGGAAATCCTGCTGTTTTCCCTGGGTACCCGCGAAATCTTCGGCATCAACGTGTTCAAGGTCCGCGAAGTCGGGCGGACCCCGCACATCACCAAGACGCCCAACATGCCGCGCGGCGTCGAAGGCCTGATCTCGCTGCGCGGTAATGTCATCCCGGTGCTGTCGCTGGCCCCCTTCCTGCAGCTCGACGGTGCTCCCGCCGGGTTGGGCAAAACCATGATGGTGGCCGAATACTCGAAGCGCACCCTGGGTTTTCTCGTCCATGAGGTCGATCGCATCATTCGCGTCGATTGGGAGCGGGTCAAGGCCCCGGAAAGCGTGTTGTCGAGCAATCAGGGCTTGATTACCGCAGTGATCGAACTGGAGGGCGGTGGCCTGGTTTCCATTCTCGATGTCGAACAGATTCTTGCCAATGCCTTTGGCGAAGCCTTGATCGTCGATATTGCGCCAGCCCGCGTACCGGTCGATACCAGCGTCTTTTTCGTTGACGACTCTATCGTTGCCCGGCGCAAGATCGCCGAGGTGCTCGACAAGCTCGGTGTGCGCCACAAGCATGCCACCAACGGGATGGAGGCGTGGACGCGGCTGCAGGGCATTGCCGCCCACGCACTGCAGAGCGGGCGCAATATTCGCGACGAGATTCGCCTGATCTTGGTCGATGCGGAAATGCCTGAAATGGACGGCTATGTGCTGACCAAGAACATTAAGTGCGATGCGCGTTTCGAAGGCGTGCCGGTGGTCATGCATTCATCCTTGTCTTCTGAAGCCAACCGGGCGATGGGCAAGTCGGTCGGTGTCGATGCCTATGTGGCCAAATTCGATGCCGAGGCGCTGGCCGATACTTTGCGTCCGCTGATTGAACGATAAATGGAAATACTCCGGAGTAATTAATGGCTGCAGATCCAAAGATGAGATTCCTGGTGGTGGACGATTTTTCCACCATGCGTCGAATCGTCCGCAACTTGCTCAAGGAACTGGGCTTCACCAATGTCGATGAAGCCGAGGACGGGGCTATTGCCCTGCAGAAGCTGCAGGGGGGCGGGTTCGAATTCGTCGTCACCGACTGGAACATGCCCAATATGGACGGCCTGACGCTGTTGCAGACCATCCGCGCCACACCCAATCTCAAGCATCTGCCGGTCCTGATGATCACCGCCGAGGCCAAGAAGGAAAACATCATCGCCGCCGCTCAGGCGGGCGCCAGCGGCTACATCGTCAAGCCGTTCACGGCTGGAACCCTGTCCGAAAAGCTGAACAAGATTTTCGAGAAGATGGGCCAGGGTTAGGGGGGAATCATGACTGCCAACAATGATTCCAACGACCTCGAAGCCCTGTTCGATTCGATCGCCGCCGACTACGCGCCGGCCGTCCCCGTAGCCCCTCCGCCGCCGCCGGTGTCCGCCGTGTCGGCAACTGCTGACAGCGATGATCTGCAAGCGCTGTTCGACAGCGTTGCCGCCGAGGCGGAAGCGGCTGCCGTAGCGTCGGAAGAAGGCGAGGCCGAAGCGGACGCCTGGCCGAAGCAGGAGGCGGTCTTCAATCGTATCGGCCACATGGCCCGTGCGCTGCACGACACCCTGGGCCAGCTCGGCTACGACAAGGTGCTGGAGAACGCCGTTTCGGCCCTGCCGGACGCCAAGGACCGGCTTGCCTATGTGGCCAACCTGACCGAGCAGGCGGCCTGTCGTGTGCTCAACGCGACGGATATTGCCAATCCGCTGGTCGATGACATCGAAAATCGTTCGCAAGCGCTTGGCGCACGCTGGGACAAGGTGTTCGCCAACCAGCTCGGGCCGGATGAGTTCAAGGCTCTGGCCAGCGAGACACGTCTCTTCCTGAAGCAGCAGTTGCCGGAGAAGACCCAGGCAACGCATGCGCAGTTGACAGAAATCATGATGGCCCAGGACTTTCAGGATCTGACCGGGCAGGTCATCAAGAAAATCGTCGCCCTGGCCCAGGAGCTGGAATCCGGGCTGATGAGCGTGCTGATCGAGGTGGTGCCCGAAACGAAGCGGACCGACGAGGTGAACAATCTGATGAACGGTCCGGTGATCAATGCGGAAGGGCGTGCCGATGTGGTGGTTAATCAGGAGCAGGTCGATGACCTGCTGGACAGCCTCGGCTTCTAAGGGGGAGCGAAAATGAGCGACTTCGCCGGGATGGAGGACCTGCTGCAGGATTTTCTGCAGGAAGCCCACGATCTGCTTTCCGATGTGGACAACAAGCTCGTCGATCTGGAAAAAATGCCGGACGACCGTGGTTTGCTGAACGATATTTTCCGTGGCTTCCATACGGTCAAGGGCGGGGCGGGTTTTCTCAATGCTGCCGAACTGGTGACCCTGTGTCATCTGACCGAAAACCTGTTTGATCGCCTGCGTAACGGCGAACTCGAGCTGACGCCGGAATTGATGGACGTCATCATGGCGGCCACCAAAGGCGTCCGCGAAATGTTCGGCGAACTGGGCCAGATGGTCTTGCCGCAGCCGGCCGATCCGCAAGTCATCGCTGCCCTGCAGGGGGCGTTGAACGGGCAGATGCCAGGGGCAGCGCCGCCCCCTGTCGCCTCTCCCGAACCGCCTGCTGCTGCGCCGTCAACCGGCGCTGGCGGCGAGCCGGACTGGAGTGCTCTGCATGCGACATTGACCGGTAGCTCGGCAGCCTCGCCGGCCTCGCCGGCCTCTCAGGGCGAGCTGATTACCAAGGCGGAAGCTGCGCCGGCGGCTGCCGTGCCGCTGACGACCGGTGCCGTTGCGACGGCGGATGGCGCTGGCGCACCGTCTCCGTTTGGACGGCGGGCGACCGATCGACCTGGCGGCCAGCCGACGACGGCACGACGGGCGGAAGAGCGTGGGGTGAGGGAAAGCACCATTCGCGTCGATACCTCGCGCCTCGACCAGGTGCTCAACCTGTCCGGCGAAATCGGCCTGACCAAGAACCGGCTGACCAGCCTGCGTGCCGATATCCTGGCCGGCAAAAACGATTCCGAGACGCTGCATGCGCTGGATCAGGCGGTCAGCCAACTCGATCTGCTGGTTTCCGATCTGCAGAACTCGGTGATGAAGACACGGATGCAGCCGATCGGCCGGCTGTTCCAGAAATATCCTCGCATCGCTCGAGATCTGGCCCGGCAACTCGGCAAGGATGTCGAACTGGTGCTGGCTGGCGAGGAAACCGAAGTCGACAAGACGATGATCGAGGATCTGGCTGACCCGTTGATCCACCTGATTCGCAATGCCGTCGACCATGGTGTGGAGATGCCGCTCGAACGCCAGGCCTGCGGCAAGCCGGTGAAGAGCTTGGTGCGCCTGGAGGCGCGTCAGGAAGGCGATCACATCGTCCTGATCATTGCCGACGACGGCAAGGGCATGAGCGCCGAGCGCATTCGAGCCAAGGCCATCGAAAAGGGTCTGATCTCCGAGGAAGAGGCCAATACACTCGACGAGCGGCAGAGCCTGAATCTGATTTTCTTGCCCGGTTTTTCGACCAAGGCGCAGATTTCCGACGTTTCCGGTCGCGGGGTCGGCATGGATGTGGTGAAGACTAATATCCAGAAGCTGAACGGTGCCATCGAGATTCGCTCCGAGCCGGGCAAGGGCTCGGTTTTTATCATCTCCTTGCCCTTGACCCTGGCGATCCTGCCGGTGTTGCTGGTAATCCTCGGCGGTCAGCCGTTCGCCCTGCCACTGTCGCTGGTGCGCGAGATCCTGCCGATCGAGCAGGAGCGCATCCAGGAGGTTGGCGGCAAGGAAACGCTGGTCGTTCGTGGCGAAGTGTTGCCGGTGATCTCCCTGGCCCGCCTGCTCGGCTGGCCGCTTGAGCGCTATCCGGAGTACGGCGTCTTCATGCAGACCGCCGAGCGCAGCTTCATTCTGGCGGTCGATAGCTTTGCCGGGCGCGATGATGCAGTGATCAAGTCGCTTGAGGACTTCCGTCCGAAGGGGGTGGCCGGTGTCACCACGCTGTCCAATGGACAGATTGTGCTGATTCTTGACATGAAAGAGTTGCTGGCCGATCTAGGGCAGCATCCGGATATGGCTGCCGGCTTGCGGGCGCTGGCGCACGCCTGATTTCTGTTTTCCGTCAACGAGTTGAGAGGGGGCTTGCCCCCTCTTTTCTTTTTTGAAGGTTAACCATGTTGTCATGAGCTTGCGTCTGGCATCTGAGAAACCAGCTAAATAAACTCACGTACCTATTTAATTTTCTTGGTTTTTTCCTATAATAGCCTCATCAACTCCTGAAGACGGCTATGGCGGAAGAGAGCGATCTCGAGAAAACAGAGGAGCCTACAGGCAGGCGAATCGAGCAGGCGCGTGAAAAAGGCCAAGTGCCGCATTCGCGTGAACTCGGTACGTTCCTGGTCCTGATTACCGCCGCCGCCTCTATCTGGATGATGGGCGGCTGGTTCGTCCAGCAAGCGATGATCATCATGCGTGATGCCTTCGTGATCGATGCGCAGCTGGCCCGTGACCCCGGCTTGCTCGTGCCGTATCTTGGCAATGTATTCGGCGATGCCCTGTTCCTCATTGCGCCGTTTCTTGGGGCGTTGGTGCTGGCAGCCATGCTGCCCCCGTTTTTTCTCGATGCTTGGGTGTTCGCTCCGAATGCTCTGATGCCAGATCCTAAACGCCTCAGTCCATTGGCCGGTATTGGCCGGATGTTCTCGTGGAACAGCCTGATGGAACTCGGCAAGGCGATAGTCAAGGCGCTCCTGGTTGGTGGCATTGCCGTCCTGCTGATCTGGTCGTTGCGTGCCGAAATCTTTGGCTTGCTTACCGAGCCGCTGGAGTCGGGGCTGGCCCATGCCGGGCGCCTGATTTCCTTTTGTTTCCTGATCTTGGTGGCAACGCTGGCGCTGGTGGTGGTGGCTGATGTGCCCTTCCAGATCTGGCAATACTTCCACAAGCTCAAGATGAGTAAGGATGAAGTCAAGCGGGAAATGAAGGAAACGTTAGGTGATCCGCACGTAAAGGGACGCATCCGCAGTCTGCAGATGCAGGCTGCCCGTCGCCGCATGATGTCGGCCGTGCCAGAGGCCAACGTGGTGGTCACCAATCCGACGCATTTCGCCGTCGCCCTCTCATATCAGACAGGCATGTCGGCGCCACGGGTGGTGGCCAAGGGTATGGGGGCGATCGCTTTGAAGATCCGTGAGGTCGCCGGGGAGCATGGCGTACCGATATTGGAGGCGCCGCCTTTGGCGCGGGCCTTGCATAAACACGCCGACCTCGATGCCGAAATTCCCTCCGCCCTGTACAACGCAGTCGCGGAGGTTCTCGCTTATGTGTATCAGTTGGCCGGCTGGCGTCAGGCCGGAGGGGCCTATCCGGTGCCGCCGCGTAATTTGCCGGTGCCGCCCGAGCTGGTTCCGGAGGCTGCTTAAATGGCCAGCTCGTCTTCGCTTGGCATGCAGAATTTTCTGGCGCGACTGAACGTTACACAGTTGGCGGCCCCAGTCGTGATCCTGATGATCCTGGCGATGATGGTGCTGCCGTTGCCGGCATTCGCCCTCGATCTGTTCTTTACGTTTAACATCGCCATATCGGTGCTGGTGCTGATGGTCGCGGTCAGTACCCAGAAGACACTCGATCTCTCAGTTTTTCCCACCGTGCTGTTGGTAACCACGCTGCTGCGCCTGTCGCTGAACGTGGCTTCGACCCGCGTCGTGCTGCTCGAAGGACATACCGGTCCGGATGCAGCCGGCAAGGTGATCGAGGCCTTCGGCATCTTTCTCGTTGGCGGCAATTTCGCAGTCGGTATCGTCGTCTTCGCGATCCTGGTGGTCATTAATTTCGTCGTCATCACCAAGGGTGCCGGCCGGGTTGCCGAAGTTGCCGCCCGCTTTACCCTGGACGCGATGCCGGGCAAGCAGATGGCTATCGACGCTGATCTCAATGCCGGCCTGATTGGCGAGGACGAGGCGAAGCAGCGTCGGCAGGACATCTCCCGCGAGTCGGAGTTTTTCGGTTCGATGGACGGTGCCTCGAAGTTCGTCCGTGGCGATGCGGTCGCCGGCATCGTCATCATGTTGCTGAACATCGTTGGCGGCCTGTTCGTCGGCTTGTTCCAGCACAACATGGAACTGGGCTTGGCGGCCAAGACCTATACCTTGCTGACTATCGGCGACGGACTGGTGGCGCAGATCCCTGGCCTGATCGTCTCTATCGCCGCTGGCCTCGTGGTGACCCGCGTTTCCGATGACCGCGACGTTGGCGAGCAAGTTTCCACGCAAATTTTCGGCAATCCGAAGGCTATCGCCATCACGGCCGGCATCATCGGCTTTCTCGGCATGATTCCGGGTATGCCGAATCTGGTGTTCCTGATGCTGGCCGGGGGCATTGGTTACCTGGCCTGGCGGCTGGCTCAGCGCGAACAGCGTCTTGCCGCCATCCCGCCCGTCAAGGTGGCGCCTGCCGCCATCCCGGAGGCGGTCGAAGCCAGCTGGAGCGATGTGGCGCCGCTCGACGTGCTCGGCCTGGAGGTCGGCTATCGCCTGATTCCGCTGGTCGACAAGTCGCAGGATGGCGAGTTGCTGCGCCGTATTCGCGGCATCCGCAAGAAATTTGCTCAGGAAGTTGGTTTTCTGGTCTCGCCGGTACACATTCGCGACAACCTGGAGTTGAAGCCGAACGCCTACCGCATCCTGCTCAAGGGGGTCGAGGTTGGCACTGGTGAGGCTTACGCCGGGCAACTGCTGGCGATCAATCCTGGGCGCGTTGCCGGCACCCTGAGCGGAACCGCCACTGTCGATCCGGCTTTCGGCCTGCCGGCAGTGTGGATTGATGCCGCTCAGCGCGAGAAGGCCCAAGCCTACGGATATACGGTGGTCGATGCCTCGACGGTCGTCGCCACGCATCTGAATCATCTGATCCTGACCCATGCCGGCGAACTACTCGGCCGTCAGGAAGTCCAGCAACTGCTCGATCACCTAGCCAAGGAAATGCCCAAGCTGGTCGAAGATCTGGTGCCCAAAGTGCTGCCGCTGGGCACCTTGCAGAAGGTCCTGCAGAGTCTGCTCGACGAGGGGGTGCACATCCGCGACATGCGCACGATCATCGAGACCGTTGCCGATCAGGCAACCCGGACCCAGAATGCCGACGAACTGCTCACCCAGGTACGCAATGCCCTCGGCCGTGCCATCGTCCAGCAACTGTTCCCCGGCAGCGGCGAGATGCAGGTCATGTCGCTCGACCCGTCGCTGGAGCGCCTGCTGGCGCAGGCCGTCGCCGGCGGCAGCGAGAACACCAGCTTCGAGCCGGGTCTGGCCGATACCCTGGTGCGCGAAACAGCCGCCGCCGCCCAGCGCCAAGAGGGCCTCGGGCTGCCGGCTGTACTGCTGGTGCCGGGCAGCCTGCGTCTACTCCTTTCACGATTCCTGCGCCGCACCGTCACCCAGTTGAAGGTGCTGTCGCATAACGAAGTGCCGGAAAATCGAATCATCAAGGTGACCTCGGTTATCGGAGGTAAAACATGAACGTCAAAAAATTCATCGCCGCCAATCCTCGGGACGCCTTGCGCAAAGTCAAGGAGACGCTCGGCAACGACGCGATCATCCTGTCCAATCGCGGCATTCCCGGCGGCGTCGAAATCATGGCCGTTGCCGCCCGCGACATGGCGATGATTGCGCCGACCACGGTCGCTGACATGCCATCACAAGCCGAGCGCCGCCCGGCTCATGCAGACGGTGATGACGATTACCGCGTCTCGCTCAGTTCGGCTCGGGCCCAGGCCAGCCAACCGGCTTCCCGGCATGCCATACCTGGCCTGCTGCCCTCCGCTACGCCGCGTCAGCCGGCGTCCGCTGCGGCGCCCGCTCCGCGCCCGGCGGCAATGGTCAACGCCGGCATCCCGAAGAACAACGCACTGCGTAACCTGGATGCCGGACGTCCGCAACCAGCGCCGATGATGCCTCCGACTGCCGCTGCGCCCCGCCCGGCGCCAGTGTCCGAGGCTCCGGCCCGGCGGCCGGCCGAAGTGGTACCGATGGAAGTGATGGACGAGATTCGTTCGCTGCGCAAAATCGTCGAGCAACATCTGGCCGGCTTCGCCTGGGGGGAGTCCGCCCGCTCCGAGCCGGTGAAAACCGAGGTTCTGCGCCAGATGCTCGACGCCGGCTTCTCGCCCCAGTTTGCCCGTGACCTGCTCTGCGACCTGCCGGGCGAGATGGATGGCATCCAGGCGATGGCCTGGGTCAAGGGCGCCGCCGACCGCTCGCTGTTTACCGTCGGCAGCGATGCTGACATCGTCGACCGCGGCGGTGTTTATGCGCTGGTCGGACCGACCGGCGTCGGCAAGACGACGACGACGGCCAAGCTGGCAGCGCGTTGCGTGCTGCGTCATGGTCCGAGCAAGGTCGCCCTGGTGACCACCGACGGTTACCGGATCGGTGCCCATGAGCAGCTGCGCATCTACGGCCGCATCCTCGGCGTCTCGGTGTATCTGGTCAAGGATGCCGCCGAGCTGCGCCAGACGCTGAAGGAACTGCAGCACAAGCATATGGTGCTGATCGATACCATGGGCATGAGCCAGAAGGACAAGTTGGTGCCCGAACTGACCGACATGCTGGCCGGCTGCGATGTGCAGCGCCTGCTGCTGCTGTCGTCCACCTCGCGTGGCGACACCCTGGACGACGTGGTGCGGGCCTACCAGGGCGACAAGCTGGCCGGCTGCATCCTGACCAAGATCGATGAGGCCGCCAGCCTGGCGACCGCCCTTGATGTCATCATGCGCCATGGTCTGCGTCTGCATTATGTCTCCAATGGTCAGCGCGTGCCCGAAGACTTGCATCTGCCCAATCGTGGCTACCTGCTGCACCGGGCTTTCAAGGACGTGCCGGAAACTTCCCCGCATAAACACACCGGCGTCGAGCCGGCGCTGATGATGGCCAATGCCGGCATGATGTCGTCGGTCGGGGGGCGTCGTGGCTGATTTTCGGGTCGACCAGGCGGCTGGCCTGCGCCGCCTGCTCGGTGGCGGTCAACAGTTGCAGGTGGTTACCTTTGTGGCTGGCTGCGAGGGCGTCGGACGCAGCGTGGCCGTGGCCAATATCGCGGTTGCCCTGGCGCGTCTGGGCAAAGAAGTACTGATCATCGACGAGCACGCGTCGCGCGACGATATCGCTTCGTCCTTCGGGCTGATGGCCCGCTTTGATCTGCTGAATGTAGTGCAGCGCGAAATCGGTCTGCCGCAGGTGTTGTTGCAGCCGATGCATGGCCTGCGTATTCTGCCGGCCGCACGCGCCGTCAAGAAACTCGGGCGCCTGTCATTGCCGCAGCAACAGACCCTGCTCGATGCCATGTCGGGACTCGAGCGGCCGGTCGATGTCATCCTGGTCGATGCCAGCATGGCCCATCCCAACGGCTTCTCTCCTTTCGGTCTGGCCTCGCAGGAGGCGGTGGTCGTGCTTTCCGGGAATAGTGCCTCAATTACCGAAGCCTATTCGCTGATCAAGAAGGTCAGTCATGCCTTTGCCCGCCGGCATTTCCGCATCCTGGTGAACAAGGTGCGCAGCCAGCTGGATGCCCGCTCGATTTTCGACAATATCGCCCAGGTCGCAGCGCAACGGGGTATCGCC
Source organism: Betaproteobacteria bacterium HGW-Betaproteobacteria-12 (assembly GCA_002842345.1). Taxonomy (GTDB): domain Bacteria; phylum Pseudomonadota; class Gammaproteobacteria; order Burkholderiales; family Rhodocyclaceae; genus Azonexus. The sequence continues at coordinate 7,313 of PHCU01000037.1, read as the reverse complement.
CAGCTCGACTACGCCGGCGCCATTCCGCTCGACGAGGCGCTGCGGCAATCGTTCCAGCTCGGTCGGCCGGTCCTTATGCAGGCACCGGACTCGCCTGCGGCGGCCGCCTTTCGCGATATCGCCGCCGATCTCCTGTACTGGCAGAACGGCGATGCCGGCGCGGGCGGCGTCGAATATTTCATTCAGCAACTGCTACACTTGAGCCAACGTATAACCCCGAACGTACTGCGAGCTTGATGTATACCGCTGCCGGGCAGCCAGACAGGGAACAGTTGGTTCAGCGCTTCGCGCCGCTGGTGAAGCGCATCGCCTATCATCTGATGGCCCGTTTGCCAGCCAGCGTCCAGTTCGAGGATCTCGTGCAGAACGGCATGATTGGCCTGCTCGATGCCATGGATCGCTATCAGGAAGGCTTCGGTGCCCAGTTCGAAACCTATGCCACGCAGCGAGTGCGCGGCGCCATGCTGGATGGACTGCGCGAGAACGACTGGTTGCCACGTACCCTCCGCCGCGAACTGCGGCGCATCGAGGCGGCGATCAGCCAGCTCGAACACACGCACGGGCGGGCGCCCTCGGAAAGCGAATTGGCAGAGGCGCTGGGCATGTCGCTGGCTGACTACCAGCGGACCTTGCAGGACGCCCGTGGGCATCAGATCGTCTATTTCGACGATTTCGCCGGCGATGGAGAGGAAGATTTCCTCGAGCGCCATTTCACCGACAACGATGCCGACCCGGCCAATATCCTGGAAGACCGCAATCTCCGCCAGGCGCTGATTGGCGCCATCGAACGCTTGCCCGAACGGGAGAAGCTGATGATGGGCCTGTACTACGAGCAGGACCTGAATCTGCGCGAAATCGGCGAGGTGATGGGCGTGACCGAATCGCGTGTCTGCCAGTTGCACAGCCAGGCGATTGCCCGCCTGCGGGTACAGATAGCCGGTGAACTGCCGAAGGCGATCAAGAAACGCAAGGAGAGGTCGCTTGGATAAGATCAGTTTTGCCGGGCTGGTGCTCGGCCTGGTTGCTATCCTTGGCGGTCAGGTGCTCGAGGGGGGGCACGTCGGCTCGCTGGTGCAGCCGACGGCACTGCTCATCGTTCTCGGCGGCACCCTGGGTGCCGTCTTGCTGCAGAGCCCTTTTCATGTCTTTCGGCGTGGCGTCAAAATGGCCAAATGGGTCTGGGTGCCGCCGGTGATTGAACAGAAGGGGATGATCGAGCAGGTACTGAAGTGGAGCCAGGTATCCCGCCGCGAAGGACTGCTGGTGCTGGAGAACTATATTCCGGCCATCAAGGATGAGTTCACCCGCAAAGGCCTGCAATTGCTGGTCGATGGCGCCGATCCCGAGCGCATCCGGGAACTGCTCGAAGTCGACATCAACACTTTCGAGGACGAATGGCGGCAGTCGGCCAAGATCTGGGATGCGGCCGGCGGCTATTCACCGACCATCGGCATTCTCGGGGCGGTGATGGGGCTGATTCATGTCATGGAGAATCTCTCCGATCCGACCCGGCTCGGCGCCGGTATCGCCGTCGCCTTCGTCGCAACGATCTATGGTGTCGGCCTGGCCAACCTGATCTACCTACCCATCGCCGGCAAGCTGAAGTACTACATCAACCGCATGGTCGCCTCGCGCGAGATGCTGATCGACGGCTTGGTCGGCATCGCCCAGGGCGACAACCCGCGCATCATCGAGGGGCGCCTGCGGGGCTATCTGCTCTGATGGCGCGGCGTCGTCGCGAAGAGGAGCACGAGAATCACGAGCGCTGGCTGGTCTCGTACGCCGACTTCATTACGCTTTTGTTTGCCTTTTTTGTCGTCATGTATGCGATCTCATCGGTGAACGAAGGCAAGTACAAAGTGCTGTCGAATGCCCTGACCAACGCCTTCAAGAATCCGACCGGTCAGCCCGGCGGCCAGCCGATTGCCGTCATCCAGGGGGCGCCGCCGATTCCGCCGCGACCGATCGCCCGCCCGGACAAGTTGCCGGACCCGCGCAAGGCAGAAGAAAAGAAGGTCGAGCAGCGGCAGAAAATGAAAAATGTCGCCGGCGACATCATGGCCGCGCTGCAGCCCCTGGTCGCCCAGGGCAAGGTCCGCTTGCTCGAGACCAGTCGCGGCGTGACCATCGAGATCAACGACTCCATCCTTTTTCAGCCGGGACAGGCGCGCCTGCAGACCGAGTCGATCAGTGCCATGCTGGCCATAGCCTCGGTGCTGGCCGCTTCCGATTTTCCGATTACGGTCGAGGGGCACACCGATAACATTCCAATTTCGACCCCGCAGTTTCCGTCCAATTGGGAGCTTTCGGCCATGCGGGCGACGACCGTGCTACGCCTGTTCAACGACGGCGGAGTTGGCGCCGAGCGGCTGACGGCGATCGGCTATGGTGAAACGCGGCCGCTGGAGACCAACACCTCGATCGAGGGGCGGGCGCGCAATCGGCGGGTCAGTATCCTGATCGATTCCAACCGACCGGAAGAGCCAACGGAAATCCAGAGCGCTACGCCTGTCGCCAACTGACGCCAGGCCGGGCGATCGGTTCAGATATTGGCTGGTGACTCAGGCCGAGTCGACGATACGGCTGCCACTCGGCGGCGCTGCCTGGCCGTCGCTGCCATAGAGCGTTTCGCCGGCCGCCCGGGTATTGAGGATGGTCATGGCCTCGTTGGTCCGTTGCAGATGCAAGCTGACCAGCCCGGCATTGAGTTGATGCAGTTGCCGCGCCTCGTCGGCCAGTTCGAGCAGCTTTTGCCAGTTGATCGCGGCGGTGCGCTGCGCCGGATTGGCGGCCAGCCATGTGTCCATTGCGGCGCGAGTTTTTTCCTCGCTGCTGATGCCCAGTGCGCTGCGGCGCTCGCTCTCCAGGTCGTTCAATTGCTCGACCAGGGCAATCTTGGCCGTAGCGATATCCGGCAGTGCCGTCGGATCGGTACTACGCAAGCTCTCCTGCTCTGCCTTGAGCAGATCGATAAAATGGGCAATCAGCGCGACTTCGCGCTCGGTGATTGCGGCAAGATCTGCCATCAGGCTTCGCGGCGGCTGCTATTGACCAGGTCGCGGGCGGATTCGATCAGGCGGTCGGCAATGGCTTCCGGGTTGATCTTGAAGCGTCCCTCGGCGATGGCCTGCTTGATTTCCTGGATGCGCGCCGTATTGACCGGCGGCGCCTCGCCGCCGCGCAAGCTGCCGGCCAGCGGACTGAGACTGACCGCTTCGCTCGGGCTGGCAGCCGGCGCAGGTTGTGCGGGCGTTGTCTTGGGGGCGATGCCGGCGGTCGTCGGCTTGAATGAACTGTCGATCTTCATGATGACTTCCCAATACTTTGTGACTTAATCTGATTATCGGCTGCTACATCCGGAACTTTAGACTAAAAAGCGATTTCCACACTGCCATCGGCTTGGGCGATGCCACTGACCGTTTGTCCCGAGCCCATCCGAATCTGCACAACCTGGCCTTCACTGGCGTTTGCCAGCGCCCGTCCTTCGCTGCTGACAGCAAAACCCGTGCCGCGGGAGGTGACGCGTACCGATTGCCCCTGGCGGATGACAAGCGGCGAAATCAATTGGTCGCTGCGTAGCGGCTGACCGGCACTCAGTGCATTGCGCAGGGTCTTGCCGACCGCTGCTTCCGGCGCCTCGAGGATGCCGGTCGGCAGCGTTGAAATGTCGCCCGATAAGGTGGCCAGGTCGCCGGCCTGCAGGGTCTGGCCGGCCGCCAGTGGGCGTGTGGTGACGACATAATTGCCGGTCACGGCAATTTGTACCGGCACCAGAACGCTCCAGACGTTCGGTCCGAGGCAGCGGACGCCGACATGGGTGCGGCCGCTCAGGCGTGTCCCGGGAGGTGCATAGGCTTCATGGGCTGAGCAAGGCGGCAGTCGGTCGACCTCGAGTCGGCCCATGGTGATGCGTACCTTGCCCGGCAGCCCCTGGGTCTGCAGGCGAACGTAGCGTTCGGCAGTATCGAGGACGATGTCGGCCTCGGCCGCGGCAACGGGGCCGGCGATCAGCGCGAGAAGAAGGGAAAAACAGCGCAGCAGCATGCTGCCATTGTGCCTGATCAAGGGCAGCAGGGGGCGATTTGGCGGCGATTTGGCTGGTGGCATGAACGATGCTTTTATTTGGCCAAATCCTTGGGAGCGCATTGCATGAATTCCATTGCCCAGCATGTTTCGGTTTATAGCCAGGCCCTGAACCTGCGTACGCAGCGGCATCAGGTGCTGGCATCCAATATTGCCAATGCCGATACGCCGAACTTCAAGGCGCGAGATTTCAACTTCGAACGGGCCATGCAGAACGCGTTGGCCGGGCGGATGGAGGCCGGTGGTATCGGCCTGGCGCAGACGGCAACGGGGCATCTTGCCAGCGGGGGCGGAAATAGCCCGGCAGAACTGCAATTCCGCAAGGAAACGCAGTCGGCCGTCGATGGCAATACCGTGGACATGGATGTTGAGCGCGCTCAGATAACCGAGAACGCCTTGCAGTACCAGATTCTGACGCAATTGATCGGCGACAAGTTCAAGGGGCTGCGCAGTGCGCTCGCCTCGAACAACAGCTAAGGAGCGCTAAATGAGTCTGCTGAACGTTTTTCAAGTGTCGTCGAGCGCCATGACCGCGCAGTCGATGCGCCTCAATGCCGTGGCTTCCAACCTGGCCAACGCCGACAGCATGGTCTCGGCCGATGGCCAGCCCTATCGCGCCAAGCAGGTGGTTTTCGAGGCGGCGCCGATGGGCAATGCCGGCGACTTGTCGAAAGGCGTGCGCGTCCGCCAGGTGGTCGACAGCGCGGCACCGCCGCGCATGGTCTACGACCCGAAGAATCCGGCCGCCGACGAGAAGGGTTATGTGGCTTTTTCCAATGTCGATGTGGTCGAGGAAATGACCAACATGATTTCCGCCTCACGTTCCTATCAGACGAACGTCGAGGTCATGAATACCGCCAAGGCCATGATGCTGCGCACGCTGCAGATCGGCCAGAGCTGAACTGAAGGGAGATAGAGATGGCTACCGTCAATAACACCAGTTCCACCAATGCTGCTGATCTGTATGCCAAGATCGGCGGTGCCGCCAACAGCAACAGCGGTACCACCAGCACTACGGCGGATATGGAGAACCGCTTCCTGACGCTGCTGATGGCGCAGATCAAGAATCAGGATCCGCTCAATCCGCTCGACAACGCCCAGGTGACCACTCAGCTGGCGCAACTGAACACGGTCAATGGCATCGAGAAGCTGAACAGTACGCTTAGCCAATTGCTGGCGGGCTACAACGAAACCCAGTCGATGCAGTCGGCAGGATTGATCGGCAAAAATGTCATGGTTGCCGGCAATAGCTTGCCGCTGACCGACAGTCAGGCAGTCGGCGGCATCCAACTGGCCGCTCCGGCCGACCGGGTGGTGCTGACGGTCAAGGATGGAACCGGCAAGGTCGTGCAGACCGAGGAGCTCGGCGCCCACGAGGCTGGCAACTTCTATTTCGGCTGGGACGGCAAGGATGCCGACGGCAAGGTGCTGGCCGACGGCAATTACACCTTCGGCGTCGAGGCGACGGCCAACGGCAACAAGGTCGAGGCCAGCGCGATGCAGATTGGCACGGTTTCTGCTGTTGTCCGCAGTACGGACGGCTTCCTTCTTGATCTGGGTGCCCTCGGCAACGTGGCCTTCAAGGACGTGCAGCAAATTCTCTGAGTGAGGTAAGAAAATGGCATTCCAGCAAGCACTGAGCGGTCTGAATACGGCGGCCAAGGCAATCGACTCGACCAGTCACAACATCGCCAACTCGAGCACGGTCGGCTACAAGTCCTCGACCGCTCATTTCTCCGACGTTTATGCTGCCTCGCTGACTGGCGCCGGCTCCAGCCAGGTTGGTATCGGGGTGAATCTGTCGGCGGTTCAGCAGCAATTCACCCAAGGCAACATCACTGCCACCAACAACCCGCTCGACATTTCGATCAATGGCGGCGGATTTTTCCGCATGGACCAGAACGGAGCCACGACTTTCGCCCGCAACGGCCAGTTCCATCTCGACAAAAACGGTTTCATCATCAACGATCAGGGCATGCGGCTGACCGGCTATATTGCCCAAGCCGGGATCATCACCCCGACGACGCCCGGGCCTCTGCAGATTTCTGCATCCGACTTGGCGCCAGTGGCGACAGGAGAGAACGACAGTGCCGCATTCCGCGGCGTAAAGGCAAATTTGCAATTGGATTCCCGGAGCACCACGCCGGCGGTGCCTTGGAGTGATGCTGCTGCCCCAACCGGGGCTTCGGTGTCCACGAACGTAACGGGTAATGGCGGAACTGCAGGGCAGGCTGCGGCTGCGGCGGCCGCCTTCGATGCTGCGATTGGCGCGGGGAGCACTCAGGCCGCAGCTGCCCAGGCGGCGTTCGATGCAGTAATCGCCGCAGGGGGATCAGTTCTGGTCGCGACTGCCGCGCGTACGGCTGGATTGAGTGGTGCTAATTTCACCCCGGATCCTCAGTCGTATAACTATTCCACGGCACTGTCCGTTTTCGATAGCTTGGGAAACGAACATACGCTGACGATGTTCTTCGAAAAAACCTCAGCCTCTGGGGCTTGGGATGTGAACTTTACGGTTGATGGCACGAGCAACCAGTATGTCTCGGTAACGCCAGCCAACACGCTGCAGTTCAATACGCTCGGCCAGATTTCGGGGGGCAACCCGATGAGTTTGCAGATTGACCTCAATAACGTCATGGGGGCTCTGGGAACCACGAATGATGCCAATCCGGTGATGAGCTTTGATGTTGACTTTACCGGCACCACGCAGTTTGGCAGTTCTTTCGGGACTAACCGGCTGGAGCAGGATGGCTATACCGCCGGCAACCTGATCGGCCTGTCGGTCGGCAACGATGGCGTTATCCAGGGGCGCTACAGTAACGGCCAGACCTTCGCCCAGGGGCAGGTGGTGCTGGCCAATTTCACCAATCCGAATGGCCTGCAGTCGTTGGGCAATAACCAGTGGAGCGAAACCTCCGCTTCCGGGCCGGCCTTGGTCGGGGCGCCCGGTACCTCAAGCCTGGGCGTGCTTTCTTCCGGGACGGTCGAAGAGTCGAACGTCGACCTGACCGCCGAACTGGTCAGCCTGATCACCCAGCAGCGAAACTACCAGGCCAATGCCCAGTCGATCAAGACGCAGGACCAGGTCCTGCAGACCCTGGTCAACCTGCGTTAATCGACCCGATTGAGCCGCTGCCATGGACCGTCTGATCTACACCGCGATGACCGGCGCCAAGCATGTGTTCATGCAGCAGGCCGGCACCGCGAACAACCTGGCCAATGCCAGCACC
>PHCU01000036.1 GCA_002842345.1 Betaproteobacteria bacterium HGW-Betaproteobacteria-12 | reverse complement strand
AGGATGGCGACAACTACCGCACCGCCGTCCGCGCCGCCGATTTCGCCTACGCGCTGGAACTGCGTCCGGACGGCCCGCCGCTGCTCAACGGCGCCAGCGGCTTCAGCCAGAAGGCCGCCGATCCACGCCACGCCAGCTACTACTACAGCCGCCCGCAACTGGCGGTCGCCGGCTCGGTGATGCTGGCCGGCCGGCAGCTGCCGGTCAGCGGCCGCGCCTGGCTCGACCACGAATGGTCGAGCGAACTGCTGCACGAGGGGGCCCAGGGTTGGGACTGGATCGGCATCAATCTGGACGACGGTGGCGCGCTGATGGCCTTTCGCTTAAGGCAGGCCGACGGCACGCCGCTGTGGGCGGCGGCAACCTGGCGCCCGGCCGATGGCGCGGTGCAGGTGCTGGCCACTGACGCGGTCTCCTTCTTGCCGCAGCGCCAGTGGCGCTCGCCGCGCACCGGCATCGCCTACCCGGTCGAATGGCAACTGCGCATCGGCGCCCGTCAGTTCGTGCTGACCCCACTGTTTGACGACCAGGAACTCGACAGCCGCCGCTCGACTGGCGCCATCTATTGGGAAGGTGCCGTGCGGCTAAGCGAGGCCGAGCGTGAAATCGGCCGCGGCTACCTGGAAATGACCGGTTACGCCGAGGCGATCAGGGTATAGGTTCTATACAACTCAGTCAGCGGCCATTGCGCAGGGTGTCGCGGAGTCTTGATATATCGGCTCGTATGTCTGCGTTCACTCAAGCGGGTTGAGGTGTCGGGAAACTTTACATTCCGATGGTCGTTGGTTATTTAAGCTGTTGATTAATAGCAAGTATGACAATGGGTTTAGTTTTTGCTGTTGGCATTGTTTCGCAATTTCACTAAAAGGGATATGTCAAATGAAAGCGAAGCGCCTTCTTCTCACAATTCTATGCATGCTGGCCACTTCTTCGGTGTGGTCGGCTCCGCTCAACTACAACGTGGATCGCATCATTGGTACCGGTAGCGTGTCCGGAAGTATCACCACAGATGGCACATTCGGCGTGCTTTCTACTGGCAACGTTACTGGCTGAAATCTGATCATTAATGATGGTGATGGCTCGGGCAATTTCAACTTGCTTAGCGGCGTCAATTCATCTCTGCTTATTTTGGGATCGCTGATGTCGGCAGATGCGGATTCGATCGATTTTGACTTTTCTGGCGCTAGCGGATTTGCCCTTTTTCAAAGCCCTAACATTGGCAGCGGTCAGAATTGGTGGTGCTTGGAAGGTTTCAGCGCTGGTTGTGCCGGTTCCGGCGTCGGTGAAACGGTAAATCGTTTTGGATCTCCGACCCATCTTCTTATTACGACAAGCCAGTCAATTGCCACTACCGACAATTCTGTCCCGGAGCCTGCGAGCTTTGCACTGCTGGGTCTTGCGCTGGTGGCGCTTCGCGTAGCTCGTAGAAAGTAGATCGCCTAAACGGTATCTATCTATTCGGAATGGTACGGGGGCTGCGGCTCCCGTATTTTTTTGTACAAATACGAATTGATGCCGCCTGTCTTTGTCGAGCAGATTGCCATTGTGGCTAATCAGCTCCTGTTGACCGGTAAGGGCATTCAAAGCAAGCAAGTTAAGCGCTTCAGCCAAAGAGTCGGCCTGAACAGGATCAGGCGACTGCCTTCAGCCGTGATCTACATCCTCGTACTGCTTGCGCAGCCGGTTCAGCCCCTGCTTGAAAGCCTCGGCGTCGCCATGGTCGAAGAAGCTCGGGTAGCGATCGTGGGCGGTCTTGACCCGCCGGGCGTGCTTGATCGGGCACCAGTACTGCTCCGTGCGGGCGGCGACTTCGCGGGTGTAGGCGGCGACGCCGTTGCCGTACGAGCAATAGAAGCAGTTGAATTTCTCGATCAGGTTCAGGTAGGGCAGATCCTCGCGGTCGAAGATCAGGTAGTCGGCGCGCCGCACCTTGGGGATGCGGTAGACGGGAAAGCAGATGGCCTGGTAGAGCGTGACGAAGAGATCCATCAGCAGGAAGGGGATCCAGCCGGCGTAGATGACCGGCGCCGTGAGCACGACGAGCAGGCGGGAGCGGACCAGGAAGCGGAACAGCCCGGTCTTGTAGCGGCGCTGCTGGCGCAGGAACTCGTCGGCCAGGTCGGCCTTCTTCTGCGCCCAGTCCTCGCGGGCCTTGCGGTATTCCTCTTCCAGTTCGTTCTGCAGCGCGTCGATACGCGCCAGCAGTTCGTCGATGTGCTGTTTCATGACGGCCTTTCGAGATGACCTCCGGATGATGCCTCAAGCGGGCGTCAGCCGGTACTCGGGCGGCCGCGGCGAGCGGTGCCGGGAAATGACCGGCTACGGCGTGGCGATCAGGGGGTCAGCACGCATCGCCGCCAGCTTGACGTACAGCGTACTGCGCGAAATGCCCAGGTTGCGGGCGGCCAGCGACAGGTTGCCGTTGGCCGCGGCGACTGCCGCGTTGATCGCGGCCCGTTCCATTTCGGCCAGGCGGCCGGCGGTCATCGCCGGCGTCAGGTCGCTGCGGGCGAGTACGGCATCGACTGCCGCGGCAGCGGCGATGTGTGGCGGCAGCAGGCTGCCGTCGATCGAATTGCCGTCGCTGAGCGCGAACATCGCCTCGAAGACATTCTGCAATTCGCGGATATTGCCCGGCCAGCGGTAGCGCAGCAGGTGGGCGAGCACTTCCGGCGCCAGGTTTTTCGGCGGGCAGCCGTACTTGTGGGCGAGGCGCTTGTTCAGATGGCCGATGATCGCCTCGGTATCGTCGGGGCGTTCGCGCAAGGGCGGCAGGTGCAGGCTGACCACGCACAGTCGGTGGAACAGGTCTTCGCGGAAGCGGCCGGCGCCGGCGTCGGCCTGCAGGTCGCGGTTGGTGGCGGCGACGATGCGCACCGCGACTTTGCGTTCCTTGGTGTCGCCGAGGCGGACGACGACGCCATCCTGCAGGACGCGCAGCAGATGCGGCTGCATGTCGAGCGGCATTTCGCCGATTTCGTCGAGGAATAGCGTGCCGCCGTCGGCCTGTTCGAACTTGCCGGGCAGGCCGCCGCGGCGGGCGCCGGTGAAGGCGCCGTCGCTGTAGCCGAACAATTCGCTGGCCAGCAGTTCGCGGGTCAGGGCGCCGCAATTGACGGCGATGAACGGGCCTTCGGGCTTGCTGCTCGCCTGGTGGATGGCGCGCGCGAAAACTTCCTTGCCGACGCCGGTTTCGCCGAGCAGCAGCACCGGCAGGTCGAGCGGCGCGATGCGCCGGGCACGCTCCTTGGCGATGGTGATCGGCGAACTGCTGCCGATGATCTCGGCGAAGACGTCGGCTTCCGCTTTGCCCGCCGCCGGCTGGGCCGGCAGGTGGACCACCCGGTGGCGCGGCACGCCGATCGGGATGGCGAGCAGGGTGCCAAGCTCGCCGTCGCGCGAGCGGATCGGGTGCAGCCATTCCGGGCGCAGCCAGGCCGGCGTCTGGCGGCGGCGCTCGTCGGCGGCGAGGGCGAGATTGAGGGCGGCGACCTGGCTGCCGATTTCGAACGGCAGGCGCACGCCGTGCAGCTCGCGCGCCTGCTGCATGCTGCCGCCGGTGCGGACGATGCGGCCACGATTGTCGAACAGGACGACGCAATCGTTGCCGTAGCGGCTGAAGTCGTCCATCGCCTGCTGTAGCAGGCGGCCGTGCAATTCGGCGTCGCGCCGCGCCAGGATGCCTTCGATCTGCTTGGCCGCCGAGATGACCAGGCCGAGCGTGTGGCCATGGAAAGTCTCCTTGACGCCGGAGACATCGACGACGCCGAGCAGGTTGCGGCCCAGCGGGTCGAGGATCGGTGCGGCGGCGCAGGTCCATTGCTTGACGTCGATGCAGTAGTGCTCGCTGGCGTAGATCTGCACCGGCTCGTGGGTGGCGATGGCGGTGCCGATGGCGTTGGTGCCGATCAGTTCCTCGCCCCAGCAGCCGCCAGGCGCCAGATTGATCTGTTCGCCGGCGTCGCGTGCCCGCGATTCGCCGTTGAGATCGAGGATGGTGCCGGTCGGGTCGCTGAGCATGATCAGCGTGCCCGATTCGCGCAGGATCTCGCGCAGTGTTTCCAGTACCGGCCGGGCCGCCTCGTACAGGTCGCGGGCATCCTCGCGCAGCAGGCGAATCCGCTCTTCGCCGGCGACCGGGGCGCTGTGGCTGGCCGGATCGACCGCCTCGGAACGGCTGCGCCGCCAGGAATCGAGCACGACATTGCGCACCACGCCGGGCAGCGGGCGATCGAGGAGGAAGCGTTCCCACGAACTGGCGACGACTTGCTCGTCGCCGATCCGCGGTATCAGAAGTTTGCTGTTTGGGGTCACTTTGGGCTCGTCGCGGGCTCCGGAGTTATGGCGGCAGAACAATCAATTCACTTAAACGTAACAGTATCCAGCGACGACAAGAAAGTCAATGAAAGTCTTTGTGGATCAATGGCTTGTGCGGCGCAACAAAATTCATGAAGAACTGTCCGGTTTCCGGACACCGGGCAATTGACGTCGTGATTCAGGACGTTTTGGACAATTTGACCGGACAGTCGCTTATTTTCACAAATTTTCGCCAACTAGATGATTTATCGAATGAAGTTTAATGCCTGGCGAATTTTTGGTGACCTGGCCCGGGCCTTGCCATTAAGTCGGCGTGGGATCACTCGCCACAGCACATCAATGTCAGGAGACAAACATGCAAAACCAGCAGTCAACCGTACAGGTGATGGGAATCGATGCCGGCGGCACGATGACCGATACCTTCTTCGTCCGCGCCGATGGCCGATTCGTCGTCGGCAAGGCGCAGAGCAATCCGGGCGACGAATCGCTCGCTATCTACAACTCCTCGGTCGATGCGCTCGAACACTGGGGCCGGAAGGTCGATGACGTCTATCCGGAACTGGCGACTTGCGTTTATTCCGGCACCGCCATGCTCAATCGCATCCTGATGCGCAAGGGCCTCGATGTCGGCCTGATCTGCAATCGCGGCTTCGAGCAGATTCACTCGATGGGCCGGGCGCTGCAGAGCTACCTCGGCTACGCCCTGGAGGATCGCATCCACCTCAACACCCACCGTTACGACGAGCCGCTGGTGCCGGTCTCCCGCACTCGCGGTGTCGCCGAGCGCACCGACGTGCAGGGCAAGATCGTCATCCCGCTGCGCGAAGAGGAAGTCCGCCAGGCGACCCGCGAGCTGGTCGAAGCCGGTTCCCAGGCCATCGTCATCTGCCTGCTGCAGTCGCACAAGAACGAAACCAGCGAGCAGCGCGCCCGCGACATCGTTCGCGAGGAACTGAAGAAGCTGAAGTCTGACATCCCGGTCTTCGCCTCGGTGGATTACTACCCGTCGCGCAAGGAAAGCCACCGGATGAACACCACCATCCTCGAAGCTTACGGCGCCGAACCGTCGCGCCAGACGCTGAAGAAGGTCAGCGACCGCTTCAAGAAGCACGGCGCCAAGTTCGACCTGCGGGTGATGGCCACGCACGGCGGCACGATCAGCTGGAAGGCCAAGGAACTGGCCCGCACCATCGTCTCCGGCCCGATCGGCGGGGTCATCGGCTCCAAGCTGCTGGGCGAATACCTCGGTGACGAGAACATCGCCTGCTCCGACATCGGTGGCACCTCGTTCGACGTCGCGCTGATCACCAAGGGCAGCTTCGCCATCAAGTCCGACCCGGACATGGCCCGCCTGGTGCTGTCGCTGCCGCTGGTCGCCATGGACTCGGTCGGCGCCGGCGCCGGCAGCTTCGTCCGCCTCGATCCGTACAGCAAGTCGATCAAGCTCGGCCCGGATTCCGCCGGCTACCGCGTCGGCACCTGCTGGCCGGAAAGCGGCCTGGATACGGTGTCGGTTTCCGACTGCCACGTCGTTCTCGGCTACCTGAATCCCGAGAACTTCCTCGGTGGTGCGATCAAGCTCGACGTGCAGCGCGCCCGCGATCACATCAAGGCACAGATCGCCGATCCGCTCGGCCTGTCGGTGGAAGATGCGGCGGCCGGCGTCATCGAACTGCTCGACCTGACGCTGTCCGAGTACCTGCGCGCCAACATCAGCGCCAAGGGTTACAACCCGGCCGAATTCACCTGCTTCTCCTACGGCGGCGCCGGCCCGGTCCACACCTACGGCTACACCGAAGGCGTCGGCTTCAAGGACGTCGTGGTGCCAGCCTGGGCTGCCGGTTTCTCGGCTTTCGGCTGCGCCTGTGCCGACTTCGAGTACCGCTACGACAAGTCGGTCGATCTGGGCGTCGCCCAGTTCGCCAGCGACGAGCAGAAAGCCGCGGCTTGCGCGACGCTGCAGGAAGCCTGGGGCGAGTTGGCTACCAAGGTCATCGAAGAGTTCGTCATCAATGGCTACAAGCCGGAAGACGTGCTGCTGATCCCCGGCTACAAGATGCAGTACATGGGCCAGCTGAACGACCTCGAAATCGTCTCGCCGGTGACCAGCGCCGCGACTGCCGTCGACTGGCAGCAGATCATCGAGTCCTTCGAGAACACCTATGGCCGCGTCTACGCCAATTCGGCGCGTTCGCCGGAACTGGGCTTCTCGGTTACCGGCGCCATCCTGCGCGGCATGGTCGTGACGCAGAAGCCGGTGCTGCCGGAAGACGCCGACGCCGGCCCGACACCGCCGAAGGAAGCCTATCTCGGCACGCGGCCGTTCTACCGGCACAAGAAGTGGGTCGAGGCGGCGCTGTGGAAGATGGAGTCGCTGAAGGCCGGCAACCACATCGTCGGCCCCGCCATCATCGAATCCGACGCGACGACTTTCGTCGTCCCGGATGGCTTCGAAACCACGATCGACAAGCATCGCCTGTTCCATCTCAAAGAAGTCAAGTGAGGAGATAAATCATGAATATGATGAGCACCAAAGAAATCGGCGTCGGCAACCTGTTGGCCAGCGGCCTGACGCTGAAGCAGCATCGCGACGCGATCCTCGAGCGCACCAAGTCGACCGGCTATTACAACGGCCTGGAGAAGCTCGAATTCCGTGACAAAGACCCGATCAGCTACGAAAAGCTGTTCTCCAAGCTGCGCGGCGGCCTGGTCCATGCCCGGGAAACCGCCAAGAAGATTGCCGCCAGCCCGATCGTCGAGCAGGAAGGCGAACTCTGCTTCACGCTCTACAACGCGGCCGGCGACTGCATCCTGACCTCGACCGGGATCATCATCCACGTCGGCACCATGGGCGCGGCGATCAAGTACATGATCGAGAACAACTGGGAAGCCAACCCGACGATCAACCCCGGCGACATGTTCACCACCAATGACTGCGCCATCGGCAACGTCCACCCCTGCGACATCGCCACCATCGTGCCGATCTTCTGGGACGGCAAGCTGATCGGCTGGGTCGGCGGCGTCACCCACGTCATCGATACCGGCGCCGTGACGCCGGGCTCGATGTCCACCGGTCAGACCCAGCGTTTCGGCGACGGCTACATGATCACCTGCCGCAAGACGGGGGTGAACGACGAGCCGCTGCGCGATTGGCTGCATGAGTCGCAGCGCTCGGTGCGCACGCCGAAGTACTGGATCCTCGACGAGAAGACCCGGATCGCCGGCTGCCACATGATCCGCGAACTGGTCGAGGAAGTGATCCGCGCCGATGGCCTGGACGCCTACGAGAAGTTCTCCGGCGAAGTCATCGAAGAAGGCCGCCGCGGCCTGATGAGCCGGATCAAGGCGATGACCCTGCCCGGCAAGTACCGCAAGGTCTCCTTCGTCGATGTGCCGTTCAAGCACGAGGACATCCAGGTTTCCAACGCCTTCGCCAAGCTCGACTCGATCATGCACTCGCCGGTCGAAATGACCATCAAGCCGGACGGCAAGTGGCGGCTCGACTTCGAAGGCGCCAGCCGCTGGGGCTGGCATACCTTCAATGCCCATCAGGTGGCCTTCACCTCGGGCATCTGGGTGATGATGTCGCAGACGCTGGTGCCGACCCAGCGGATCAACGACGGCGCCTACTTCGCCACCGAGTTCCACCTGCCCAAGGGCACCTGGTGCAACCCGGACGACCGCCGCACCGGTCACGCCTACGCCTGGCACTTCCTGGTCTCCGGCTGGGCGGCGCTGTGGCGCGGCCTCAGCCAGTCCTACTACAGCCGCGGCTATCTGGAAGAGGTCAATGCCGGCAACGCCAATACCTCGAACTGGCTGCAGGGCGGCGGTATCAACCAGGACGGCGAGATCCACGCGGTCAATAGCTTCGAAGCCTCCTCCTGCGGTACTGGTGCCTGCGCCGTCAAGGACGGCCTGAACCACGCCGCCGCCATCTGGAATCCGGAAGGCGACATGGGCGACATCGAAATCTGGGAAATGGCCGAGCCGCTGCTGTACCTGGGCCGCAACGTCAAATCCAACTCCGGCGGCTACGGCAAGTACCGTGGTGGCTGTGGTTTCGAAACGCTGCGCATGGTCTGGAACGCCCAGGACTGGACGATGTTCTTCATGGGCAACGGCTACATGAACAGCGACTGGGGCATGATGGGCGGCTATCCGTCGGCCACCGGCTACCGTTTCGAAGCGCACAAGACCGGCCTCAAGGAGCGCATCGCCATCGGCGACTCGCTGCCGCTGGGTGGCGACATCGATCCGAGCGCGCCCGACTACGAGCGCCATCTCGACGCGACCGCCGTGGTCAAGCGCGACAAGCAGTGCATGACCACCGAGGACTGCTACGACAACCATGACCTCTACCTGAACTACATCCGTGGCGGCCCGGGCTTCGGCGATCCGATCGATCGTGAAATCAGTGCCATCGAGAACGACCTCAACCAGAAGTTCCTGCTGCCGGAATACGCGCTGAAGGTCCATGGCGCCGTGTTCACCAAGGATGCCAAGGGCGTGTTCCACATCGATGCCGGCAAGACCGCGGCCCGCCGCAAGGAAATGCGCAAGGAGCGTCTGGCCCGTGCCCTGCCGACCCGCGAGTGGATGAAGGAAGAGCGCGAACGCATCATCAACAAGCATGCCGCGGTGCAGGTCCAGCACATGTTTGCCACCAGCTTCGGCCTGTCCGAGAAGTTCACCAAGGAGTTCAAGGACTTCTGGAGCCTGCCGGCCGACTGGCAACTGCTCGAGGACGAACTCGGCGTGCCGACCTACGGTTCCAAGCACCGCATGGACCTGTCGCTGATGCCCGATGTGACGACCGTCGTCCAGGTCGAAGAGTAAGCCGCCAGGCCACCATCTGAATCAAGGAGATACAAATGTCATATACCAATGAGCAGGTTTCACATCTGGTCGAAGGCACCCTCGACTGGGAAACCACCTTCCGCATGCTGTCGATGCCCAAGGACAACAGCCGCTTCGAGCAGTACGTCGCGGCCCTGCAGGCCAAGGTCAGCTTCAAGGACCGCATCGTCCTGCCGCTGGCGCCGCACATGTACATCGTGCAGTCGGCGAAGAGCAAGAAGTGGATCATCAAGTGCGACTGCGGCCACGAGTTCTGCGATTACAAGGACAACTGGAAGCTGCACGCGGCGATCTACGTGCGCGACACCGAAGAAGCGATGACCGAGGTGTACCCGAAGCTGATGGCGCCGGATACCCAGTGGCAGGTGTACCGCGAGTACTACTGCCCGACCTGCGGCACCTTGCACGACGTCGAGGCACCGACCCCGTGGTACCCGGTGATCCACGACTTCGAGCCGGACATCGAAGCCTTCTACAAGGAATGGGTGCATCTGCCGGTGCCTGAACGCGCCGACTAAGCCGCACCGAAGCAAACCCACAGCGACACCTCTCCCCGTCCCGGGGGCCGGATTTACCGGCTGCCCGGGGCGGCGGGGTCGTGCTGCCTGCAACAAGCATCGCGCCGCCGCCGCGGCAGGCGCGAGCCATAAGGGTAGGGCAACCACAGCGAGGAGATTAGACATGCTGCGTCATTTCAGGAAATACGGAAGCACGGCGACACGGGGGGCCACCTTCCTGTCCTCCGTTGCACCGTTAGCGATCATCGGGGGACTGCTCTACGCAGGCCTCTTCGTCAAGGCCGATGCCGAGGTCCGCCACGTCGATGCGCCGGCCATCGAGCGCCGGGACAATTACGTCAGCCTGGCCGTACCGGCCCCGGAGCTGGTCTGGGCGGCGGGCACCGGCGGCAAGGTGGTGCAGAGCCGCGACGGCGGCAAATCGTGGGTCAGCCAGCCGACCGGCACCCAGCACAACCTGCTCGGCATCGCCGCCTGGGATGCGCAGCACGCGGCGGCCGTCGGCAACCTCGGCACCATCATCGTCACCGCCGACGGCGGCAATAGCTGGACGGCGGCCCAGTCGCCGGCATCGGCCAATCCCAACAAGCTGTTCCGCGTGCATATCTTCGCCGACAGCGCCTGGGCGGTCGGCGAATTCGGTGCCCTGCTGCGCTCGACCGACAAAGGCCAAACCTGGTCGCGCGCCCTGCCCGAAAAGGACCGCGCCTGGAACGACGTGTTCTTTCTCGGCCAGCAGGGCTGGCTGGTCGGCGAGTTCGGTACGGTCATGAAGACCGCCGACGGCGGCGAGAACTGGCACGAGGTCGAGACCGCCAATCAGGTCAGTCTGATGTCGGTTGCCTTCCGCGACGCCATGCATGGCGTTGCCGTCGGCCTGTCCGGCACGGTCATGGTCAGCGCCGATGGTGGCGAAACCTGGCAGGCGGCGCCCAAGACGACCCGCGAATCGCTGTACAGCGTCATCTGGGATGACGGCGACAGCGGCCGCTGGCTGGCCGTCGGCGACAAGGGCGTGATGGTCACGGCGAGCGCCGCGGCGGACGCCTGGAAGGCCACGCGTATCTCCGAGCAGGACCTGTCCTGGCGGACCCAGATCGTCAAGTCCGCCGATGCCTATTACCTGGCCGGCGCCAACCTGGCGGTCCTGACCAATGGCCGGCTGGCGATCGCCGGCCAGGCCGCGAAGTAGGGGACAACGATGAAGAACGAAACTTTCGGCAAGGTCGACCGGGCCTTCGCCACGCTGATCCGCTTCCGCAGCCTGGTGGTCACTGCCATCGTGCTGCTCACCGCGGTCATGGGCTACCTGGCGAGCCAGATCGAGGTGCGCACGGTATTCAGTGACCTGCTGCCGCAAAACCACCCGTACGTCGAGGTCAACCAGCGCTTCAAGCAGACTTTCGGCGGCTCGAACATGGTCAGCATCATGCTCGAGACCGAGCAGGGCGACATCTTCACCCCGAGCGTGCTCGGCAAGGTGCAGAAGCTGACCGTCGGCCTGCAGAAGGTCGAAGGCGTCGATACCTACCAGATCGTCTCGCTGGCCTCGAAAAAGCTCAAGGAGGTGCGCGCTTCGACCGAAGGGGTCGAGTCGCGCCCGCTGATGTGGCCGAACCTGCCGCGTGACGCGGCCGAAATGGCCGTGCTCCGGGAAGCCGTGCTGAACAATCCGCTGGTCTATGGTCCCTATGTCTCGGCCGACCTCAAGGCGACGCTGATCACCGTCGATTTCAATGACGGCGATGTGGATTACACCAAGGCCTTCCAGCAGATCATGGAACTGGTCGAGGCTGCCGGCGGCGACGGGGTCAAGGCCCGGGTGGTCGGCGAGCCGGTGCTCTACGGCTGGGTCAACCACTATCTCGGCGAGACGCTGCAGATCTTCCTCTTTGCCGTCGCCTCGCTGGTCCTGCTGCTGTTGCTGATCACCCGCACCTGGCACGGCACCCTGCTGCCGCTGCTGGCCGGCGTCGTCAGCGCCATCTGGGCGCTCGGTGCGGCCCGGCTGATGGGCTTTCATCTCGATCCGCTGGTCGTCGTCGTCGCCTTCCTGATCACCGCCCAGGCGATCTCCAACTCGGTCCAGCTGGTCTCGCGCTTCGACGATGAGCTCGGGCACGGCGGCAGCAGTCCCGAAGCGGCGGCCCGGGCCAGCGCGCGCAACCTGTTCAAGCCGAGCACCCTGGCCGTCGTCGCCGATGCCGGCTGCGTGCTGGTCGTCGCCCTGACGCCGATCCCGCTGCTGCAGAAGATCTCCTTCATCGGCACGGTCTGGGTGCTGACCATCTTCGTCAGCGCCCTGGTGCTGACGCCGGTCATGCTGTCCTGGTGCAAGTCGGGCAAGGGGCATATCCACCCGATCAACCTGTCCCCGGTGCTCGACGGCATCCTCGGGCTGTGCGCCAGCATCGTCACCACCCGCTGGCGCTACGGGGTGCTCGCCGGTGCCGCCGTCGCCTTCGTCGTCTCGGCCATGTATGCCTTCAACCTGAAGGTCGGCGATGCCAATCCCGGCTCGCCCATCCTCTGGCCCGAGTCGACCTACAACCGCGACGCGGCCGAGATCAACCGGCAGTTCCAGGGCTCCGACCGGATGTTCGTCGTGGTCGCCGGCAAGGACAGCGGCGCCCTGCGCGAACCGGCGGTGCTCGACAGCATGAACCGCTTCCAGAAGTACATGGAGGCGCAGCCGGAAGTCGGTGGCACCATTTCGCTGGCCGACATCCTGCCGCAGGTCAAGCGGGTGCTGCGCGAAGGCAATCCGATGTACCAGGAACTGGGGCTGAGCAGCAACGAGAACAGCGAACTGACCTACATGTTCGTCTCCGGCTCCGACCCTGGCGACATGGACCGCTACGCCGACGCCGATGCCAAGTACGGTGCCGTCACGCTGTTCTTCCGTGACCACCAGGGCGAGACCATCCGTACGGCGATCGCCCGGGTCCGCGACTACGTCGCCAATCACCCGGTCGAGCAGGCCGAGTACCTGCTGGCCGGCGGCCTGGTCGGCGTGCTGGCAGCGGTCAACGAGGTCATCCTGGCCGGCCAGATCGAAGCCATCGCCCTGGCGCTGCTGGTGCTGGTCGTCTGCTGCACGGTGACCTACCGGTCGACGGTGGCCGGGGTGTTTTTCATGATCCCGGTGGTGCTCTCCAACGCGCTGACCTTCGCCTACATGGCCTGGCAGGGCATCGGCATGAACATCAACACCCTGCCGGTGGTGGCGCTCGGCATCGGCCTCGGCGTCGATTACACCTTCTACATCGTCGACGGCATCCGCGAGGAGCTACACCACCACGCCAACGTCGAGCGCGCCATCGTGCATTCGCTGCGCACGGCCGGCAAGGGCGTGCTGATCACCGCCCTGACGCTGATCACCAGCGTCGTGCTCTGGTACTTCTCGTCGCTGCGCCTGCAGGCCGACATGGGGATCCTTATCGGGCTGTGGCTGTTCGTCTCGGCCTTCAGCGCGCTGTTCATCATGCCGGCGCTGGTTTACGTCTTCCGGCCGGCCTTCATCGTCGGCAGCAAAGAGCGCCCGATCGAGCACGCCGTCCTGGCGTAAGCGCAATCACCCGAGCCCGCCGCTGCTGGCGGCGGGCTTTATCCAGCAGTACCACAACGAAGGAGATGGGACATGAGGGAATTAAACAAGAGACGGCGGACACCGGCGAAGATCGGTGCCGTCATCATCGGTCTCGGGCTGTGCAGCGGCACCGCCCTGGCCGATGAGGGCACGGCGGGCGGCGATGGGGGCGATTTCAGCTTCCGTCTCGGCGGCTATGCCCGCGGCTGGGCGTCGATGAACCTGGAGAACCAGCCGGAACTGAAGCAGGTCGGCAAGTCGAGCCGCAACAAGCTGTCGATGGTGCGCGGCTCGATCAATCTCGACGCCGACGCCAAGACCGGGCCGATCAAGTGGAAGGCCATCACGCGCTTCGACCGCGAGTACAAGACCAACTACCTGAACGACCTGGAAGACCTGCGGGCGACCAACGGCACGGCGGTCGGCGGCCACAGCGGCAACATCCTGGAGAACTACAACGCCGAGGAACTGCGCGAATTCTGGTTCGAATTCCCGATCGGCGAGCGGACGACGGTCAAGGTCGGCAAGCAGCAGCTGGTCTGGGGCGAGTCCGACTTCTTCCACGCGATGGATCTGGTCAATGGCTACGATCTGTCCTGGCGCTTGTTCTTCGAGGGCGAGAACGAAGAGTGGCGCAAGCCGCTGAACCTGGTGTCGACCAAGATCCGCATCCCCGAAGCCAACGGCATGCTGGCCGCCTTCGTCCGTCCCGGTCTCGATCGCTGCAAGGATATCGGCAACACCTACGACATCAGCGGCGGCCGCTGGTTCTTCCAGCCTTACCGCGGCTTCGACCTGACCGCGGTGACCGACAAGGACTGCGATCATCCGTCCGGCGACTATGACGACTGGACCGGCGGCGCCCGTTGGTCGGGCGAACTCGCCGGCCTCAACTACTCGCTGGCCTGGCTGCGCACCTTCGCCGCCGACCCGGTGGCCAATTCGGCCTTCGCGCCGTACAAGAAGGCGCCGAGCGGCGCGGTCTTCGACCTGATCCACCCGAAGATCTCGGTGGCCGGGGCCACCGTCAGCGGCTACAGCGACACCTTCGACACCGTCTTCAGCGCCGAAGTCGCCTACACCCGGGACCAGCCCTACAACATCGGCACCGGCAGTCTGGCGGCGCCGACGGTGGCGGGCAATGTCGGCCTGGGTCTGGGCGGGGTGAAGTTGAAGAACACCGTGACGACCATGCTGCGGGCCGACAAGAACCTGCACTTCGAAGACCTGCTCGGCACCTCGCGGCCGTCGTTCTCGTCGGTCCAGCTGTTCGATACCTACGTCCTCGATTTCAACAAGCGCGACGACCTGGTCCGGCTGTTTGCCTACGGCACGCGGCTGACCGAGCACAGCACCATCCTGACGGTGTTCACCACGCTCAACTACCGGAACGACACGATCAATCCGGGGCTGGCCGTCGGCGTCGATCTGACCCATGGCGGCGGTTTCGCCATCCCGAGCGTTGCCTTCGTCCTCGACGATCACTGGAGCGCCAAGCTCGAGGCCGACATTTTCTGGGCCAAGCGTTCGAACAAGCAGCAATTCAGCAATCAGTCGTCGCAGTTGTTCGGCTATTTCGACAAGGCCAGCCAGCTGGTGTTTCGCCTGACCCGGCAGTTCTAACCAAGGAGACAAACCATGTACACGCAACAATCGACAGTTGAAAAGCGCTTCGGCAGACGCTGCCCGGCGCTGTTGGCGGCCTTCGGCCTCGGCCTCAGTCTGGCCTGCGGCAGCGTCCTGGCGGCAGAGCTCGCCGAGGGCACGATGATCACCAAGGAGAACTACGACAAGGTGAAGACCGACACCTTCGAGGGCAAGACCATCGCCAGCATGGTGCCGGAGAAGCTCGAGTGGATGATCAAGAACTACAACCTGACCATCAAGCTCGCCCACTCGAAGAAAATCGAGATGGACCCGAAGTATGTCGAGGCGACCAAGAAGTGGTCCAAGGACGTCAAGTTCAACCCGGCCGACCGCACGATCAGCGGCTGGAAGGCGGGCATGCCGTTCCCGCCCGAGACGATCAAGCTGGATGACCCGCATGCCGGCGACAAGGTGATCTGGAACCTGCGCGCCGCCACCTACGGCGCCACCATGGACCTGCGCGACATCGCCTGGGCCTTCCTCGACGCCAAGAAGGGCTACGAGCGGGTGCAGGCCTTCCAGTCGCGCCGCTACTACATGGAAGGGCGACTCGACGGCGGCCCGATCTCGGTCGGCGACGGTACCGTGGCGCAGAAGACCTACTTCGTCGCTCACTACCCGGAAGACATCCGCGGCCTGGGCACCTTCTCCCAGCGCTACAACCAGGCTGACTCGAAGAAGCCGGACGACGCCTATGCCTACCTGAAGTCGGTGCGCCGTATTCGCCGGCTTTCCGGCGGCGCCTGGATGGACCCGATCGGCGGCACCGATCAGCTCTATGACGACTGGGATATCTGGGATGCCGCCCCGACCAAGTACGTCGAGAACAAGCTGATCGAGAAGCGCTGGGTGCTGGCCATTGCCCACAGCCCGGAAATGAGTGTCGACACCAAGGCGCCGTGGTCCGAGCCGCAGAAGCGTTTCCCGCGCATCAACATGACCGACGCGCCGTACTTCAATCCGGCCAAGGACATCGGCTGGGAGCCGCGCGAAGTGTATGTGGTCGAAGGCACGCCGCCGCCGGAGCATCCGTACAGCAAGAAGGTGGCCTACATCGAGGTCGACTTCCCGCGTCCGTACCTGGGCTACGCCCTCGACCGCAAGGGCGAGTTCTGGAAGATGTTCGTCTTCCAGAACCGGCCTGACGTCGGCGACGACGGCTACAAGGCGGTGATGCCGGTGATCGGCCACATCATCGACGTCAAGCGCGGCCATGCCACCAACTGGTCGTCGAACATGAAGTCGAATCCGAAGGGCGTCAAGGACACCGACGTGTCGCTCAACAACCTCGAGGAAGTCGCCACCGGCGGCCGTTAAGCAAGCAGCAGCGGGAAGGCGGGCTAGCCCCCGTCTTCCCGTAGCGCGGCGCTGGCCGCGAACTCAAGCGAAGATGGAGAAGAAATGAGCAAGGTGTATGCAAACGCCGCGGCGGCGCTCGACGGGCTGCTGGTCGACGGCATGACCCTGGCGGCCGGCGGCTTCGGCCTGTGCGGCATCCCCGAGAACCTGATCGGGGCGCTGCTGGAATCCGGCACGAAGGACCTGACCATCGTCGGCAACAACGCCGGCGTCGACGACTTCGGCATGGGGCCGCTGTTGAAGCAGCGCCAGGTGAAGAAGGTCGTCGCCTCCTATGTCGGCGAGAACAAGGAATTCGAGCGCCAGGTGCTGGCCGGCGAGCTCGAACTCGAACTGGTGCCCCAGGGCACCCTGGCCGAGCGCTTGCGCGCCGGCGGCGCCGGCATTCCCGGCTTCTACACGCGCACCGCGTTCGGTACCCGGCTGGCCGAAGGCAAGGAAACCCGGCAGTTCGACGGCCAGGATTACGTGCTGGAACCGGCCATCCGCGCCGACGTCGCCATCGTCAAGGCGTGGAAGGGCGATCGCACCGGCAACCTGGTCTTCCGCAAGACGGCGCGCAATTTCAACCCGATGATCGCCACCTGCGGCCGGGTCACCGTCGCCGAGGTCGAGGAACTGGTCGAGCCGGGCGAACTCGATCCCGACCAGATCCACACGCCGGGCATCTACGTGGACCGCATCGTCCAGGGCGCCGCCTACGAGAAGCGCATCGAGTTCCGCACCACGGCCGGCGCGGCGGCCAGGCACGACCCGGTGCGCGAACGGATGGCGCAGCGGGCGGCACAAGAGTTGCGCAACGGCTACTACGTCAATCTCGGCATCGGCATTCCGACCCTGGTTGCCAATTACATTCCCGAGGGTATGCAGGTGACGTTGCAATCGGAGAACGGCCTGCTCGGCATCGGCCCCTTCCCGGCGGCCGAGGCGGTCGACGCCGACCTGATCAACGCCGGCAAGCAGACCATCACCAGCCTGCCGGGCAGCAGCTTCTTCTCCAGTGCCGATTCCTTCGCGATGATCCGCGGCGGCCATGTCGATCTGTCCATCCTCGGCGGCCTCGAGGTTTCCGAGAGCGGCGATCTGGCCAACTGGATGGTGCCGGGCAAGATGGTCAAGGGGCCGGGCGGGGCGATGGACCTGGTGTCCGGCGTCGGCCGGGTGATCGTGCTGATGGAGCACACGGCCAAGGACGGCGCGCCGAAGATCCTGCCCCGCTGCAATCTGCCGCTGACCGGGCGGGGGGTCGTGGACATGATCATCACCGAGCTTTGCGTGTTCACCGTCAACGAGGGCGGCGGCTTGACGCTGATCGAGTTGCAGCCCGGGATCACGGTGGCTGAGGTGGCAGCCAAGACCGGCTGTGCGTTTGCCGTGCGCCTCGGCCGTCCGGAACGGACCGTGGAACTCGCCGTCGCGCCATGAACCGGGTAATGGCCGGCCAGGCGGCAGCGCCGGCCGGCAATCTGCGCGAGGCCATCGACCGGGTCAGCCAGCTGTGGGATATCGAGTGCCGCTATCTGCTCGGCCAGCTGTCGCGGGCCGAGTACCGGCAGGCGCTGGCGGTGTTGCGCGGCGACTCGGGAAGGGGCGGCGCGAAGACAAGGAAAAACAAGGATGAGTGATGCCTACATCAATGGTTTGAAGGTGCGCCGGCAGGTCATGGGCGACGAATTTGTCGATCAGGCCTTTGCCCATGCCACTGAATTCACCCGGCCCTTGCAGGACTTCATCACCGGCAACGCCTGGGGCTCGGTGTGGTGCCGCGGCGGCCTCGACCTGAAAACCCGCAGCCTGATCACGGTCGCCATGCTCACCGCTCTCGGCCGCCAGAGCGAGTTGCGCGGCCATGTCCGCGGCGCGCTCAACAATGGCGCGACGGTGGCCGAGATCCAGGAAATCCTGTTGCATGCCACGGTGTATTGTGGCGTTCCCCTGGCGGCCGACGCCTTCCGCACCGCCGACGCGGTGATTGCCTGCTACTGGCTGGAAGATGTATTGGCGAGCCCGGCTGCGCCGGCTTCCGACCCGCTTCGGCAAGCTCCGGAATAGCTGTCCTAATTCCGGAAGACGAACAAAGCCACGCACAGGCCGGCACCGACGGCATACAGCAGCCAGGTCTGGGCGATGGCATAAGGGAAGAGCATCAGGGCAATGCCGATCCATTTGGCAGCCTTGATTGATGTCTTTCTGCCATGCCGGTAGGCGACAATGCCGATCATGCCAAACAGGATGGCGCCGATCAGATAGGCCGGGGTGGGCAGCGTAAAACCCAGGGACTCGAGTGCTTTCAGGTCTTCCATTTGCATCGATCCATTGTAGTCCGCGGGGCCGGCGCGAAGGCGCCGAAACACGCGCTGGCGTTGCGGCGGATTAGCGGCTGCCGCCCAGCAGGTAGTCGACAAGCTCCTGCCACCACGCCGTATCGACCTGCCACAGCCAGTCGTTGTGATCGGCGCCGGCCACCGTCCATAGGCGTTTCGGTTCGCCCAGGCCGGCGTACAGGGCCTGGCCGAAGGGTGCCGGGACGATCTGGTCGCGCTCGGCGAGAACCACGGCGCTGCGCCCGCGGTGGCCGGCCAAGCGGGCGGCGCTGTCGTAGTGGTCGCGCAGCAGCCAGCCGACCGGCAGCCATGGGTAGTGGTGGCGACCGACATGGTCCAGCCGGTCCCACGGCGTGATCAGCAGCAGGATGTCGTCTTGGCTGGCGGCGCCGGCGGCGACCGCGGCGCCCAGGGATTCGCCGGCCAGCAGCAGTGGCCCGGGAAACTGCCGGCGGACGGCGGCCAGTGTTGCCGCGGCGTCGGCGAGCAACGCCGCTTCGCCGGGCTGGCCGGGACGCGAGCCGTAGCCCGGGTATTCGGCGAGGATGACGCGCAGGCCGAGGCCGGTCAGCGTTGCCGCGTAGTCGGTCCGGTGCCCGGCGTGGCCGGCATTGCCGTGGAACAGCAGCAGCGTGGCGCGCGCCGGGCCGATCGGTTCGCGTAGCAGGCCGCGGTAGTCGGCGGCGTCCGGCCAGGGGCGCAGGCCGTTGCCGGCGGCCTCGGCAAGCAAGGCCGGGCGCGGCGGGTTGTCGGGAAAATACAGCAGGTCATCCTGGATCAAGGCGAAGCTCCCCCACAACAGCAGCATGGCGACGAACAGCGCCGGCAGTATGAACAGTCCGCGTTCATTGTGCATGGCGTCGCTTCCGCCACCAGGCCCAGGCATAGACCAGGGCATTGAAGCCGATCAGCGCTAGGCCCAGTCCCAGTTGCCCGTCGGGCGTCAGGCCGTCGGGGTAGATCAGCGCCAGCAGGTAGTGCTCGATGAAGCTGCCGCTGTAGCCGGCCTCGCCGCCGAGCCGGCGCAGCCGGTTTTCCAGCGGGGTCAGCGGACAGATGCCACCGGTGAACTGGATCCAGATGCCCCAGGCCAGCGCCGGCAGGTGCAGCCAGGCCAGCCGCCAGCGCCAGACGGCGAACAGCCCGCCGAAGACAACGACGGCGATGAAGGCGAAGTGGAGGAGCAGCAGCGCGTCGGCCAGCAGGCGGTAGTTCATGGTGGCGCTCCCGGCCTGCCGGGCAAGGGCTGGCGGCGGCTCAGGCCGCGCAGCACCCAGGCGGCGGCGCCGGCGGCCAGCAGGTGCTTGATCGTATGGCCACCGAGCTGGCCGGTGAGTTCGGCGATCGGCCGGTCGAGAAGGTCGCAGGCCAGGGCCAGCGGATACAGGCAAAGGACTACGACGAGGTCGCGATCGCCGCTGTCGCGCGGCGGGTAAAGCCAGAGCAGCAGCGGCACGCCGAGCAGCGGCACCAGCTGAACGACGAAGTAGGGGCGCAGGTCGCCGCGCCCGGCCTGTTCGCTCCAGCCCCAGTACAGCGCGCCGGCCAGGCCGGCGGCAAGCAGCGGCAGCAACAGCCGACGGCCCCAGGCCAGCGAGGCGCGCTCGCCGATCAGGGCGGCGAACCAGGCCATCAGGGCGATGCCGATGGCGGCGCGGTCGCCGACCAGGCGGGCGTTGTCCGGGGCCAGGTGGTAGTAGCCGGAAGCCAGGCCGACGCCGATCACGGCGGCGAAGAACAGGCGGTAGGCGGTCATCTGGCGCCGATCGGCAAAATGCCGGGCGGCGCCGGCGCGGCCGAGAAAGATCAGGCCGGCCAGGCCGACGGCGATGAAGGGCAGGTTGGACAGCGTATCCAGGCAATGCGGCACGCCGAAGCACTGCCGCTGCTCGGCGAACTGGTGGTACTCCGGCGGCTGGGCGATCGGCGGCAGCAGCCCGGCGATGGCCAGCAGCAGAACGGGCAGCAGGCACAGCCAAAGGGCGCGGCGCGCCATGATCCTCCTCCTCCGCATCGGTGGACTCGGTCGGCGGCGCTGGTCTCCGGTCGTTGCTGCGGCGCCGACATTCGCCTGTTGGACGCTGCAGTCAAGCGGCAGTTTCATTGCCGGCGCGGGAACTCGTGGGCCATTCCGGGGTCTGGCCACTTGTACTGCCTGGCATATCGATCCGATGCGCCGGGCATGTCGGGAGAAGCGCATGAGCAAGCCGTACTCTCCATTCCCTTACCAACCATGACCCGCGCTGCCTTCCTGCGTCTGGCCGCCGGCGGCGCCACGGCGCTGCTGCTCGGCGCCACGCCGACCCGGGCGGTGGTGCCGCTGGCGATGCAGCAGCGGCCGGTTCCCGGCAGCGGCGAGTTGTTGCCGGTAATCGGCCTGGGTACCTGGCAGGGTTTCGATTTTGTTCCCGGCTCGCCCGAATACGCCCGCCTGCCGGCGGTGCTGGAGGCGCTGTTCGCGGCTGGCGGCGCGGTCATCGACAGTTCGCCGATGTACGGCCGGGCCGAGGAGAACGTCGGCGATTTGCTGGCCGCCACCGGCAGCCATCGCCGGGCCTTCATCGCCAGCAAGGTGTGGATCAGCGGCCGCGAGGAAGGGCGCCGGCAATTGACCGAATCACGTCGCCGGCTGCGCGCCGGGCCACGCCTCGATCTGATGCAGGTGCATAACCTCGTCGACTGGCGCACCCAGCTGGCGACGCTGCGCGACTGGCAGGCAAGCGGGCGTCTGCGCTACATCGGCGTCAGCCATTACCACGCCGGCGCCTACGCCGAGCTGGCCGCCGTGCTGCGCGCCGAGCGCCTGGATTTCCTGCAGATCAATTATTCGCTCGACGAGCGTGAGGCCGAGCGGAGCATCCTGCCGCTCGCCGCCGAACGCGGCCTGGCCGTGCTGATCAACCGCCCGTTCGGCGGCGGTGCTCTGCTCCGCCGCCTGCGCAACAAGCCGCTGCCGGCCTGGGCGGCCGAGATCGAGGCGCGCAGCTGGGCGCAACTGCTGCTCAAGTTCGTCCTCGCGCAGCCGGCGGTGACCTGCGCCATTCCCGGCACCAGCCGCCCCGAACACATGGCCGACAACGCCGGCGCCGGCCGTGGCCCGCTGCCGGATGCCGCCTTCTGGCGACGCCATCCGGAGTTGTTTGCATTGTGAGGAGGGAACAATGAACGACACATCCCCCTGTTGCCCGCGCCGCCGCGCGTTGCTCGCCGGGCTCGTCGGCCTCGCCGCCATGCCCGGCGTGGTCCGCAGCCAGGCCTCGATCCTGAAGATCGGCATCATCGGCACCGGCCGCGTCGGCGGCGCCCTGGCCGAACGCTGGGCCGGGGCCGGCCACGAGCTGCTGATTTCCTCGCGTCATCCAGAGCGCCTGCAGGAGCTGGCCAAGCGTCTGGGCCCGCGGGTGCGGGCCGGGACGCCGGCCGAAGCCGCAGCCTTCGGCGAGGTGCTGCTGATTTCCGTGCCCTACGGCGCGCTGCCGCAGATCGGACGCGATTACGCGGCGGCCATGCGCGGCAAGGTCGTGCTCGAAACCGGCAATCCTTTTCCCGATCGCGATGGCGACATGGCGGAAGCGGCGCGGCACAAGGGCAGCGCTCTCGCTTCGGCGGAATATCTGCCCGGCGTGCGCCTGGTTCGCGCCTTCACCACGATTCCGCATACCGTCCTGCATAGCCAGGCGCACCGGCCCGGCGAGCGGGTCGCCGTGCCGCTGGCCAGCGACGACGCGGCGGCGCTCAGGATCGCCGAACGCCTGGTGCGCGATGCCGGCTTCGTGCCGGTGGTGGTCGGCGGCCTGGCCAGGGCGCGCGAGTTCGATGTCGGCAGCCCGGTGTTCGGCCGGGCGCTGACCGCCAGCGAACTGCAGCAGGCGCTGAAGCTGAAGCGCTGAGGCGGCGTCATGATCCCCGTCCCTTTGGCCAGCCGTCGCCGCCTGTTGCAGGCCGGCCTGGCCCTCGGTGCAGCCGCGCTGCTGCCGCCGGCCGCGGCGCAGGCGCCGCTGTTGACGCGGCCGGTGCCATCGACGGGCATCCGCCTGCCGCTGGTCGGCCTCGGCACCAACCGCTTCCGCTTCGGCGATGAGGCCTGGCTGGAACGGCTGCGTGAGACGCTGGGCGCCTTCCTCCGCTTTGGCGGCAAGGTCGTCGATACGGCGCCGGCCTATGGCGATTCGGAAGCCGTCATCGGCCGCCTGCTGGCTGCTGCCAACGGCCTGCGCGAGCAGTTGTTCCTGGCGACCAAGGTCGGCCGCGAGTCCGCCGGCGAAGGCCGCGACAGCCTGGCCGCTTCCTACGTCGCCTTGCGCACGCCGCGTCTCGATCTGGTCCAGCTGCACAACCTGCGCGGCGTTGCGACGGTGCTGCCGATCCTGCGCGAACAGCAGGCGGCCGGCCATATCGGCCACCTCGGCATCACCAGTTCGAACGACCGGCAGTATGCCGAGATGGAAGCGATCATGCGCCGCGAGCGGCTCGACTTCATCCAGGTCGATTACGCCGTCGGCAATCGTGGTGCCGGCGAGCGCCTGCTGCCGCTGGCCGCCGAGCGTGGCATGGCGGTGCTGGTGAATCTGCCGTTCGGGCGCGGCGCCCAGTTCCGCGCCGTCGGCGAACGGCCGTTGCCGGACTGGGCGGCGGAGATCGACTGCAGCTCGTGGGCGCAGGTCTTTCTCAAGTATGTGGTCAGCCATCCGGCGGTGACCTGCGCCATTCCCGGCAGTACCCAGGCGGCGCACGTCGCCGACAACCTCGGCGCCGCCCGCGGCCGGCTGCCGGACGCGGCGCTGCGCCGGGAGATCGCCGGCTATTTCGACGCCATCGTGGACGGCTGAGCGGTGCTCGCCCGGCTGTTTGCACGCCTGGTGCCGGTCCGCCCCGGCGAGACGGTGCCGCTGCTGCTGGCCACCGCCTACGGCTTCGCCATCCTGTTCGCCTACTACCTGCTGCGCCCGGTGCGCGACGAGATCGGCGCCGCCGACCGCGGCAACCTGCAATTGCTGTGGACGGCGGTGTTCCTGGTCATGCTGCTCGCCGTGCCGCTGTATTCGCTGGCCGTCGCCCGGCTCCGGCGCGGCGTCTTCATCCCGCTGGCCAACCGCTTCTTCGCCGCCAATCTGGTGCTGTTCTACCTGGCCCTGGTGCTGCTGCCGGAAACGGCGCGGCCGTGGATCGACCGCGTCTTCTACGTGTGGACCAGCGTCTTCGCGCTGTTCGTCGTCACCGTCTACTGGGGCCTGGTCGTCGATCTGTTCCGCGACGAGCAGGGCAAGCGCCTGTTCGGTTTCATCACCGTCGGCTCCTCGCTCGGCGGCATCGTCGGCTCGGCGAGCACGGCGGCGCTGGCGCCGGTGGTGCCGGTGTTCGCGCTGCTGCTATTGGCCGTACTGCCGCTCGAAGCGGCCGGCCGCCTGGCCCGGGCGCTGGATCAGCGCGCCGAGCAGGCGCCGGCGACGCTGCAGCGCGAACCGGCGGCGCCCGTCGGCGGCAGCGCCTGGAGCGGCATGCTCATGGTCTGCCGCTCGCCGGCCTTGCGCCGCATCGCGCTGTGGATCCTGCTGATGACTTTCGCCTCGACCATCCTCTACTTCATCCAGTCCTACCTGGTCGGCGAGGCCATTGCCGACCGGGCCACCCGCCGTGCCTTCCTTGCCCGCATTGACTTGGCGGTCAATGGGCTAACGCTATTCACTCAGGCCCTGCTGACCGCCCGCATCCTGGCCTGGATCGGCGTCGGGGCGACGCTGGCGGTGCTGCCGGCAGTGGCGGCGCTCGGCTTCCTGGTGCTCGGCAATACCGGCGCGGCCGGCGCCCTGACGGCGCTGCTGGTGGTCCGCGTGCTCTACGACAGCAGCCGCCACGCGCTGGCCAAGCCGGCGCGCGAGGTGCTGTTCACCCGGCTGAGCCGCGAGCAGCGCTACAAGTCGAAAGCCTTCATCGATGCCGCCGTGTATCGTGGCGGCGATCTGCTCAGCGGCTGGCTCTACGCCGGTCTCGCCGCCCTCGGCCTCAGTGCCGCCGCCATCGCCCTGGCCGCGGCGCCGGTCGCCGCGCTGTGGGGCCTGCTTGGCTGGCGCCTGGGACAAATGCCATCGCAACGGGAGGAGTGACATGGAGAATGGGCAACGCTGCCCCTGGTGCGAGGGCTTCGACCTGTACCGCCACTATCACGACACGGAATGGGGCGTGCCGCTACGCGACGACCGCAAGCTGTTCGAACTGCTGATTCTCGAAGGCGCCCAGGCCGGCCTGTCGTGGGCAACCATCCTGAAAAAGCGGGAAAACTACCGGCGCGCCTTCGACGGCTTCGACCCGGCCGTGATCGCCGGTTACGACGCGGCCAAGGTCGCGGCGCTGCTGGCCGATCCGGGCATCGTCCG
This sequence comes from Betaproteobacteria bacterium HGW-Betaproteobacteria-12, assembly GCA_002842345.1. Lineage (GTDB taxonomy): Bacteria > Pseudomonadota > Gammaproteobacteria > Burkholderiales > Rhodocyclaceae > Azonexus. Next base: position 5,842 of record PHCU01000036.1, on the reverse strand, counting down.
CAACCGCGCCAAGATCGCTGCAGCGATCGGCAATGCCAAGGCCTGCCTGGCGCTACAGGCGAGTGGCCGGTCGCTTTCCGATTTCCTGTGGCAGTTCGTCGATGGCCAGCCGCTGCGCAACCACCGGCAGGCGCTGAGCGAAGTGCCGGCGCGCACGGCGCAGTCGGACGCGATGAGCAAGGCGCTGCAGCAGGCCGGCTTCAAGTTCGTCGGCAGCACCATCTGCTATGCGCTGATGCAGTCGGCCGGGCTGGTCAACGACCACCTGACCAGCTGCCCGCGCTACGCCGAGATCGGCGGCTAAGCCTTGCGGTCGCAGCGGTAGGTGCCTTCGTCGTCGCGGTAGAAGGCGCACTGGCGCTGCAGCGCCGCCTTCAGCCGGCGGCGGGCGCGGTGCAGGCGGATCTTGGCGTTGGCCACCGTGCACTGGCAGATCTCGGCGGTCTGTTCGATCGACAGTTCTTCCAGGTCGTAGAGGATCAGCGGTGCGCGGTAGGTATCCGGCAGGCTGTCGATGACCTGGCGCACGCACTGGTTCATCGCGTCGGCGACGATGCGCTCGCCGATTTCGCGTTCGGGATCGACGGCGTCCAGCGCTTCGTCGAGTTCGACGATCTGCTGCCGCCGTTCCGGTTGGCGGAAATGGTCGGCGGCGACGCGGTTGGCGATGGCGAAAGCCCAGGTACGTAGCGACGAGCGCCCATCGAAGCCGGGCAGGCCGCGGCTGATGCGCAGCAGGGTTTCCTGCTGCAGGTCTTCGGCCAGGCTGCGCTCGCCGACATAGCGTTGCAGATAGCGCAGCACCGGCGCGGCGACCTCAGCCAGTACGCGGTCGATCGGGTTGGTTTCGGAGTTCATCGGCATCTCTCGCATCGGCCGCAGCATAGCGCGACGCCGGGTAAATGGATGGCCATCGGCCCGGCGCCGCGTGCGCTGCTCAGCAGCATGACGAGGCGTGGCGGCTCATGTCTGCGCATTGCGCCGCTTCCGGCAGCGGCGCCCGCGCGGCCGCCGGGGCCAGGGCGGCGCTGGCCGCAGCCAGCACCTTGCGCGCCGGCACCTGGCGGATCTGGTCGGCCAGTTCGATGGCTTCGCCGAGTTCGGCGTCGCTCAGCCCGGCGCGGCGGGCTTCCGGGATGTGGTGCTCGATGCAGGGCACACAATTGCTGCCCATCGCGGCCCCGAGGGCCACCAGTTCGCGTTCGCGCGGGGTCAGTCCGTTCATGATCTTTCCTTTCGTTATCAGTTTGTCGTGGCGGGCCGGCTTGATTGCCTGCCCACCTGGTTAGACGCAGCGGCGACGGCCGGCGATACATTTTTTCGCCGGCCGCCGCATGGCGCTCATTCGGCCAGGTCGAGCACCGCGGAGGCGCTGTCCACCAAGCCAAAGCGGCCCTTTTCATCGCGCTCGAGGCGGCCGATGGCGATCTGCGGGTCGTGCGTAAACACCAGCCGGCCGCCGCGCGCCAGCAGGTCGGCGAGGAGCTCGGTTTTTTCGTCGATCAGGCCTTCCGGGCAGCGGTCGTAGCCCATGGTGATCGGCAGGTGCACCCAGGCCGCGCCGGGAATCAGGTCGCCGCCGAACAGCACCGGACCGCCGGGCATCGCCACTTCCGGCAGCAGTTGCCCCGGCGTGTGGCCGTCGCTGACGTGAAAACGCCAGTCGCTGCCGAGGCTGGGCGAGCCGGCACCGTCATCCACCAGTTCCAGGCGGCCGCTGGCGGCCAGCAGCTCGATCAATTCCGGGATGTAGGAGGCGCGGTCGCGGGCGTGCGGCCGGCAGGCCCGCTGCCACTGGCGCTGGCCGGTGACGAAGCGGGCGCGGGGAAACAGCAGGCGCGCCGGGCGGCCGTCCTCCCAGGCGGCGAGCAGGCCGCCGGCGTGGTCGAAGTGCAGGTGGGTCAGTATCACGACGTCGATGTCGGCATCGCTCAGCCCGAGTTCGGCGAGCTTGTCGAGCAGCAGGTGGCGGCTGTCGCCGACGCCGAAGCGGGCCTTCAGCTCCGGGCTGAAGAAGGCGCCGATGCCGGCTTCGACCAGGATGTTGCGCTCGCCGTCGCGGACCAGCAGGGCGCGGCAGCCGAGTTCGATGCGGTTCTCGTCGTCGGCGGCAAACCAGCGCTGCCACAGGCTGCGCGGCGCGTTGCCGAACATCGCGCCGCCGTCGAGCTTCTGCGTGTTGCCGTACAGCGTGGTCAGGGTGCGCGGCGTGCTGGCGGTTGAGGGTGAGGTGGTTTGGCTGGTATCCATGATGGCTCCGGGTTAGGTGGCGATGACAGGGCCGGCGAATGCCGCCAGCCCACCCGGTTGGACGCAAAGACGACGGGCTGAGATACAGAAATCTGTCACCGCCGCTGCCGCGGCGGTCGAACCAATTGCCGTCGCCAGGGTCTTCCTGAGGTCAATCCCGACCAATAACAAGTGGAGACCACCATGAGCCAATACCAGATCGCCGTCATCATCGGCAGCCTGCGCCAGGATTCCTTCAATCGCAAACTGGCCACGGCCATCGCCCGGCTGGCGCCGCCGGACTTTTCCTTCAAGCAGGTGTCGATCGGCGATCTGCCGCTCTACAACCAGGACGACGACGGTCACCCGGCGCTGGCGGTGCTCCGCCTGAAGGAGGAAATCAAGGCGGCGCACGGCCTGCTGTTCGTCACGCCGGAATACAACCGCTCGCTGCCCGGCGTGCTGAAGAACGCCATCGACCACGCTTCCCGTCCCTACGGCCAGAGTGCCTGGGCCGGCAAAGCGGCCGGCGTCATCGGCGTTTCGGTCGGCGCCATCGGCAGTGCGCTGGCCCAGCAGCATCTGCGCAACATCCTGGCCTATCTTGACGTGGCCACGATGGGTCAGCCGGAAGCCTTCATTCAGGCCAAGGACGGCCTGTTCGACGAGTCCGGCAACATCGGCGCCGGCAGCCAGGCCTTCCTGCAGGGCTGGATGAACCAGTACGTCGCCTGGATCCGCCAGCACGCCGGCTGAACGGCCGCCATCCGCGCACCGCCGGCCAGGGAAAATTCGCTAGACTGCGTGCCTGACAAAGTGGGCGGAGGGCGGGCTGGTGAAGGACTGGCGCTGGTTTGAACGATGGCAGGCGCTGGCGCGCCGGGAGTGGAACGAGCTGACGACCATCCAGGCCAGCGACCGGCGCTGGCCGATGCCCTTCTGCGCCGCCCTGGCGATCGGCCTGCCGCTGCTGGCCGGCGCCGCTGGCGGGCGGATCGACTACGGCCTGGTTGCATCGCTCGGCGGCCTGTGCTTCCTCTATCTACCGGAAACGCCGCTGGCGCACCGGCTGCGCTGGCTGCTGGCGGTGGCGCTGGCGTTCTGCGCCTGCTTCACGCTCGGCCTGCTCAGCCAGTTCCTGCCCGGCTGGCAGGTGCCGCTGCTGACCGCCCTGGCCATCCTGGTCTCGATGCTGTGCCGCTACTACCGCCTGGCGCCGCCGGGCAGCCTGTTCTTCATCATGGCCGCGGCGATCGCCGCCTATTCGCCGCTGGAACTGCCGGAGCTGCCCTTGCAGGTCGGACTGCTCGCCCTGGGCTGCCTGCAGGCCGGCGTGATCGCCTTCTTCTACAGCCGTCAGGCGCTGCGCCGCCAGGCCGCGCAGCCGGTGCGCCCGCTGCCACCGCTCAGTTTCGACTTCGTCATCTTCGATTCCATCGTCATCGGCGCCTGCGTCGGCCTGGCGCTGGCGCTGGCGCAGCTGCTGCAGCTCGACCGGCCTTACTGGGTGCCGGTCAGCTGCCTGGCGGTGATCCAGGGGGCTTCGCTGCGCGCCGTGTGGACCCGGCAACTGCACCGTATCGCCGGCACCGGCATCGGCCTGCTGGTGGCCGGCGGGCTGCTGGCGCTGCCGCTCGACCAGTGGCGCGTGGCGCTGCTGATGATGGCCCTGGCCTTCATCATCGAGACCCTGGTCGTCCGTCATTACGGCCTGGCGACCATCTTCATCACGCCGCTGACCATCCTGCTGGCCGACGCCCCACAGCTTGGCTTGCTGCCGGCAGATGCGCTGCTGCAGGCGCGCCTGTTCGACACCGTGCTCGGCTGCCTGGTCGGCCTGGCCGGTGGCCTGGCACTGCATAGCCAGGGCTTTCGCGACTTGCTCGGAACGCCCTTGCGGCGCCTGTTGCCGGAGCGCTTCCGCCAGTAGCCTGCAACCCGCCCGGCGGAACTTCGCGCTACGGTTTGCCTCGAAAGAGGGAGCCAGGAGGTGTGCCATGCCCGTTGAACGACCCGCTGCCGCTTTGAGCCAGTACGGCGTGAACCGCCGCCGCACCGTGGCGGCCGTCCTCGCCGTCGCCCCGGCCCTGTTGCTCGGCGTGCGCGCCCAGCCGGTTGCCGTGCGCCAGCCGACGCCGGCGCAGACCGAAGGCCCCTTCTATCCGTTGCAATTGCCGGCCGATGCCGATGCCGACCTGCTGCGCAATGGCCCGCTCGACTATCGCCAGGGCCAGGCGGCCTGGCTGGACGGCAGCGTCGTCGATCTGGCCGGGCGGCCGGTCAAGGGCGCCCAGGTGGAAATCTGGCAGTGCGATCATGCCGGCCACTATCACCACCCCGGCGATGGCGATCGCGCCGACCGGCGTTTCCAGGGCTTCGGCAAGGTCGTCGTCGACGCCGAGGGCCGTTATCGCTTCCGCACCATTCGGCCAGTCGCCTACAGCGGCCGGACGCCGCACATCCACGTCAAGGTCCGTCTCGGCAGCCGCGAACTGCTGACTACCCAGCTCTATGTCGCCGGCGATCCGGGCAATCCGCGCGATTTCCTCTGGCGCCAGCTCGACGCGGCCGAACGTGCGGCGCTGACCGTGCCCTTCGTGCCCGGCAGCGACGGCCTGCACGCCAGTTTTCCGCTCATCGTGGCCGCGTAGGCGCTCCTGGCGCCGTGCTGCCGTGCTGCGGGTCGGCGGGGAAAGCGGGTGGGGCTTCGGCCCCGGTGCCGGGCGACTTCCCCGGTGGTGGTTTGCAGCAGCCTTGATGGGGTGTCTTTATTATCAATATAAACAAATAGTTATAGACTGTTTTCCGGTAGGCACGGCATATGCTTGAGGACGCCAGTGGCAAAGCTGTCCGCTGTTCCACCCAGCGCAAAGGAAAAAAAGATGATGACCACCATCAAGTCGATGAACGCTGTCTTCGTTGCGGCGAGGACGGTAACCCCATCCGGACGGGAAAAGCGCGCCGGCGAGGACAGGCGCGGCCAGGATTTCGGCCCGCCCGAGGGCTATGGCGAGCGGCGTGTCTGCCCGGAACGGCGCTTGCCGGAAGTGTGTTTCGGCGAATTTGACGAACATATCGTCATTTCCGCCGTCCGGCGTTCGCGCCGATAGGGGGCGCCGCGCAGCAAAGAAAAATGCCCCGACGAATCGGGGCATTGGCAGCAACGGTGCGTAGGCGCGGTTTTCAGTCGCCGCCCGGCTCCATGTGCGCCTGCAGGTAGTTCGGCAGGGTCACGTCCTCGATCAGGGACTGCTGCGTTTCCAGCCAGTCGATGGCTTCCTCGCAGTGTTCGAGCAGGTCTTCCAGCAGTTCGCGGCTGACGTAGTCCTGCAGGTCTTCGCACAGGGCGATGGCCTCGATCAGCAGCGGACGCTGGATGGTCTGCTCGTACTTCAGATCACCCTGCAGGCATTCGACGACGTTCTCGCCGATCAGCAGCTTGCCGAGGTTCTGCAGGTTGGGCAGGCCTTCGAGGAAGAGGATGCGCTCGATGACTTCGTCGGCTTCCTTCATCACCCGGATCGACTGCTTGTACTGGTAGTCGTTGAGCTTTTCCAGGCCCCAGTTGCGGAACATGCGGGCATGCAGGAAGTACTGGTTGATCGAGGTCAGC
>PHCU01000195.1 GCA_002842345.1 Betaproteobacteria bacterium HGW-Betaproteobacteria-12 | reverse complement strand
GCCGCATTCGATCGACACCGTCGTGCTGTCCACCCAGCACTCGCCGGACATCAGCCTGGAAGACCTGCGCGAAGCCACCATCGAGGAAATCATCAAGCCGGTGCTGCCGAAGGAACTGATCAAGGGCAACATCAAGTATCTGGTCAACCCGACCGGCCGCTTCGTCGTCGGTGGCCCGCAGGGCGACTGCGGCCTGACCGGCCGCAAGATCATCGTCGACACCTACGGCGGGGCTGCCCCGCACGGCGGCGGCGCCTTCTCCGGCAAGGATCCGTCCAAGGTCGACCGTTCCGCCGCCTACGCCACCCGCTACGTCGCCAAAAACATCGTCGCTGCCGGCCTCGCCTCGCGCTGCCTGGTGCAGGTCTCCTACGCCATCGGCGTCGCCGAACCAACCTCGATCATGGTCGAGACCTACGGCACCGGCAAGATCAGCAACGAGACGCTGACCACGCTGATCCGCAAGCACTTCGATCTGCGCCCGAAGGGCATCGTCAATATGTTGGATCTGCTGCGCCCGATCTACCAGAAGACCGCCGCCTACGGCCATTTCGGCCGCGACGAGCCGGAGTTCACCTGGGAAGCGACCGATCGCGCGATGCTGCTGAAGTCCGACGCCGGACTGTAAGCCACCGCACGGTCAGCCAAGGGAGCCCGAGCGGCTCCCTTTTTCGTCGACGGCCCGCGGTGCCATCGCCGGAACCTTGAAAGCGGTTTATAATCCGCGACCTACCGAGGAGCGCTGCAGGAGAACACTCCCAGGCTCGGTTTGCAACTGCGCTCACCCATTTAACCCGTGCCGGGCGCGGGATGCCGGGTGAGCATCCCTCCCGGCCACAGTTCATCAGGAGCTTACTGTGGCTGAATTCAAAGATTACGTTATTGCCGATTTGAACCTTGCCGACTGGGGTCGCAAGGAAATCCGCATCGCCGAAACCGAAATGCCGGGCCTGATGGCCATTCGCGAAGAGTTCGCGAAGTCGCAGCCGCTCAAGGGCGCGCGCATCACCGGCTCGCTGCACATGACCATCCAGACCGCCGTGCTGATCGAGACGCTGACCGCGCTCGGCGCCGAAGTCCGCTGGGCCTCGTGCAACATCTTCTCGACCCAGGACCACGCCGCCGCCGCCATCGCCGCGCAGAACATCCCGGTCTTCGCCGTCAAGGGCGAAACTCTGGTCGATTACTGGGATTACACCCACCGCATCTTCGAGTGGGCCGACGGCGGCTACTCCAACATGATCCTCGACGACGGCGGCGATGCGACGCTGCTGCTGCACCTCGGCGCCCGCGCCGAGAAGAACATCGAGCTGCTGGCCAAGCCGGGCTCGGAAGAAGAAACCATCCTGTTCGCCGCCATCAAGGCCAAGCTGGCCGTCGATCCGACCTGGTATTCCGTGCGCCTGGCCCAGATCAAGGGCGTCACCGAGGAAACCACCACCGGCGTGCATCGCCTGTACCAGATGCACCAGCGCGGCGAACTGAAGTTCCCGGGCATCAACGTCAATGACTCGGTGACCAAGTCCAAGTTCGACAACCTGTACGGCTGCCGCGAATCGCTGGTCGACGGCATCAAGCGCGCCACCGACGTGATGATCGCCGGCAAGGTCGCCGTCATCGCCGGCTATGGCGACGTCGGCAAGGGCTCGGCCCAGGCCATGCGCGCCCTGTCGGCCCAGGTCTGGGTCACCGAAATCGACCCGATCTGCGCCCTGCAGGCGGCGATGGAAGGCTATCGCGTCGTCACCATGGAATACGCCGCCGACAAGGCCGACATCTTCGTCACCACCACCGGCAACTTCCACGTCATCACCCACGACCACATGGCGGCGATGAAGGACCAGGCCATCGTCTGCAACATCGGTCACTTCGACAACGAAATCGACGTCGCCTCGATCGAAAAGTACCAGTGGGAAGAGATCAAGCCGCAGGTCGATCACGTGATCTTCCCGGACGGCAAGCGCATCATCCTGTTGGCCAAGGGCCGCCTGGTCAATCTCGGTTGCGGCACCGGCCATCCGTCCTACGTGATGTCCTCGTCCTTCGCCAACCAGACCATCGCCCAGATCGAGCTGTGGACGGAAGCCGTGAAGGGTTCCAACAAGTACCCGGTCGGCGTCTACACGCTGCCCAAGCACCTCGACGAGAAGGTCGCCCGCCTGCAGTTGAAGAAGCTCAACGCTGTCTTGTCCGAACTGACCGACGAACAGGCTGCCTACATCAGCGTGCCGAAGGAAGGTCCGTACAAGGCCGAGCACTACCGCTACTAAGCCAAGCGAGGCCACCGTGCTGAACCTGCTCGCCCTCTGGATCGTCAATGCGCTGGCCTTGCTGGCGCTGCCCTATATCGTGCCGACGATCCAGGTGGCCGGGTTCGGCACGGCCCTGCTGGTCGCCGTCGTCCTCGGCCTGATCAACGCGCTGCTGCGGCCCTTGCTGGTGCTGCTGACCCTGCCGGTGACGCTGCTGACGCTGGGCCTGTTCATCTTCGTCATCAACGCCCTGCTCTTCCAGTTGGCCGGAGCGCTGATCGACGGCTTCCACGTTGGTGGCTTCTGGTCGGCGCTGCTCGGTTCGATCGCTTACAGCCTGATTTCCTGGGCTCTGAGCGCGCTCCTGTTGCGGAAAAAATAAGCCGGGCCGTCGATGAGCATGAATTCCTTCCACGCGCGGCAGAAGAAGCCGCGCCCGGAACCCGAACCGGTCCATCAGCGGCCGGCCGGGATGCTGCGGGCGGATGCCCTGCTCGTCGCCCAGAAGCTCGCCCCTTCGCGCACGGCGGCACAAGGGATGATCAAAGCCGGCCGGGTCAGCTGGGCCGGCGGGCCGATCAGCAAGCCGGCGCTGGAATTGCCCGAAGCCACGCCCTTGATCGTCGCCGCCGACCCCGATGCGCACTACGTCTCGCGCGGCGGCCTGAAACTGGCCGGCGCCCTGGCCCAAGCCAGCCTCAAAGTTACCGGCAAGCATTGCCTCGATGTCGGCCAATCGACTGGCGGCTTCACCGACTGCCTGCTGCAGGCCGGCGCCCGCCATGTGGTCGGCGTCGATGTCGGCCACGACCAGTTGCATTCCCAACTGCGCCATGCTCCGGCGGTGACCGCCATCGAAGGCATCAACTGTCGCGCCCTGACCGCCGCCAACCTCGGCTCGGCCTTTCCGGCCGGCGGCTTCGACCTGATCGTCGGCGACGTCTCCTTCATCTCCATGACGCTGATCCTGCCGCAACTGCCTGCCCTGCTCGCTGCCGACGGCGAGCTGCTGCTGCTGGTCAAACCGCAGTTCGAAGTCGGCCCCGACAATATCGGCAAGGGCGGCATCGTCCGTGACCCGGCGCTCTACCACCAGGTCGAACGCAAGTTCCGCGACTGCGCCCACGGCCTCGGCTTGACCGTCAAGGCCTGGCTGGACAGCCCGATCACCGGCGGCGACGGCAATCACGAATTCTTCATCTGGTTGAACAAATGAAACCTGAAATCTCCATCGAATTTTTCCCGCCGCAAACGCCGGAAGGCGTCGACAAGCTGCGCACGGTCCGCGCCGAACTGGCGCAACTGAAACCGGCCTTCTTCTCGGTCACCTTCGGCGCCGGCGGCTCGACCCGCGAGCGCACCTTCTCGGTGGTCAAGGAGATCGCTGCCGAAGGCCACGACGCGGCGCCGCACCTGTCCTGCATCGGCTCCACCCGGGCCAGCATCCGCGAGATCCTGGCCGACTACCGGGCGGCCGGCATCAAGCGCATCGTCGCCCTGCGCGGCGACCTGCCCTCGGGTATGGCCGAGACCGGCGAATTCCGCTACGCCAACGAACTGGTCGAATTCATCCGCGCCGAGACCGGCGACTGGTTCAGCCTCGAAGTCGCCGCTTACCCGGAATGGCACCCGCAGGCCCGCAGCCCGAAAGACGATCTCGACGCTTTCGTGCGCAAGGTCAAGGCCGGCGCCAATTCGGCCATCACCCAGTATTTCTACAATGCCGATGCCTACTTCAGCTTCGTCGAAGAGGCCCGGGCGTTGGGCGCCGACCTCCCGATCATTCCCGGCATCATGCCCATCGTCGGCTTCACCAAGCTGGCCCGTTTCTCCGATGCCTGCGGCGCCGAAATCCCCCGCTGGATGCGCAAGAAGTTCGAGAGCTTCGGCGACGATGCCGACTCGATCCGTGCCTTCGGCCTGGACGTCGTCACCGATCTTTGCGAACGCCTGCTCAAGGGTGGCGCCCCCGGCCTGCATTTCTACGCGATGAATCAGTCAGCGCTGACCAAGGAGATCTGCCGGCGCCTGGGCTGACCAGCCCTCGTTAACAGGCAGGTGCATTTGCCGCGCTCAAAACAGAAAGCCATCCTGCGGGATGGCTTTCTGTTTTCTCCGGAACCGTTGCCCAAGGCGTGACTCTGCCGCCCGGTTCAAGCGCGGCGCTGCGTTATGTCGGCACCATGCAAGGCAACATCGAAATCCTTGGCGGACAAGGCGGCGATGCCGGCCTGACTGTCCTCGGGCACAGCTGCGGTCGGCTCGTCATCGTCCAGCCCGAAGCTGCCGCCGCCTTTCGCCTTCTCGGCTGCCTTGGCCGCCTCATAGCGCAGACGCGCTTCCTCCGCCCGGCGTTCGCGCATTTCCCGTTCTAGCTGCAAGCGGCGACGCTCGTTGTCTCTATGCACCTTCTGCGCATAGACAAACTCGCCGATCAGGACAAAGCCGGCGATGACGGCCAGCGCCATCAGCATCGCCTCGAAGGGCTTTTCCAACGCCGCATGCAGCGCCAGGGCAGCGAGAATTCCGCGCCAGGCGAGCAACAGCAGAAAATAGGGATGACCAGCCAAATTTAGGTCTTTCATACAGTGACTTAAGACTTGAAACAGGGCGCGATTTTAGCCCCAACAAGAAATTTTTCCAGACCCGCCGCACACGACATGCCAACGGAAAATGGTCGACTCCGGCACATCCATGACACGCCGCTAAAACCTCGCGGTTCGCTATGCCTGCAGGCGCTGGCCAGAGCGGAAAACTTAACTCCGGGAACAAAAATTCTCGACGATGTATTGACGCCCCTCCAATGCGTGGCTAAAATGCGCGGCTCTTGCAGGTCGGGTCGGTAGCTCAGTCGGTAGAGCAGCGGACTTTTAATCCGTTGGTCCCGAGTTCGAATCTCGGCCGACCCACCAAGAAAGCACGAATCTGGGGCGTTAGCTCAGTTGGTAGAGCAGCGGACTCTTAATCCGTAGGTCGAGTGTTCGAATCACTCACGCCCCACCAGATTTTAAGCGGCTCCCAGCGTTGGGAGCCGTTTTCATTTCCGGTGCTACGTAGCCAATTCGTAGCCGACCAACAGAGAATCCAGCCGCGACGCCGCTACCGCCAGATGGTCCGGTGCCAGATGAGCGTAACGCTCTACCATCGCTCCGGTTCGCCACCCCCCCAATCGTTGTAGCTCATGAGTCGGTGTTCCAGCCTGTCGCTGCCACGTTGCCCAGGTGTGCCTCAAATCATGCCAACGAAAGTTATCGACTCCAGCACGCTTCAGCGCCTTCTTCCAGGCCCGCGTATTGGCAGAATTCAGCGGCTTTCCCCGGAACGTAAAGACACGCTCCAGGTGCTTGCCCTTCTGTCGTATGAGTACAGCGTGTGCCGCATCATTCAACGGAATGGCAATCGGACGCCGGTTCTTCGACTGCGACGCATGAATCCATGCATGTCGCTGTTCCAGGTTGATCTGTGACCATTCGAGCTTGAGGACATTGCTTTGCCTGAGGCCCGTAGCCAAGGCGAACAACACGACCTCGCGTTGGTGCTCTGGTAACTCATCCAAAAGGCAACCTGCCTGCTCTCGGGTCAGAGAACGTTCACGGCTAGCGGATTCTTTAAAGAGCCTTACCTTTGGAGCTTTGTCGATCCATTCCCATTCGTCTCTGGAGCGGAGCAGGATAGAACGTACTAGCAGCCTGTCGGATTTAACAGCCCCGCAGTGAACGATCTGTGGAGCGATTTGTCATAGAGGCATCCTGAGCCGGAGGCCTCCATGTCGAATTTCC
>PHCU01000194.1 GCA_002842345.1 Betaproteobacteria bacterium HGW-Betaproteobacteria-12 | reverse complement strand
CGCGGCGGGCGAGTAGTTCGGCCTTGTGCTTTTTCAGGTGCGGGTGCTGCAGGCCGTACAGCATCCGCCGGGTGGCGCCGGTGTCGACGGTCTTCGAGCAGACGAACTCCATGTTGCCCTGGGCATGCGTGAAGATGTGATCGGCCCCGGAGACGGCGCCGACCTTGACCGTGAACACGTCGGCGAAACGCACGCCATGATCGTCGCGCAGGAACATCAGCTGGCCGTCGACCTCGGTAAAGCTTCGGCCGTCGGCCATGCGCCGGTCGAAGCGCCCCTTCTCGAAGCGAAAGATGGCGCAGTTGGGTGTGGCGCCAGCGAAGACGCGGACATCGCCGGTCTCGTAGAAATGGGTGATGCTGCCTTGCTGGTACAGCCAGGCGTTGAGCTTCTTGGCCGCGGTCAGCTTGATGAACTCGCGCGGCACGATGAAGATCAACTCGCCGCCGGGCTTCAGGTGGCGGATGGCTTTCTCGATGAAGAACAGGAACAGGTTGCTGCGCGCATCGAACAACTCGGATTGCAGCTGCTGCTTGGTCGCGTCGGCGACATCCTGATAGCGGACGTAGGGCGGATTGCCGATGATGGTGTCGAACTGCTCGCTCAGCGGATAGCTGAAGAAGTCGCGGATTTCGGCGCCGGTCGGGGCGACGCGCGGGTCGATCTCGATCCCGATGCAGTCGGCGCCGGTGGCCTGCAGCTTGGCGAAGAAGGCGCCGTCGCCGGCCGAGGGTTCGAGCGTGCGCCCGCTATGGCGGCACAGGCCGAGCATGAAGTCGACGACGTTCGGCGGCGTGAATACCTGACCGAGCTGGGCGACGTCGCGGGCAGCCACGGGCTCAGAACCCGCTGCCCGGTTCAGCGAGATAACTCGCCTCTTCGGGGCTGGAGGGGCGGCCGAGCGCCGTGTTGCGATGCGGGAAGCGGCCGAAGCGGGCGATCACTGCGTGATGCCGGCGGGCGTAGTCGAGAAAGCCGTCGTTGCCGGGGTGTTCGGCGGCCAATGCGGCGAACAGCGCCAGCGAGCGTTCCTGGTCGGCCAGCGCTTCGCTGTGCTCGAAGGGCAGATAGACGAACAGCTTTTCGACGGCATTCAATTTCCGGTCCCAACCCCGGCTCAGCGCTGTTTCCGCCAGCCGGCGGGCCGCGGCGTCGCCGGCGAAAGCGCGGGCCTGGCCGCGAAACAGGTTGCGCGGGAACTGGTCGAGCAGGATCAACAGGGCCAGCAGACCGGATAGGGTCGCCGCCCAGGCGTCCAACTGGCCGGCCAGCGCTGACTCGACATCCGGCAGGAAGCGGCGGCGGATTTCCGCGTCGAAAGCCGCATCCTTGCGGAACCACTCGCTGCGCGGCTGACCGTGGCCCGCCTCGCCCGGCTGGCCGAACCAGAAGGCGAGGATCTCGGCGGCAAGGCCATCGCCCATCAGCCGGCCTTGCCCCAGGAATCCTTGAGGGTCACGGCGCGGTTGAACACCGGCTGGCCATCCTGCGAATCGATGCGATCGGCGACGAAGTAGCCGTGGCGCTCGAACTGGAAGCGCTGTTCCGCCTTGGCCTGCTGCAGGCTCGGTTCCAGTTGGGCGGTGATGGTCTGCCGGGAGTCTGGGTTGAGATCGCTGAGGAAATCACGCTCCAGCTCCGGCGCATCGCCCTCGCGCCGGGCACCGGGGGCGGGGACGCTGAACAGTCGGTCGAACAGGCGGACCTCAGCCGGGTAGGCGTGGGCCACCGAAACCCAATGCAGGTTGCCCTTGACCTTGACGCTGTCGGCACCCGGCGTGCCGGACTTGGTGTCGGGCAGGTAGGTGCAATGGACGGCGACGACCTTGCCGTTCTCATCCTTGTCGCAGCCCGTGCATTCGACAATGTAGCCATACTTCAGGCGCGCCTTGTTGCCTGGGAACAGGCGGCGGAAACCCTTTTCCGGGACTTCCTGGAAATCCTCGGCCTCGATCCACAATTCGCGGCTGAACGGCATCGAGCGCTGGCCGAGTTCCGGGTGCAGCGGATGGTTCGGCGCCAGGCACTCCTCGACTTGGTCTTCCGGGTAATTGTCGATGATCAACTTGAGCGGATCGAGCACGGCAACGCGGCGCGGGTCGGATTCGTTCATCACCTCGCGCATCGCATCTTCGAACAGCACGTAGTCGATCAGCGAATCGTTTTTCGACACGCCGATGCGCTCGGCGAACAGGCGGAAGCCGTCGGCCGAGTAGCCGCGGCGGCGGGCGCCGACCAGCGTCGGCATCCGCGGGTCGTCCCAGCCGTCGACGTGCTTTTCTTCGACCAGCTGGATCAGCTTGCGCTTCGAGAGCACGACGTAGGTCAGGTTGAGGCGCGAGAACTCGATCTGCTGCGGCAGCGGCCGCTGCAACAGGCCACCTTCGGCCAGGCGTTCGAGCAGCCAGTCGTAGAACGGGCGCTGATCCTCGAACTCCAGCGTGCAGATCGAGTGCGTGATGTTTTCCAGCGCGTCCTCGATCGGGTGGGCGAAGGTGTACATCGGATAGACGCACCACTGGTCGCCGGTGTTGTGGTGCGTGGCGTGGCGGATGCGGTAGATGGCCGGGTCGCGCAGATTGATGTTGGGCGCCGCCATGTCGATTTTGGCGCGCAGGATGTGCGTGCCATCGGCGAACTCGCCGGCCTGCATGCGCTTGAACAGGTCCATGTTCTCGGCGACCGGGCGGCCGCGGAACGGCGAATCCTTGCCCGGCTGGGTCAGCGTGCCGCGGTTGGCGCGCATCTCGTCGGCCGACTGGCTGTCGACATAGGCGTGGCCGGCCGAGATCAGGTATTCGGCGAACTGGGCCATCCAGTCGAAATAGTTCGAGGCCTGATAGAGATTGTTTTCACCGTCCTGCTCCCAGGAGCAACCCAGCCAGTGCACGGAATCGACGATGGCATCGACGTATTCCTGCTCTTCCTTCTCCGGATTGGTGTCGTCGAAGCGCAGGTGGCAGCGGCCGCCGTAGGCTTGCGCCAAGCCGAAGTTGAGCAGGATCGACTTGGCGTGGCCGAAGTGCAGGTAGCCGTTCGGTTCGGGCGGGAAGCGGGTGCGGATCTTCGCCGGGTCGAGTGGCGCCGCGGCATGGTCGGCGGCGGTGCCGGGCTGGCCGGCCCAGCGGCGCTGGGCGTGCTTGCCGGCGGCGAGGTCGGCTTCGACGATGTTCTTGATGAAATTGGCGGCCGGGGCGGTGGTGCTGGGTTCTTTGGACATGGAGGGGAGTGCTTGAATGGGCTGGGCAGCAAGGTGCCATTCTATCAGCCGGCAGGGGGTGTTGAAGCGATACAGGCCGCACGGGGCGGCCTGTCGGAGCGGTGCGGCGGACGTCGCCTAGAGGATCAGGCGGCCGATGTACCAGGCGGCTCCGGCCATCAGCGCGCTGCACGGGATGGTCAGGATCCAGGCCCAGACGATGCCGCCGGCGACGCCCCAGCGTACCCGCCGGGTGCCGCGGGTGATGCCGACGCCGGCGATGGCGCCGGTGATGGTATGGGTGGTCGATACCGGAATGCCGAAGGCCGAGGCCAGGAACAGCGTGAACGCCCCGCCACTGTTGGCGCAGAAGCCGCGCGCCTGATTCAGCTTGGTGATCCGGTTGCCCATCGTCTTGACGATGCGCCAGCCGCCGAACATGGTGCCGAGGCCCATGGCCGTGTAGCAGGCGAGGACCACCCAGCCGGGAATTTCCGAGCTGGTGGTGGACAGGCCGGCGGCGATCAGGATCATCCAGATGATGCCGACCGTCTTCTGCGCATCGTTGCCGCCGTGGCCGAGGCTGTAGGCGGCGGCCGAGAGCAGCTGGAAGCGGCGGAAATGCTTGTCCACCTTGCGCTGCGTCATGCCGCGGCAGATCCACGAGACGGCAATCATCAGCAGGCCGCCGATCAGGAAGCCGAGGAAGGGGGCGACGAAGATGAAAGCGATGATTTTCAGCACGCCCGAGGCGATCAGGCTGTCGAAGCCGGCCTTGCTGACGGCAGCGCCGACCAGGCCGCCGACCAGGGCATGCGACGACGACGAGGGAATGCCGTAGTACCAGGTGATCAGGTTCCAGATAATGGCCCCGACCAGGGCGCCGAAAATAACGTAGTGATCGACGATGCTCGGGTCGATGGTGCCCTTGCCGATAGTGGACGCGACTTTCAGGTGGAACAGGAAGTAGGCCAGGAAGTTGAAGCTGGCCGCCCAGATCACCGCATGCTGCGGCTTCAGGACGCGGGTTGAGACGATGGTGGCAATCGAATTCGCGGCATCGTGAAAGCCGTTCATGAAGTCGAACAGCAGGGCGACCACCACCAGGGTGATCACCACCCCCAGACTAATATTCAGGGTGTCCATCGCGGCGATCGCTCAGGAATTCTCGAGCACGATCGACTCGACCGTGCCGGCCACATCCTTGCAGCGATCGGTCACCGACTCGATCAGTTGGTAGATTTCCTTCAGCTTGATGACTTCGCGGACGTCCGGCTCTTCGCGGAAGGTCTTGGACATTGCCACGCGCAGCTGACGGTCGACTTCCGCTTCCAGATCGGTGATCTCGTGACACAGCTTGAGGATCTGCGGCGCGTTGTCCATGTTGTGCAGCAGCTTGACCAGGGCGCAGACCTGCTTGCAGCTGCGCTCGGTGGTATCGGCCATGTCCTTGGCCTCCGCCGGGATGCGGTGGATGTCGTAGAGCGACATGGCCTCGGCGACGTCCTGGATCATGTCGATGATGTTGTCCATGCCGTTGATCAGCTGGTGGATCTCGTCGCGGTCGAAGGGGGTGATGAACGAGGTGTGCAGCTGCGCCAGCAGTTCGTGGGTGATCGTGTCGGCCTGGCTTTCCAGCTGGTCGATTTCGTCGGCCAGGGGCTGGGCGTCGCTCGACGCATTGGTCAGGGCGCCGATCAGCTTGGTCAGGGCGATGCCGCTGAGCGAAATCAGTTCGCCGTGGGCGTTGAAGTAGTCGAAATACTTGCCCTCTTTGGGCATCAAGGCTTCAAACATGACAGTTATGTTCTGATTTTGTTGCAAAGTGTAATTTTAGCCTCGTGCTCTCGGGCGCGCTTGCGCTTGGTCAATTGACTTGCAGTTAAGGGCGGGACGCAGGCTAAAATCCGCCGCCAGGGAGGTTGGAAAATGGTGCCTGGATTTATCGCGGTGGGCTGCGGCGCAGCCTTGGGAGCCTGGTTGCGCTGGTTGCTCGGCCTGGTCCTGAATCCCCTGTTCCTGGCCATGCCGCTCGGCACCCTGGTGGCCAACGTGCTCGGCGGCTATCTGGTCGGCATCGCGGTCGGGGTTTTTCACCTCAATTCCGGCCTGCCGGTGGCGCTCAAGCTGTTCGTCATCACCGGTTTTCTCGGCGGCCTGACCACCTTCTCCACCTTCTCCGCCGAAGTCGTCGAGCGCCTGCTCGCCGGCCAGCCGGGCCTGGCCATCGGTCTGGCCTCGCTGCATCTGGTCGGATCGCTGGGGGCGACCTACCTCGGCCTGCTGACCGTCGGCGCGACGAAAATCTGGGCTTAGGCGGCTTTGCGTAAGAGCCGCAGGCAATCCAGCGAGGCGGCCAGATCGAGGGCGCTGAAATCGTCGAAATTTTTCAGATTGGCATTGGCGCCGTTTTCCAGCAGCAGTTTGATCAGATCCGGCTTGCTGTTTGACGAGACGTACATCAGCGCCGTGGCGCCGTTGCCGTTCTGATTGTCGAGGGCGATGCCGGCGTCGATCAGGCGCTGGATGATGGCGTGGCTGCCGTGGTAGCAGGCCAGCCACAGCGCGTTGCAGCCGTCGGCGTTGAGCACGGCGAGATCGGCGCCGAGGGTCAGCAATTCCTCGACGATCTCCAGTCGGCCTTCCTTGCAGGCCCGCATCAGCGGCGTGAAGCGGCCGTCGGGGCCGGGGGCGGACAGCTGGTCGCGGGGGAAATCGTGTTGGTCGAGGAAGCTGGCGAGGTTCGGGGTCATGATGGCGCTTTCTGGCGTTGCGGATAGGGTGGCCCGGTTTCGAGGCGGGCATCGTCGACCGGCGTGCCGACGGTGAAGTGATAGACGCT
>PHCU01000193.1 GCA_002842345.1 Betaproteobacteria bacterium HGW-Betaproteobacteria-12 | reverse complement strand
CCCAGGATCGACCCAGTGGCTTCGTGATACGCCCGCACTTGCTTACCGTTGCGGGGGCAGCAGCGGCTTGGTCGCTTGCGCGACGCACCGCTTTCCCGTTTAACTGCGCGTGGCGAAGCCCTGCGCAGCACCTGAAACGGCGCGAATTCTACATCGGCATGCCTGGCAGCGCATCGAAAATGTGCCGGTCGGTTTCTATAAACCACTTTTAGAATAGGAGCTTAGTCCTTGACCGGGCGTCATTTTTCCCTCTATAGTGCGCGCCATGAATAGCGAACTCGAAGCGCTCGAAGCCAAGATCGAACAGGTCGTTGCCCTGGTCCACCAGTTGCGCGCCGAGAACGAAGTCCTGAAGAACCAGATGGTGGCGGCTGAGGCCGAACGTCTGCACCTGCGGCAGACGATGACGGCTGCCCGCGAACGGCTCGAAGTCCTGATGGACAAAGTGCCAGAGGATGCCTGAGATGAGCCTCGAGCCGAATTTCCTCGACGTCAAGATCATGGGCCGCGAGTACCGCGTCGCCTGTGCGCCGGAAGAGCGCGAAGCCCTGCTGGCGGCAGTCGATCTGGTCGACGGCAAGATGCGCGAAATCGCCCAGCGGACCAAGAGCACCATCGCCGAGCGCGTCGCCGTCATGGCGGCACTGAACATCGCTCATGAATACCTGGCTGGCAGCGCCGGAAAAACTCCCGGCGAAGCGGTTGATACTTCCGATGCAAGGCGTAGAATCGGTGACATGGGAGCGCGGATTGATTCCGTGCTTGCGCCCCAGCAACGGCTCGACATCTAGGCTGTTACTGACCCCGGCGCCGCCCGCCGAGCGTCCCCTGCGGTGTTTGTTAAGGCCATATATTCCTTGGACCAATGCTAATTGGCATCGGTTGCGGACCATCGAAACCGCTGTTGTGCGCTCGCTTCGTCGCGAGTGCCTGAAGCGGGAGGAAAGCAGCCACTCTGGACCCAGGTTCAGGATGCCGGCCTGACGGCACTTGCGGGGGCCTTCCTCCAGACAGGTGGCAGATTTTCTGCCACCTGTTTTCATTTGCGGAACCGCGACATGTCCTACTGGCTGATGAAATCCGAACCCGACGAAGTGTCGATCGACGATCTTGCGGCGGCGCCGGGGCAAACCCTGCCTTGGTTCGGCGTACGCAACTATCAGGCGCGCAATTTCCTGCGCGACGCAATGAAAATCGGCGATCAGGCCTTGTTCTACCATTCCGGTTGCGCCGAGCCGGGGATCGCCGGCCTTTGCGAAATCTGCTCGGAATCCTATCCGGATACCACCCAGTTTGCCGCCGATAGCCCCTATTTCGATGCCAAATCGACGCCCGAGACTCCCCGCTGGCTGGTGCGCGACGTCCGCTTTGTCGCCAAGACGCGCTATCTGCCGCTGGCCGAACTGCGGTCCTGCCCGGAACTTGTTAACATGCGCCTCCTTGCCCGCGGCAACCGGCTGTCGATCACGCCGGTGACGGCCGACGAATGGGCGTTCATCACCCGGCTTCTGGCGACAAACTCATGACCCTCTGGTGGCTCACCTATCCCCTGCTCGGCATCTTCGGCGGTTTCGTGGCGGGGCTGTTCGGCGTCGGCGGCGGCCTGACGCTGGTGCCGTTCATGTACATGCTGTTCGTTGCCCAGAACTTCCCGGCCGACCATGTGATGCACCTGGCGCTCGGCACCTCGATGGCGACCATCGTGTTCACGTCGATTTCCAGCATGCGCGCCCACCACGCGCACGGTGCCGTGCGCTGGGACATCGTCAGGACGATGGCGCCCGGGCTGGTGCTCGGTACCTTCGGCGGCTCGCTGGTCGCCGGCCTGGTGCCGACCGGGCCGATGACGGCGATTTTCGTGGTTATCGTCTATTACGCATCGATTCAGATGATCCTCGACTTCAAACCGCATGCCCACCGTCAGATGCCGGGTAACTGGGGGCGCTTCGTCGCCGGCGGGGTGATCGGCGTGATCTCCAGTCTGGTCGCTGCCGGCGGCGGTTTCCTGTCGGTGCCCTTCATGCTGTTCTGCAATGTCGCCATCCACAATGCGGTCGGCACCTCGTCGGCGCTCGGTTTTCCGATCGCCGTCGCCGGCGCGGTCGGCTACATCGTCGCCGGCTGGAGCGATGGCGGACTGCCGGCCTATTCCTTCGGCTATATCTATCTGCCGGCCTTCGTCGGCATCGTCGCGATGAGCATCCTGATGGCGCCGGTCGGTGCCAAACTGGCGCACAAGCTGCCGGTCAAGCAGCTGAAGCGGGCCTTCGGCGGCTTCCTCGCCCTGCTGGCGACCAAGATGCTGCACAGCCTGATCGGCTGAAGCCGCTCAGACGCCGGCCTTGAAGTCGCGCAAGGTAGCGACGAGGTCGGCGAAGCGTTCGCCCTGCACCGTCACGTGGGCGCGCAGCTGCGCCGAGGCGAGGTCGCTGTCGCCCTTGATGATGGCGTCGACGATCGCCTGGTGTTCGTTGAACGAGGTCGCCATGCGGTTGCGCACCCGTAGCTGCAGGCGCCGGTACGGGCGCAGCCGGCGGTGCAGGGCCGTCGCCTGCTCGACCAGGAAACCGTTGTGGCTGGCTTCGTAGATGCGCTGGTGGAAAACCTCGTTCAACTGGTAATAGATATCCGGCGTATTCGCATCGCGCGCCGCTTCGCAGGCGCGATGCGCGTCCTGCAGGGCCACCTGCTCCTCTGCCGTGATCCGCCGCGCCGCCAGACGGCCGCACATCGCCTCCAGTTCGGCCATCACCTCGAACATTTCGCAGACCCGGTCGGCGCCGACTTCGGGCACCGTGGCGCCGCGCCGCGGCTTGATCTCGATCAGGCCGACCGAAGCCAACTGGATCAGCGCTTCGCGTACCGGCGTTCGCGAGACGCCGAAGGTGTCGGCCAGTTCCTGTTCGTCAAGCCGTGTCCCGGGTGGATAAACACCGGTGACGATGCGTTCCTCGATCAACTCGCCGAGTCGTTCCGACTGGCGGGTGGTGGCGGGAATTTCGGCAGGGCTGTTCATGATTCGGGCTCCGGCGGGTTGCGACAATTAAATTATACGAAATTAGTTGACGAGTATTCAATCAATTACTATCTTGTATACACAACGGTGATTATTGAACACAAAATAGCAGTGCGGTATTCCTGATTCGAGGATAAGCCAGCCAGTGAGGTTTCACCGTCCGTGCATGATTAACTCTGGAGGAGACATCCATGATCAGCAAGACCAAGCGCCACCTCACCCTGGCCATCGCCGCCGCTGCCCTGACCTTCACCCTGCCCGGCGCGCATGCGCAGGCGCCGCGCGTCATCAAGATTTCGCACCAGTTCCCGGCGGCGACCACTGAAGAAGGTGACTTTCGTGATCGCCTGGTCCGCCGCTTCGCTGCCGAAGTCGAGAAGCAGAGCAAGGGCAGCCTGAAGTTCGAGATCTACCCGGGCAGCTCGTTGATGAAAACCAATAGCCAGATCGGCGCGCTGCGCAAGAGCGCGCTGGACATGAGTCTGGTGCCGCTGGCCTACGGTGGCGGCGAGATTCCGGCCGTGAACATCACCCTGATGCCGACCCTGGTCAGCAGCTACGAACAGGGCATGCGCTGGAAAACGGCACCGATCGGCAAGGAACTCGACCGCATCCTGGCCGACAAGAACATCAAGATCGTGACCTGGGTCTGGCAGGCCGGCGGCATTGCTTCGACCAAGAAGACGGTAGTCGTCCCCGACGACGCCAAGGGCCTGAAGTTCCGTGGTGGCAGCAAGGAAATGGACCAGATGCTGAAAGGCGCTGGTGCCGCAGTGACCGGCATGCCGTCGTCGGAAATCTACAGCGCGATGCAGTCCGGCGTACTCGATGCGGCCCTGACCTCCAGCACCTCGCTGATCAGTTTCCGTCTGCAGGAGTTCAGCAAGTACGTCACCACGGCCCGCAACAAGAGCTTCTGGTTCATGTTCGAGCCGCTGCTGATTTCCAAGGGCCTTTATGACTCGCTGACCCCGGAACAACAGAAGATCATCAGCGAGGTCGGCGCCAGCCTGGAGAAGTTCGGCGTCGAGGAGGCCAAGAAGGACGATCTGCGCATGGCTGACGTGTTCGCCAAGGCCGGTGCCAAGGTGGCCGACATGGATGACAAGGCCTTCATGGCCTGGCGCGGTGTCGCCGAACAGACCGCGTTCAAGGATTTCGCCGAGAACATCAAGGATGGCCGCGCCCTGCTCGACATGGCGCTGTCGGTCAAGTAACCCTCTGGCCGGGCAGCGCCCGGCCCATCCGTCCTTAGAGGTGAATCATGAGCCCCGGATATTTCATCAGCCGCGCGGTCAAGGCCTTCAACATTGCGACCGGTTACCTGTCGGCCTTTCTGATCGTTATCGCCACCTGCGTCCTCGTCTTCGAAGTCGCGGTCCGTTATTTCTTTGCCTGGCCGACCGACTGGGAAATCGAGTTTTGCGTCTATTTACTGATCGCCTCCAGCTTTCTGGCCGCCGCTCATACCCAGTTGAATCGTGGCCACGTGACGATCGAGATCCTCGATGAAGTCACGCCGCCGAGCTGGACGCAGTGGCGGATGGCCCTGTCCGATCTGCTGTCCTTCCTGTTCTGCGCCTTCGTCGCCTGGAACTGCTGGCACCTCTTTTACGAAGCCTGGGATGAGGGGCGGATGAGCGACACCTCGTGGGCGCCGAAGATGTGGCCGGTATTCGCCACCATGGCGGTTGGCATGACTTCGCTGGCGCTGCAGGTTTTCGTGCAGTTCATCGAGGATTCGCTGCCGGAAGCGATGCGCTCGCACCAGCCGCCCAAGGAACACAACGCCGCCATTCAGGTGGCCATCGAACGTATCCAGCACGACGTCGAAGGAGAGCGCAAATGAGCGTCGGAACACTGGGCCTGCTCTACGCGGCCGCCACTTTCATCTTTCTCTTCTCGGGGATGCCGATCGCCTTTGCCGTCGGTTCGGTCGCCCTGATCTTCATGTACTTCTTCATGCCGGTGGCGCAGCTGTCGATCATCGCCGAAACCATCTTTTCCGAGCTGAACAGCTTCACGCTGCTGACCATTCCGCTCTTCATCATGATGGGTGCGGCGATCGGCAAATCGCGCGCTGGCGCCGATCTCTACAACTCGCTGAACCGCTGGCTGTACAAGGTGCCGGGCGGCCTCGGCCTGGCCAACACGCTGGCCTGCTCGGTGTTCGCCGCGATGTGCGGCTCCTCGCCGGCGACCTGTTCGGCGATCGGCTCCTCGGGCATTCCGGAAATGCGCAAACGCGGTTATTCCGAGCGTCTGGCCACCGGCCTGATCGCTGCCGGCGGCACGTTGGGCATCCTGATTCCGCCGTCGCTGACGCTGATTCTCTATGGCCTGGCCACCGAACAGTCGATCGGCAAGCTGTTCATGGCCGGCGTCGGCCCCGGCTTGTTGCTGACGGCGATGTTCTCGATCTGGGTGGTGTACAAATCCTGGGCGGAAAAGAACGAAAAAATTTCGGCCAATCGGACGACCGGTATCGCCATGCCGGCGGAAGAGTCCTACAGCTGGAAACAGCGCCTTGAAACGCTGCCCCGCCTCGCTCCCTTCCTCGGCCTGATCATCATCGTCATGGTCGCCCTCTACGGTGGCTGGGCAACGCCCTCGGAAGTCGCCGGCATCGGCGCCTTCGGGGCGCTGCTCATGGTCATGGCGATCTACGGCTGCTGGCGCTGGAGCGACCTCAAGGTCATCCTCTCCGGGACGGCCCGCGAGTCGTCGATGATCATGCTGATCATCGCCATGTCCTTCCTCTACACCTATGTGATGAGCTACCTGCACATCACCCAGTCGGCTGCTGCATGGATGATTTCGCTGGAGTTGAGCAAGTGGGCCTTCTTCTTCTGGGTCAATATTCTGCTCATCGTGCTCGGCTTCTTCCTGCCGCCGGTCGCCATCATCCTGATGGTTACGCCGATCATCCTGCCGGCGCTGAACGCCCTGGGCATCGACCTGATCTGGTTCGGCGTGATCATGACCATCCTGATGGAAATGGGCCTGATTCACCCGCCGGTCGGCCTCAACCTGTTCGTGATCAGCGGTATCGCCCCCGACATCAAGTTGAAGGAAATCATGTGGGGCACCGTCCCCTTCCTGCTGCTGATGGCGCTCGGCATC
>PHCU01000192.1 GCA_002842345.1 Betaproteobacteria bacterium HGW-Betaproteobacteria-12 | reverse complement strand
TGGCCCGTCGTCGTCGATGCACGCAACGGGCGTTGTCATTGAACGGATGAAACCATGACTCAGTGGGAAGTAGTGATCGGCATCGAGACGCACGCGCAATTGGCGACCGTTTCGAAAATTTTCTCCGGCGCCGCCACCGCCTTTGGCGCCGAACCGAATACCCAGGCCTGTGCCGTCGACCTGGCGCTGCCCGGCGTCCTGCCGGTGCTGAACAAGAAGGCCGTCGAGTGCGCGATCCGCTTCGGCCTGGCGATCGGCGCCCAGGTGGCGGCGAAATCGGTGTTCGCCCGCAAGAATTACTTTTATCCGGATTTGCCGAAGGGCTACCAGATCAGCCAGATGGACCTGCCGGTCGTTGTCGGTGGCCAGATCACGCTGCAGGTCGGTGCCGGCGACAAGGCTTACGAGAAGCTCGTCACCCTGACCCGTGCTCACTTGGAAGAGGATGCCGGCAAATCGCTGCACGAGGATTTCCAGGGCAAGTCAGGGATCGACCTCAATCGCGCCGGTACGCCGCTGCTGGAGATCGTCTCCGAGCCGGACATGCGCTCGTCCGATGAGGCCGTCGCCTACGCCCGCGCGCTGCATGCGCTGGTGCGCTGGATCGGCATCTGCGACGGCAACATGCAGGAAGGCTCGTTCCGTTGCGATGCCAACGTCTCGGTCCGGCCGAAGGGCCAGGCCGAATTCGGCACTCGACGCGAGATCAAGAACCTGAATTCCTTCCGTTTCCTCAAGGAAGCCATCGATTACGAAGTCCAGTGGCAGATCAACGAGATCGAGGAAGGCCGCAGGATCCAGCAGGCGACCGTGCTGTTCGACCCCGATAGCGGCGAGACGCGGACCATGCGGACCAAGGAAGATGCGCACGATTACCGCTACTTCCCCGATCCCGACCTGCTGCCGCTGGTCATCGGCAGCGACTGGATCGAGCGCGTTCGTGGCGAATTGCCGGAACTGCCGCAGCAGAAGCGCGAACGCTTCATCGGCGAACTCGGTCTGTCGGCCTACGATGCGGCGACGTTGACGGCCAGCCAGGAAATGGCCGACTACTACGAAGCGACCGTCGCCGTTGCCGGCCAGGCCAGCGCCAAGCCATGCGCCAACTGGGTGATGGTCGACCTGGCCGCCCGCCTGAACAAGGACGGCCTGGAGATCGCCGCCGCGCCGGTGTCGCCGCAGCAACTGGGCGGCCTGATCCAGCGCATCGCCGACAACACCATTTCCAACAACATCGCCAAGAAGGTCTTCGAGGCGCTGTGGAACGGCGAAGGCGCAACGGCCGACGAGATCATCGACAAGCAGGGGCTGAAGCAGATTACCGACAGCGGTGCCATCGAGTCGCTGGTGGACGAGGTACTCGCCGCCAACCCGGCCAATGTCGCCGAATACCGGGCCGGCAAGGAAAAAGCCTTCAATGCGCTGGTCGGTCAGGTGATGAAGGCGGCCAAGGGCAAGGCCAACCCGCAGCAGGTCAACGAACTGTTGAAGAAGAAGCTGGCCGGCTGACGGCGGTGCCGGCCGGGGTTCGGCCGGTCAGTTCGAAAAAGCGCTTGCGGTCGGCCTCGTACTTACTGCGGATCACTTCCAGTTCCCGTTTCTTGACGTCGACCAGTTCCTGCTGCACCTTGATTTCGTGGTCGATGGTGCGCAGTTCCTTTTCCAGCGGGGCCGGCATTTTCTTCTTTTGGTAGAACTCGGCTTCCGCCTCGACTTTCCGACGCTTGGTCAGAGAGGCCTCGATGCTGGCTTCGGCATTCCTGATCGCCATGTTGACGTCGCGCTCCGCCTTGCCCTGGGCGATATCGATGTCCTTCGGAGTGGCATAGGTATCAAGCAGGGCCTGGTCCTTGCGGCGCAATTCGCGGGCCGCTTCCTCAAGCTGCTTGCGGCGGCGATTTTCCTGGATCTGCTCGGCTTTCTGTTCCGGTGTCAGCGGCGGGCCGACTTCCCTGATCACGTTGCCGCCGCTGTCCAGTATCCGGTAGGCCCGGCCACGGCACTGCTCGGGCAGGGAGTCGCCACAGATGCGGCGGCCACTGTTGATGTCCTGGCAGCAGTAGAACTCCCCAGCCGCTGTGGCGGCAGGCGACAGACAAAGCAGCAACAGGAGTAACGGCAGGGGTTTAGGCATCGACGCCGTATTGTTCGCGGTAGCGGGCGACGGCGGGACGGTGGGCGGCAAACTCCGGATGATGTTCCAGATAGGCCATCAGGTCGCCGAGACCTGCGACGGCGACGACCGGAATGCCATAGTCGCGCGTCACTTCCTGCACCGCCGACAATTCGCCCTGGCCGCGCTCCTGGCGGTCCAGCGCAATCAGTACCCCGGCTGGCGTGGCGCCGGCGGCACGGATCAGTTCGACCGATTCGCGCACCGAGGTGCCGGCCGAGATGACGTCGTCGACAATCAGCACGCGCCCGGCCAGCGGCGCGCCGACGATGCTGCCGCCCTCGCCGTGATCCTTGGCTTCCTTGCGGTTGTAGGCGAAGGGGAAATTGCGACCGCGCTGCGCCAGAGCCATGGTGATCGTTGCGACCAGCGGAATGCCCTTGTAGGCCGGGCCGAACAGCATGTCGAACTGGACGCCGCCGGCCTCGGCGGCTTTGGCGTAGAATTCGGCCAGACGGGCCAGCGAATTGCCGTCGTTGAACAGACCGGCATTGAAGAAGTAGGGCGACAGCCGGCCGGCCTTGGTCTTGAATTCGCCGAAGCGCAGCACTTGGCTGGCGAGCGCGAATTCGATGAAATCCTGACGAAAGTCCATTTTTCTTTTCATACTCCATGACCGCGAAAAGCGGCCGATTGGCGAACAATGTTACGCATCATCTCCTTGAACCTCAATGGCATCCGCTCCGCCTGGAGCAAAAATGTCCTGCCCTGGGTGGCGGCGCAGCAGGCCGATATCGTCTGCCTGCAGGAACTGAAGGCGCAGGCCGCCGACCTGACGCCGGAAATGTTGGCACCGGACGGCATGCAGGCCTTCTATCACTGCGCTGAGAAGAAGGGCTACAGCGGCGTTGGCATCTGGAGCCGGCGGCCACCGGAGCGTGTTGTTGAAGGCTTCGACGGCGGCGAGTTCGATGCCGAGGGGCGCTATCTGCGCGCCGACTTCGGCAATCTTTCGGTCATTTCGCTATACCTCCCGTCCGGCTCCTCATCGCCGGAGCGCCAGGAAGCAAAGTTTCGTTTTCTTGATGCCTTTTTCCCCCAGATGCAGGCCTTGCGCAACGAAGGCCGGGAGATCGTGCTGTGCGGCGACTGGAACATCGCGCACCAGGAAATCGACCTGAAGAACTGGAAATCGAACCAGAAGAACTCCGGCTTCTTGCCCGAGGAAAGGGCCTGGCTGAGCCGTGTCTTCGACGAACAGGGCTGGGTCGACGTCTATCGTCGCCTGCATCCTGCCACTACCGGCGAGGCGTACACCTGGTGGAGCAACCGCGGCCAGGCGTGGGCGAAGAATGTCGGGTGGCGCATCGACTACCAGATCGCCACGCCAGGAATCGCCGAGACGGCTTCGGCTACTGCCATCTACAAGGCAGAACGCTTCTCCGATCACGCGCCGCTGACAGTCGACTATGACTTCGCCAACAACCCAAAGTGAATTGATTTCACTGCCCGGACGGGCTAACCTGTACGCTCTGCTTAACCGTTACTGACGAGGTCGAAAATGTCCGAACAACAAAGTGCCGCCAACAAGGAAAAGCTGGTCTCCGACCTGAAGGTCGTGATTGCCGATACCGAAGAACTGCTGCGCGCGACCACCGGTGTTGCCGGCGAAAAGGTCGGCGAACTGCGCGAGCGTCTGGTGGTTCGCCTGCGCGATGCCAAGGAACGTGTCATCGATATGGAACATGCCGTCATCGACAAGACCAAGGCTGCTGCCCGCGCCACCGATGACTTTGTGCATGACGAACCGTGGAAGGCTGTCGGCGTGGCCGCCGCGCTGGGCCTGGCGCTCGGCGTGCTGATCGGCCGTCGCTAAGCGCATGACGCAGCCGGAAGGCGGCGAGGGCGGCCGCGAAGGCCTCTTTGCCGCCGTCAAGAACTCGCTGGCGACGCTGCTGGCGATCGGCAGGACGCGCGTCGAACTGCTGGTCACTGAGCTGGAGGAGGAAAAATTCCGCCTCATGGCGCTGTGGTCGAAGGCGATCGCTGCAGCATTCCTGCTCGCCGTCGGCGTAATCATGGCGGTTTTCTGCCTAGCGCTGGCCTTCTGGGAGCAGCGGGTGCTGGTCTTCGGCCTGTTCGCCGCACTGTTCATCGGCGGCGCGCTGATTCTCGTCGCTTCGCTGAAACGTCAGGCCGGCGAACCGAGCAAGCTGTTCCGCACTAGCCTGAACGAACTCCAGGCCGATGTCGAGTTGCTCCGCCGGCGTACTGACTAGTCCGGCGAAATGAACGCCAAGATACTTGAACTCGCTGTCCGGCGCGGGGCTTTGCAGGAACGCATTGCCGCCCAGCGGGCGACCCTCGGCTTGCATGCGCACGGCATTGCCAACGTCTGCGCCAGTGGGGATGCGCTGCTGCGCGGTGTCGACTGGCTCAAGCATCACCCGGCGACCGTCGGAGCTGCGGTCTTCGCGGTTGTTGTGGCTCGCCCCCGGCGCGCCTGGCGCTGGGCCAGGCGCGGTCTCTTCCTGTGGCGGGGCTGGCGCGCCGCGCGTAAATACCTCTATCCCGGACGTTGACCGATGGGCAGTGTGGACGGTACCGGCGCCCTGCCGGTCTGGTGGCGGCAGGTGTTGTCCTCGCAACGTCGGGAAGTCCGGCGCGTGCTCGGCGAACTGATAGCCACGCGCGGCGTCATGCCGCTGCTGATGAAAGTGCGCAACGGCGAGCACTGGAGCCCGGCCGAACGGGAGGAACTGCTCCTGCATCTGCGTCGTATGGCGCATCTTTCCCCTTACCTGGTTGCCTTGGTCCTGCCCGGCTCGGTGATTCTATTGCCGGCCTATGCTTGGTGGCTCGACCGGCGCCGTCTCAGACGACGGGACTAGGCCGCGTCGATTCGCCGTCGGCGTGCCAGGGCGCGACCTTGAGCAGCAGCAGCATGCCGGGGGCGGCCAGGACGAAGCACAGCCAGAAGAAATTCGTCCAGCCCATGCTTTCGACCAGCCAGCCGGCGGTGGCATTGATGAAAGTGCGCGGCACCGCCATCAGGCTGGTGAACAGCGCCAGCTGGGTGGCCGTATAGGCCGGATGCGTGGTCCGCGCCATGAAGGCGACGAAAGCCGTGGTGCCCAGGCCGGCGCCGATGGCTTCGCCGGCGATGACGATGGCCAGGGTCGCCAGCCGGGCTGGCGTCGATTCGCCGGGGCCGATTCCGGCCATCCAGACGAAGCCGAGGATGGTGACGATCTGCACCACGCCGAACAGCCACAGCGCCCGGTTGATGCCCAGCTTTATCATCCAGATGCCGCCGAGGATGCCGCCGATGACCATCGGCCACAGCCCGGCATTCTTGGCGATGACGCCAATCTCCGTCTTGCTGTAGCCCATGTCCAGATAGAAGGGCGTGGCCAGCGCCGTGCACAACGAGTCGCCGAGCTTGTAGAAGAACAGGAAGGCGAGGACCAGCAGCGCCGACTGGACGCCGTGGCGGCCGAAGAATTCGCGGAACGGCTCGACCACTGCGTCGCGCAAGGTGCGTGGACTACCCTTGGCAGCCAGCGGTTCCTTGACGGCCAGGGTCATCGCCAGGCCGGGCAGCATGAAGGCGGCAGTGATGACGAAGACCTGGCTCCAGGGCAGATGGTCGGCGAGGATCAATGACAGTGAACCGGGGACCAGGCCGGCGATGCGGTAGGCGTTCACATGGATGGCGTTGCCCAGGCCGAGTTCGATGTCGGGCAGGATCTCGCGGCGGAAGGCGTCGAGGGCGATGTCCTGCGTTGCCGAGAGGAAGGCGAGCAGGACCGTCAGGCCGACCACCAGCGACAGGTGATCGACCGGCGACAATTGGCCGAGCCAGCCGATGGCGGCGACCAGGCCGACCTGCGAGACGAACATCCAGCTGCGCCGGCGGCCGAGCCAGGGCAGGATGCCGTAGCGGTCGAGCAGCGGCGCCCAGAGGAACTTCCAGGTGTAGGGGAACTGGATCAGGGCGAAGGCGCCGATGGCGCGTAGCGACAGG
>PHCU01000035.1 GCA_002842345.1 Betaproteobacteria bacterium HGW-Betaproteobacteria-12 | reverse complement strand
CGGCGAACATGGTGTTGCCGAACTTGCCGAGGCTGTCCTTGAGGGTGTTCAGCGCGCGCTCGACGTTCTGGGGGCGCTCCTTGGCGTGCGGCAGGGCGACCGTGACCGCCACGCCGTCCTCGTCGCGCAGCGTCAGCGCGAAGCCATCGGCCGTTTCGCCGAAAAGCGGCGTGACGGCAATGCGCCGCTCGGCCGATTCCTTTTCCAGCGCCCGTTCGAATTCCTGATCGCGGTTGCGGAACAGTGTGGCGCCTTCGGTCAGCTCGGCCGGAATCTCGGCCGGGTACAGCCGCTGGCCCTCGGCGCGGTTGATGCGCATGCCCTGGACGTCGCCGTGCGCGTCGTGGAAGCAGACGCCATCGCCGTTGTGGAATTGCTGCTCGGCATTGACCACGATCCAGCCGTCGCCGATCTCGGTCACTTCGCCAATCAGTTCGCCGACGAAGGCCGGCGAATCGAAGGCGCCGATGTCGTCCTGGCGGTCGTTGGCGAAGTAGTCGGTGTAGCCGCGGTTGAAGGTCTTGTCCGGTTGCGGCGTAAAGCTGAAGGTGGCGCGGCCGCTGGAGGCGCGGACGTACTGCGGGTCGGCGGCGATGATCTCGTCGAGTAGCGTGCGGTAGTGGGCGGTGATGTTCTTGACGTAGGACAGGTCCTTCAGCCGGCCTTCGATCTTGAACGAGCTGATCCCGGCCTCGACCAGAGCGCGCATGTTTTCCGTCTGGTTGTTGTCCTTCATCGACAGCAGATGCTGGTTTTCGGTGATGGTTTTGCCCTTGTCGTCGACCAGCGTGTAGGGCAGGCGGCAGGCCTGCGAGCATTCGCCGCGGTTGGCGCTGCGCCCGGTGTGGGCGTGGCTGATATAGCACTGTCCGGAATAGGCGACACACAGCGCACCATGCACGAAATACTCGAGGGACAGCGTGGTTGCCTCGGCGACTTGGCGTATTTCCGCGATGCTCATTTCGCGCGCCAGGACGATTTGCGAGAAGCCGACATCCTCGAGAAAGCGGGCTTTGGCCGGGTTGCGGATGTCGGTCTGGGTGCTGGCGTGCAGCTGGATTGGCGGCAAGTCGAGTTCGAGCAGGCCCATGTCCTGGATGATCAGCGCATCGGCCCCGGCCTCATACAGTTGCCAGGCCAGTTGCCGACCGCCTGCGAGTTCCGCATCGTGCAGGATGGTATTGACCGTGACGAAGACTTTCGCCCGATAGCGGTGGGCGAAGTCGCACAGGCGTCGGATTTCGGCGACATCGTTGCCGGCGCCATAGCGGGCGCCGAACGCGGGGCCGCCGATATAGACGGCGTCGGCGCCGTGCTTGATGGCTGCGATGCCGAAATCGGCGTTCTTGGCTGGGGCGAGGAGTTCGAGGGGATGTTGGGGACGGATCATGGCGGACTTAGTAGGTGAACCGCGCGGCGAGTTCCTCAATATTGAACTCGCGCAGGATGGCAGTGGCCCGTTCGCGGGCGTTCTTGCGCTCTGCCCCGCGCTTGCTGGCGACGATCAGTTCGTTCTTCATCGAATGCTCCCAGCCAACCAGTTCGGTGACGGTGACGTCGTAGCCGTGCGACTCGAGCAGCAGGCAGCGCAGCACGTTGGTCAGGTGGCTGCCGAGTTCGCGGGTATGGAGCGGGTGTCGCCACAGTTCCGACAACGGCGTCTTGCCCAGCGATTCGTTCTTGTTGGCCCGCATCGTGGCGGCGACTTCGGCCTGACAGCAAGGGACGAGGACGATATGGCGAGCCTCCTTGGCCAAGGCGAAACGTATCGCGTCGTCGGTCGCCGTGTTGCAGGCGTGTAGCGCGGTGACGACATCGACGCGCTCCGGCAGCACAGTCGAGGTCAGCGAATCCTCGACTGTGCAGGCGAGGAAGCGCATCCGCGGAAAGCCCAGCCGGCCGGCCAGTTCGCGCGATTTGTCGACCAGTTCCGGGCGGCTTTCGATACCGATGATCTCGCCGCTGGCACGTTCCTTGATACAGAGATCGTAGAGGATGAAGCCGAGATAGGACTTGCCGGCCCCATGGTCGACGAGGGTTTCGGCTCCATCCAGCAGCGGTTCGATGAACTGGACCAGGTGATAGACCTGTTTCAGCTTGCGGCGGCTGTCCTGGTTGAGCTTGCCGTCACGGGTCAGGATGTGCAGTTCCTTGAGCAGTTCGATGGACTGCCCGGGGCGGATTTCCGGGATGGCGGCGGGGAGGTTCGACTTCTTCATGGGGCGAGATTATCGCATTCAACGATCTATGACTTTCGTGTCAACCGAATCGAAATCGCCTCGTTATTCGGCACATGGTGCTTGCGCACCGAACTTCAACGGAGAAATAAATGGGTAGTCTGAGCAACGAATCCTTCGAGCAGTTTCTGGATTCCCTGAAAAAGGCTGGCATTGCAATTTCCAACGAGACTGAACTGCGTGAACGCCTGGCCGAAGCCCAGCGCTGGCGCTACGCCTTCCAGACTCTGGCCGCCAACGGCAAGCTCATCGGCATCTGCTTCGAAGACCGCTCGGATGGTCGCAACGAAGCCGAAATCGAACGGGCATTCAACGAATTCGCCTTTTCCGAAAAGAGCCGGGCAGTATTCTCCGCCAACTTGAAGCACTAATCACCGGTTTTACCGCCTTTCGCAAGGGCGAAGGGCAAAAAACGAACGGGCGCCGCAACGGCGCCCGTTTTGCATTCATTCCCGCTGCCACGGGAATGAGCCAGGCGATCAGCGGGTGATCGGCTTGTAGCGAATCCGCTTCGGCTTGGCGCCTTCCTCACCCAGGCGCTTGCGCTTGTCCTCTTCGTATTCCTGGTAGTTGCCGGCAAAGAAGTTCCACTGCGACTCGCCTTCGGCGGCCAGGATGTGGGTACAGATGCGGTCGAGGAACCAGCGGTCGTGCGAGATGACCAGCGCGCAGCCGGCGAATTCGAGCAGTGCGTCTTCCAGCGCCCGCAGCGTTTCGACGTCGAGGTCGTTGGACGGTTCGTCGAGCAGCAGGACATTGCCACCGGTCATCAGCGTCTTGGCCAGATGCAGGCGGCCGCGCTCGCCGCCGGACAGGTTGCCGACCAGCTTGCCCTGATCTCCACCCTTGAAGTTGAAGCGGCCGATGTAGGCGCGCGACGGCATCTCAAATTTGCCGATCTGCAGAATGTCGCTGCCTTGGGCCAGTTCGTCGAACACCGTCTTCGAGCCATCGAGGCAGTCGCGCGACTGGTCGACATAGGCCATTTTTACTGTTGGGCCGATGACGACGTCGCCCGAGTCCGGTTGTTGCTGGCCGGTGATCATCTTGAACAGCGTCGATTTACCGGCCCCGTTCGGGCCGATGATGCCGACGATGGCACCGGCCGGGATATTGAAGGACAGGTTGTCCATCAGCAGCTTGTCGCCGAACGACTTGCTGACGCCATTGAACTCGATGACCTTGTCGCCCAGGCGCTCGCCGACCGGAATGAAGATTTCCTGCGTCTCGTTGCGCTTCTGGTACTCCTGGCTGGACAACTCCTCGAAACGTGACAGGCGGGCCTTGGACTTGGCCTGGCGGGCCTTGGGGTTGGAACGCACCCATTCCAGCTCCTGCTTCATCGCCTTCATGTGGGCGTCGATCTGCTTCGACTCGGTCTCCAGGCGGGCCTCCTTCTGCTCCAGCCAGGACGAATAGTTGCCCTTCCAGGGGATGCCGTGGCCGCGGTCGAGTTCGAGAATCCATTCGGCGGCGTTGTCGAGGAAGTAACGGTCGTGGGTGACGGCGACGACGGTGCCGGGGAAGCGGACGAGGAACTGCTCCAGCCATTCGACGGATTCGGCGTCGAGGTGGTTGGTCGGCTCGTCGAGCAGTAGCATGTCCGGCTTGGCCAGCAACAGCTTGCACAGCGCGACGCGGCGCTTTTCACCGCCGGACAGGGTGCCGATGGTGGCCTCCCAGGGCGGCAGGCGCAGCGCGTCGGCGGCCAGTTCCATCTGCGCTTCGGTGTCGGAGCCGGCGGTGGCGATGATCGCCTCCAGGCGCGCCTGTTCCTCGGCCAGCTTGTCGAAATCGGCTTCCGGGTCGGCGTAGGCGGCATAGACCTCGTCCAGCTTGGCCTGCGCCTGCATGACTTCGCCGAGCGCCGATTCGACTTCCTCGCGCACGGTCTTGGCGGCGTCGAGCTGCGGTTCCTGCGGCAGGTAGCCGATCGAGACGCCGGCCAGGTGCTGCACTTCGCCGTCGTATTCCTTGTCCACGCCGGCCATGATCTTGAGCACGGTCGATTTGCCGGCACCGTTCAGACCGAGCAGGCCGATCTTGGCACCGGGGAAGAAGGAGAGGGAAATATCCTTGATGATCTGCCGCTTGGGCGGCACGATCTTGCTGACGCGCAGCATCGACATTACGTATTGAGCCATGGGTCCGTCCGGAGGCGTTAAAAGCCGGCCAGTTTACCCAAGAAGCCCGTTTCCGGACATCGTTGCTTTCTTTGCCGTGTTCCCGACCGGAATGATCGGGTGACGGTCAGGCGACTTCGACTTCGTCCGCCAGCGGGTGTCGCAAGTCACGATGCAGCAGCATGGCTGGCGCATCGACGCGCGGACACACCTTGCGTGGTCCGAGCCGGGTGAAGCCGAGTTCTCGTTCGTAGTAGCGGGCGTGTCGCGGATTGACCTCGACGACCGCGTCACTGCAAGCCAATTGCGAACGGGCAAAATTGTAGGCGGAGCGGAAGAAGGATTCGAGCAGCGCCGGAGAACTGAATGCCGGATCGATCGCCAGTCGCGAGTATTCGCAAAGGCGCCCCTGGTTGAGTCGAAGGGCGGAAATTTCCTCGGGATACAGCGTTTCGCTGAGGAGGCCGGTCTGGTCGTCAAGGTTCAAGGTCAGCGTTGCCGCCAGTTCATGGTCCTGCCAGGCAGCGAGCGTGACACGCTTGCAAGCCAGATCCTCCGGCGCCTGGTTGCTGGGGCGATAGCCGCGCCATGCGTACATCCGGCGAACCAGGCGATTGGTCTCACGCTGTTCGTGAAGATTGCCGACGCACCTGATGACCAGACCTGATGAACTGAAAATAGGCTGGCGGGGCGGGTGCAGGGCGATCGGATGAGATTCGCCTGTGGTGTGAAGGAATGCACTGTGCATGGCGCGGATACTATGTTATGCGAGCGCTGGTTTCAACCGGCAATTGCGTTGAGGGTGGGGATCAATTCGGTTGCCGGGCGGAGGGTGGGGCGATTGTCGGCGGACAGCGAGTTGATGTCGCCGCAAAGTTCGCCGCCTTCGTCAATGACCAGCTTGCCATAGCGGATCTTGCCGCTGACCTTGCCGGTGGCGTGGATGATCAATTGCGAGCGGGCGGTCAGTTCGCCTTCGAAGATGCCGTGAATTTCGGCAATGTCGATGCTGACCTTGCCGGCAAAGGACCCCTGGTCGGCAATCCGGATGACCCGGCTGTCCATCGTTGCCTCGACGCGCCCCTCGACAACCAGGGTGTCGCAATCCAGAATCTCGGCCCCCTTCAGTTTGACGTCGGGGCCGACGATCAGCCGGGCGCCGAGCAGATTTTCCGTGGCAACGGGGGGCGGCAATTCGCTTTTTGTGGCTTCTGCCACCGGGGGCGAGGTGGGAGTTCGTGCGGTATTTTCGCTGGCGATGTCGGCAACCGCTGGGCTGCCGAGTACGGACTTGACGTCCTTGCGGGTGATGACGTCATTGCGATTGGTCAGGATCGGTTTGCTAAACATGGCATTCCTTCTAAGTGGGGTGATGGGAAACTGCAAGCAACGCTCAGGCAGGATGCGATAAGCGTGCCACTTTGGAAAAGTCACAATAAATCAATGTATAGGTAAATTTATTTAACCTACAGCATTAGATATTTATGAGCGTGCGTCGCTGGGCGGCGACACTTTTTTGAGTATTTCCCGATGACGCTGTGAGAGAAGGCATTTCCCTGTCGCAGTTTGGCGACATTGTTGTAAGTTGTTGATTATTCGATTGTGGTTTGTGCTGTTTAGCGTATTGCGAAATTTGCGTAATGCTGCTGAATTTGGCGAGAGCGGCTAAACTGAGGTTTTGTTCATTGCGCCGCGGATGATCCGAGTTTCCTTTCGCCAGGGCATGCTGCTCGGCTTTGCCATCATCGTGCTGTTGCTCGGTGGTGTGGCCTTGCGCAGCTGGATGCTGGTCGAAAGCCTGGTCGAGCAAAGCCGGCGAAGTAGCGAACAGGCGATCCAGCTGACGGCTGCCATTCAGGAGTTGGCCGAACGCAGTGTCGATATCGAGCGTAGCGCCCGGCAATACTTGGTGCTGGACGATCCGATGTTTCGCCAGCGTTTCGACGAACATCTCGCCCAGTCGCTGGCGCTGGTCGATCGTCTCGATGCGCTGGCGGCGGAGCCACTGTCGCCGCTGCTCGGTGGCTGGCGAATGGTTGCTGGAGCATTGCGCAGTGGCTTGGAGAAGCGTATCGATAAGGCCGAGCTGACCCCGTTCCTGGGGCGCCTGGTCGAACTTAACGTTCTGTTGAAGCAGGCCGGACAACGCTGGATCGAAACGCAGAACAGCCGCTTGCTTGACGAGTTGGAAGCCAACCGGCTGCAACTCGGTGGGCAAATCCTCTTGGCTTTGGGGGGCGCATTGCTGGTGGCATTGGCCATGGGTTGGTGGCTGGTGCGTCCGGTGAGGCAACTGGAGCAGGCGATTGGCCGCCTCGGCGCCAGCCGGTTTCATGATGCTGTGGTGGTGGGTGGGCCAGCTGACCTGCGACAGATCGGTCGGCGCCTGGATTGGCTGCGGCTACGCCTCGCTGAACTGGAAGCTGATCGCGAACGGGCGCTGCGCCATGTTTCGCACGAACTGAAAACGCCCTTGACC
Source organism: Betaproteobacteria bacterium HGW-Betaproteobacteria-12 (assembly GCA_002842345.1). Taxonomy (GTDB): domain Bacteria; phylum Pseudomonadota; class Gammaproteobacteria; order Burkholderiales; family Rhodocyclaceae; genus Azonexus. The sequence goes on along the minus strand of PHCU01000035.1, from coordinate 31,536 downwards.
GCGCTGAAGGAAGGTGTCGCGCTACTTCGCGAAGAAGTGCCGGGGCAGCTTGAGGAGGGCCAGCGCGAGGTGGTCGACATTCTGCAGCACAACGTTGCCAGCTTGCAGCGACAGATCGAGAGCCTGCTTAGCCTGAATGCCGCCGCTTTCGAGGCGAGAAAGGCCCAGGCCCGACAGGTTCGTGTCATTGTTGATGATCCAGGCGTGGGCAATGCGACGGTCGATACCGAGAAGCTATCGGTTGTGCTCGACAACCTGTTGTCCAATGCCATCGACTTCAGCCCCGACGGAGGCGAAGTCCGCTTGCTGCTGTCACGTCACGAAGACCTGTTACGCTTCGAATGTGTCGATCAGGGTCCCGGCGTTGCTCCCGAAGACCGTCAGCGGATTTTCGATCCTTTTGTTCAGGGCCAGCGTGAAGCGCCGGCACCGCGCCAGGGGAGCGGCGTTGGCTTATCCATCGTGCGCGAACTGGTACGGGCCATGGGTGGTGCCGTTGCGCTGCTGCCGGTTGAGCGCGGTGCTCATTTTTATGTGGAAGTTCCCGATGAAATTTGATTGTCCGGGAACGCTGGCCGCTGGCGGCTGGCGTTCAATTTTGTGGTTCGTGTTGTGCTCCGTCGTTCTGGCCGGCTGCGCGTTGGTACCACCCGTGGTGCGCAGCGATCGTTACGACGCGCCGGGTCCGTTGCCGGTTCTCGCCTACTATCAGATGATCGGCCGCCTTGGCGCCGCCGATCTGGCGAAAGAACGCAATGCGCTTGCCGCGCTGGCGGCGAGTCCGAATACCCAGATCCGCCAGGCGATGGTGATCGGGCATCCGCGTGGAGCACAGGAAACTGCAAAGGCGCTGGCCTTGATCGAGGGCATTCTCAAGTCGAGCGAACCGGGAGCCGTTGACTTACAGCCGGTGGCACGCATGCTGGCAGACCACTATAACGAACGGCTGCGTCTGGAAGCGCAGTCGGAACGCCAGAACACGCTGCTGAAGGAGGCTCAGCGCAAGGCCCAGGAGCTGCAGGAGAAGCTCGATGGTCTGGCCGATATCGAGCGCACCCTGACACCGCCGCCGCGTTCCGGCAAAGGAGGCAAGCAATGACGGCGGCCGCTACGTCTGGTGCCCATATCCTTGTCGTTGATGATGATGAGGATATTCTGCGTCTGCTGTCCATTCGTCTGCGGGCACGTGGTTTCCGGATTTCGGCCGTCAGCTCGGCCGAAGAGGCGTTGGCCAGGATTGCCGTCGAAGCGCCGCGCGTAGTGGTCAGCGACGTCCGGCTGCCGGGGCGGGATGGTTTGTCGCTGTTCGAGGAAATTCGCGCCACGCGACCGAGCCTGCCGGTTATCCTGCTGACCGCCCATGGCACGATTCCCGATGCGGTGGCGGCGACTTCCAGTGGCGTTTTCGGCTACCTGACCAAGCCCTTCGACAGTCAGACACTACTCGCCAAGATCGACCAGGCACTCAATCTGTCGGCGCCAGGATTGCCGCCCGATCCTCTGGTCACCGCCGATGGCGGCGACTCGGGAGACTGGCTTGAGGGCATTGTCTTTTGTAGCAGCCGTATGGCCGAACTAATGGCCGAGGCCCGTATGGTGGCCAATTCCGATGCCAGCATCCTGATCCGCGGTGAAAGCGGTACCGGCAAGGAAGTTCTGGCAAGGGCCATCCACCGAGCCAGCCCGCGCGCCCGCGGCCCCTTCGTGGCCATCAACTGCGGCGCTATTCCCGAGCAACTGCTGGAGTCCGAACTGTTCGGTCATGTAAAGGGCGCCTTTACCGGTGCCGCAGCCAGCCGTGTCGGCCTGGTTCAGGCGGCCAATCGGGGAACGCTGTTCCTCGACGAAATCGGCGACATGCCCTTGTCGCTACAGGTCAAACTGCTGCGCGTGCTGCAGGAACGTGTTGTGCGGCCGGTTGGTGCGACCCGTGCCGAACCGGTCGATGTCCGCCTGCTTTCGGCTACCCATCGTGATCTGGACGCCGCCATGGCGCAGGGGCAGTTCCGCGAGGATCTCTATTACCGACTTGATGTCGTGTCGCTGACCCTGCCACCACTGGATGAGCGGCGCGAAGATGTCCCGATGCTGGCAGCCCATTTCGTCCAGCTAGTCGCCGCCAAATACGGTAAACCAATCACCGGCTTTGCGCCGGAAGCGCTGGAGGCGCTGGCTAGCGCGGCCTGGCCAGGGAATGTCCGGCAGCTTTATAACGTTGTCGAACAGACCTGTGCCCTGACATCGACGCCGCTGATACCGGCCTCTCTGGTCCAGCGCGCCCTGCGCGTCCCGACCATGGAGGCCCTGAACTATGCCGAGGCCAAGCAGCGTTTCGAGCGTAACTACCTGGTCCAGTTGCTCAAATTGACCGATGGCAACGTTGCCGATGCAGCCCGGATAGCTGATCGCAATCGCACTGAGTTCTACCGGCTGTTGCAGAAACACGACCTGACGCCGGCCATGTTCCGTACTGACGGAAGTTCCACGGGGGAGCGCTGAGAACAGGTAATAGTGGTGCTTTCAGTCTGATGCGTTAGGCATTTTATGTCGCTGGTGAGCGACGGATTTCCTGACTTTGTCACCGGTGATTGACGTCAAGTTGTTGATATTGTTGTTTAATGATTTATGGCATGGGTATTGCTGTTCTGTGGATGTCAGGAACCACAGGAGTGCCCATCATGATCTCTCGCAATCTTCCCGTAATTTTCCTGGTGCTTGTCGTGATGTTCGGCAGTCTCGGCATCAGAGCATCGGCCACCGATAGTCCGCGGGCTATTGCCGCACTTGGCGTAGCCGGGCATACGCTCGATACCGGGTTGCATGACCGGGTGGAAACCTTGCTGCGCACCGATGTCGGGCTCGCCGGCTCGCAGTTTCGCATCCAGACGGACAATGCCGTGGTGACCGTCAGCGGTAATGTGCCAGACGAGCCTTCTTTACGTCGCGCTATGGAACTGGCCAGCAGCGTCAACGGGGTCAGAGAAGTACGCAACGCAATGGAGATTGGCGTCCCAAAGTAATACCGGGGGGCGCTTTCGTGGCACTGGCAAAGGCACTGGTCAGGCTTCTTCCAGCGTTGCCAGCAGCGCTCCCTCACCGACTGTATCGCCCTCTATGACGTGGATTTCCACAATTCTTCCCGCCCATGGTGAGGGGATGTCGAGTGCCACTTTGCCGGTTTCCAGCGTCAATATCGTCTCGTCGCGATCGACGATAGCACCAGGCTGAACCAGCAGTTCAAGAATGAAGACATTGCCGGCGGCACAGGAGCCACAGCTTTCCCAGCATTCGGGAAACTTCGGCAAGTGGATGGAACGAAGCTGCATCGAGGTTTTTCCGGGGAAACGCTTGCATTCTACAGGCACCCCCGTATAATGCGCGGCTCTGATAGCGCGCCCGTAGCTCAGTTGGATAGAGTATCTGGCTACGAACCAGAGGGTCGGGCGTTCGAATCGCTCCGGGCGCGCCAATTAGAAATGAACATGGGCACTTCTTTCAAAGAGGCGCCCATTTTCATTTGTGCCACCGCTTCATGCAAAGTGGCATTCGCTCCACAGGAGCAGAGCCCCGTCGTCCCGGCGTCAAGCTTGCGAGCGAGCAAATTGACCAATCGCTTTACCTGACGATCGCCGAAATAATCTCAATGTCACGTTCCGAAGCCATGGCCGCACCTGTGGCCGGTTGCTGAGTACTAGCGTTCCTGGTGTTTCTGGTTTTCCTGAGAGTGCCAGCCTTGGCCGATGCGTGTTTGGTCGAGTGCTTCTTGCTCTGAGGCGCAGGGGAAGTGACTATTGATGCTGCCGGCGCTCCGGGTGAGCCTGGAGCCTTGGCGCGCACTGTTTTCGCCGTTTCCTTCAGTGGCACCTGGAAGGCATTTTCTGGGACTGATGGAGTGCGTCGGGCAACAGAGGCGGGCGTCTCAGCGGACTGAATTGAGGCCGGCCCTGGCTTGGTGTAGCCAGAGGCGGAAAACCCTGGTGGGGTTACAGACGCTTGAACAGGTTCGGCGCTGTCGCTGAGGGGGCGCAGTGATGCGGTTGCCGTTGGTTCCGCGAGTGAAGGTGTTCGCGCCAATTTGAATGGCCCACCGAAGTAAAGCCAGGTGGTGCCTCCCAATAGCAGCAATACAGCAACCAGCCAAGCCATGTTGTGGTTCTCGGCCGCGGATGGAAGGCGGGCATTCTTGGGGTCGAGGTCGCTCAGGATGCTCATGCTTATAGACTCTGTTTATCTACGGAGAAGCCGGTGGCACTCTGCTGCCGGCTATGTCGATGACGCGATATTTGATTGTAATATGACTTGTGTAATTCCGTTTGGGTATGCGGTTGTATTATGATTGCATACTTCGGATCGTTGATTAGCCAAATCTGGCATATCGACGATATTGACAATACACAGTTATTTGTGAAGGCGTTGGCGTGATTCAGGCAACCGTATTTGCGTATTTTGTTCTGGTTGCGCTTGCTGTCGTGATGGTTGTTTTTCCAGATCGTCGTGTGCGGGCGAGCTCCGCCCTTTGGCGGGTCTTGGATGTACTAGTCACGCCGATGTTCCGTTTGACGCAGACATTTTTGGGCTGGTTCTTCAGATCTTGCGGCGTCGCTTCCCTAGGGATGGGGGGCGCGTGCAACTGGGTTGCACAACATCGGTTCAGAGCAATTGCCGCTATGACGCTTGTCGTGGCTCCTTCATTGGTCGCTCTGGGGGCTCGCGGACCAGCGCTGTTCGATTTTGCCGAGCTCAATGGGGCAGGCGGTCGGCAGGTCACGCAATTGCTTGAGGGTGAGCAACTGGTACCGCCCGTGCCCTTGCCGCCGGAAGTGTTTAGCACCCGCGAAGTGGAAATGGTGAGACCGGACATTGGTAGTGCCAGTCGCGACTGGAGCTTGCTGGATCCGGAATTTACCCAGCGTTTGCTTGTCGTCTTCCGAATCATGAAGGAGCGGCATGGCTACGAGATGGTTCTGGTTGAGGGCTATCGGAGCTCGCAACGGCAGGAGCAGTTGTTCGCCCAAGGACGGCAGGTGACCCAGGCGGCGGCGAATATGAGCTATCACCAATACGGCCTGGCTGCCGATGCCGCTTTCCTGCTTGATGGCAGGATCGCCATATCTGAGCGCGACCCTCGGGTGATGCGCGGTTATGAACTCTATGGCGAGGTGGCTGAACAACTTGGTCTGAGCTGGGGAGGGAATTGGCGGATGCAGGACTACGGGCATGTCGAGCTTCGCCGCCCGGGGATTCTCGGCACTGTTGGCAGCGGGACTTTGGCTGGTGGTCCTACGTGAATTCATTGGAATAATCGATGAGCAGACCTTTCATATTATTGGGTGACAAGACGAGTCACGGTGGTGTCGTTATTTCGGCTTCGGAATCGAGCGACTGTAACGGTAAGGGTATTGCCCGAGTCGGTGACCGGGTGACCTGTCCAAAGAAGGGCCACGGTAGCGTAACGACGATCGCAACTGGCGATCCGACGGCATTGATCGACGGCCGGCCCGCAGCCAGACATGGTGATCTGACGGCGTGCGGGGCCGCATTGATCGCCAGTCAGTCAATGACAACGGACTGAGTTGGCCGGGGGTGTTGATGCAATCGACGGTTTTTAAAGTGCTTGGCGGCAGCCTGCTGACAGTGGCGATCGTCTGGGCCCTGGTCCTCGCTTGGTGGCAGTCCAATGATCATCAACCCGAGCGACTTGAACTGATCCTCTATCTTGGTGCCTTGCCGCTGGCCCTGATCGGCGGCTATTGGTTGTTGCGCGGGTTTATCGAGCATCTCGCCAATGATCCGAAGGGGGTACCAGTGACAAGCACCCTGCATGTTGACGATGATCCGCTGGCCGGGCGTCATGCCAAGACGGCGGCGGCTGAACGCCGTTTTGCCCTGCACTTGATCGACGCCTTTGTGACCTCAGCGGGCGGTAAGTCGGCCGACGAGATTTTGGCGGCGATCGCTTCCGGCAAGCGGCCGGAGCCCAATTCCCGGCTGGTCGATCGCGATGGATTTCCGGTTTTCGCAGCGCAAGTCGGCGAACTGGACCTCGCGGCCATGATGGACGAGGTACTTGAAAACCACGTTGGTCTGACCCGGTTCGTCGAGCAATCGGATGTGCTTCGGGCTCTGGCATTGCTCGATGCTGTCCTGGAACAGGCCTGTGCGAGCATTGCGACGCTGCTTGAACGACATCCCGGACGAATTGGCCTGCAAGTGATTTGGCTAATCCCCGCTGGCTGGGAGCGCGCCAATTTTCCTGAATTGCGGGCCTGGCTTCGTACGCGGGACTGGGCGCCGGTGGCTGAGGCCGATCTCGATATTTCCTTGATTCCGGCCGTCAGCGATGCCGAGGCTATGCGACAGCTGGATGAGGTGATTCTCGAGGCCAATAGAAACCCCGCTGATAACGATCTGATCATGCTGGCTGCCGCGGCGTCTGCCGTCGATCCGCAGAGCATTGAGTCGTGGGAGGCGGGAAACATTCTGTTTACCGCCCGCCACCAGGACCGGCTGATTCCAGGTGAGGGGGCGGCAGTGCTTCTGCTGGCAACGGAGAAAACGCGCGAACGGCTCGATGCGACCGACAGCGCGATCATCAGCCGAGTCAGCCTCGGGATCCGCGACAAATCGGTACATGCCGCTGGTCGGATCGGCGGATCGTTGATCGAGCAACTCGTCACCGGTTTGCTCGACATCCGCGGAATCGCGGCTTCCAAGGTAATGGCGGCAGTTTCCGATGTGGATCATCGTGCTAGGCATCTCACGGAAATGCTAGAGGGCCTTGGGGCGACTTTTCCGCATTTCGACCCGATCGAGGACTGTTTGCCCACCGGGACGGTCAATGGCGCGCTGGCACCGGTCGGCAGCCTGATTGCGCTGGCCTGTGCACGTGAAAAGGTGCTTGCCGTCGACGCACCGGTCCTCTGTTTAAGCAATCAGCACGATCGGGAGCGGGCGGTGCTTCTTGCCATGCCGTGCAGCCCGCCTGTCGATCCCGAACCCTGCAGCATTTGATGGAACCCGCCAGCGCAATGTCCAGAATCCGTTCCCTACTGACTGACTCCCGTTTCCTGTCCTTTATCGGCATCGTTGCCGTGACGGCATTTTTCTTCCTTGGCGCCAAGACGCTCAAGGTGGCGATGCTCTGGGCGGTTATCGCCAGCACCGCCATTTTGCTTGCCTGGGCGGTTGTCTGGCTGGTTCGCCGCCAGCGTGCCCGTCAGGCGGGGGAGGCCATCGGCTCGATGCTCGAGCAGCAGGGCGACGCTGCGCAAAAGCGGGCAGGCGTTGCCGGGGCAGCCGAGATCGAAACGCTCAAGCAGCGGATGCATGCGGCGGTGAAGACGATCAAAACGTCCAAACTGGGCCAGATGTCCGGTTCGGAGGCGCTGTATGAGTTGCCCTGGTACATCACGATCGGCAATCCTGCGGCCGGCAAGAGTACGGCCATCGTCAATTCCGGCCTCAAGTTTCCCTTTGACGACGGTGGCAATGCCATCATCAAGGGAATCGGCGGAACCCGTAATTGCGACTGGTTCTTTACCACTGAGGGGATTCTGCTTGATACCGCCGGGCGTTATTCGGTCCACGAGGAGGATCGCGAGGAATGGCTCGGTTTTCTGGGATTGCTAAAGAAGCACCGTTCGCGGGCACCGATCAACGGCATCATCGTTACGGTCAGTATCGGCGAATTGATGGGCAATTCGCCCGGTTTCGCCATCAGCCTGGCCAAGAATCTGCGTCAGCGGGTGCAGGAACTGACGGAAAAGCTTGAAGTTTATGCACCGGTCTACGTTCTGTTTACCAAAGTTGACCTGATCCCGGGCTTCCATGATTTTTTCCTCGACCTCGACTGGAACGAGAGGGATCGTGTTTGGGGGGCTACCATTCCTTATGAGCAGGCCAGCGGCAATGAACTGATCAGCCTGTTCGAGCGGCATTTCGACGAGCTTTATGAGGGGCTGAGAGCGATGAGCGTGGCTCAGTTGTCGCGTGTGCAGGGGGACAACGCGCTGCCCGGCCTGCTTACCTTTCCCTCGGAATTCGCTGCCATCAAGCCGGCGTTGCAAGCCTTCATCGCTACCCTGTTTGAGGAGAATCCATTCCAGTTCAAGCCGGTATTCCGCGGTTTTTACATCACTTCCGCGATCCAGGGGGCGGACATCAAGCCGATCTCCAACGAGCGCATCCTGAAGAAATTTTCGCTGGCGGGAGCTGGAGCGGTGCCGGTGCGCACTGCGCTGAGTCATGGTTACTTCCTCAAGGACTTGTTTTCCAAGATTATTTTTCCCGATCGCAATCTGGTCCGCCAGCATACGACGCGGGCCAAGGCCAGGCTGCGCCAATTTGCCGTTCTCGGTGCCCTGTGCGGACTAGGCTTGGCCCTTGGTGGCTGGAGCTGGTCGTATCTGAATAACCGCAGCCTGCTGCATAACGTTGCGCAAGATATCGCCAAGGCAGTAAAGATTCAGGAAGGGCGCATCGACTTGCAATCGCGCCTGGAAGCTCTGGAGATCATTCAGGATCGCCTGGCGCAACTCGATCGCTTCAACGCCGATCACCCGCTGTCGATCGGTCTTGGCCTCTATCAGGGCGAGCGCATGGCCAATCGGTTGCGCGAGGAGTATTTTTCCGGGGTTGCCAATATCATGCTTGTGCCGGTCCAGGAAGGCTTGGAGAGCTTCCTCATGGAGGTCAATGCCAATGGCGAGCGCCTCAAGCCCGAAGCAGCCGGCGGCGAAGCGGAGAACTTGAGGAAAGTCGCTGTCCGTACCTACAAGGATGCCGTGCCGTCGCATGTCGAGGATGGCTACAACGCGCTGAAAACCTATTTGATGCTGGCTGATCGCGAGCATGTTGACGTCGGCCATCTGTCCGACCAGATCACGCGCTTCTGGCGTGGCTGGCTGGAAGCCAACCGCGGCACGATGTCGCGCGAGCAGATGATCCGCTCGGCCGGTCGGATCCTGTCGTTTCATCTCGAACAGGCGGCTCGACCGGACTGGCCAACGATCGAGACCAATCTGGTACTGGTCGACGATGTCCGTGACAAATTGCGCCGGGTTGTCCGTGGCATGCCGGCTGCCGAGCGCGTTTATGGTGAGATCAAGGCGCGTGCTTCGACCCGCTTTGCCCCCCTTACCGTGGCCAGTATCGTCGGCCCGGACAATGCCGCGCTGGTCGCGGGCAGCCATGTCGTTTCGGGCGCATTTACCGTCGAGGCGTGGCGCGAGTATGTCCAGGCGGCGATCAAGGAGGCAGCGACCAGTGAGCAGAAAAATACCGACTGGGTCTTGCGGACCTCGACCCAGGACGACCTGACGCTGGAAGGTAGTCCCGAACAGATCCAGAAATCCCTGATCGCCATGTACAAGCGGGATTACGCCGAGGAGTGGAAAAATTTCGTTCAGGGAGTCAGCGTCGCGTCATTTGCTACCTTCCCCGAAGCCGTAGAGGCCATGAACCGGCTTGGCGATACGCAGAATTCGCCGCTCGGTACGCTGGTCAAGAGTATTTTCGACCAGACGGCCTGGGATAACCCGGCTCTTGCCAACGTTGGCCTGGCGCGGGCGCAGCAGGGGTTCATCGAGTGGTTCAAGCGATCGGTCCTGCAGATGTCGCCGAGCCGTGTTCAGGTCGACGTCAATGTCTCGGCCCGCAACACGGAAGTGCCGATGGGGCCGATCGGCAGGGAGTTTGCCGGTTTTGCCCGTTTGGTGATGCCGCGCGACAAGAGTGATCCGATGCTGGAAACCTATCTCAAACAATTGTCCAAGGTACGAACGCGCCTCAACAACCTGAAGAATCAGGGCGATCCCGGGCAAGGGGCATTGATGCTGATGCGCGAGACGATTGATGGCGGAAATTCAGAATTGGCGGAAACCCTGCGCTTTGTCGACGAACAGATGCTTACCGGCATGCCGGACAACCAGCGGGCGGTGCTGCGTCCGCTGTTGCTGCGGCCGCTGCTGCAGTCCTATGCAGCGATCGTCCGGCCGGCGGCGGAGGATTTGAACAAGACCTGGGAGGCGCAGGTTTACGAGCCCTTCAGCCGCAAACTGGCGATCAAGTATCCGTTCTCGCCGGCTTCGAACATCGAGGCTTCGCCAGTCGAGATCGCCCAGGTATTCGGTCCGGAAGGGGCGATAGCCAAATTCGTCGAAGCCTCGATGGGAGCCTTGGTGGTTCGCCGCGGCAACACGATCACGCCGCGTACCTGGGGGGATATAGGCCTGACCCTGCATGCGGAATTCATGAATGACTTCGCCCGTTGGGTCTCTCCGCTGGAAGGTGGGGCGGCGGCAGATCGCGGCAGTTCCGCCGGTGGGGAGGCGCAAACCGTGTTCATGTTGCGTCCGCAAGCGGCACCGGGAACGACCGGCTATGTCATTGAGATCGATGGTCAGAAGCTGGCTTATCGAAATGGCGCGGCGCAATGGGCCAACTTCGTCTGGCCAAATCCAGCTGGAAGCCCTGGCGCCAGAATTGTCGCAACGACTTTTGAGGGGAGAGTCATCGAAGTGGTCAATTTCCCGGGGCGCTTCGGTCTTGAAAAAATGATCAATGCGGCAGAGCGCTCGCGCCAGAACGATGGGACATTCCGTTTGTCCTGGAACGGCGACGGTTTGAGCATCAGTACCGATCTCCGCCTGTTGAGCAGCGTGCAAGCCCAAGCTTCCGGCCAGAATGACGAGGGAGCAGGGGGGCGTGGCATGGCAGGTCTGGCTTTGCCGAGAGTCGTCGTTGACGCGGGCGGCTCGTCGGCGCTCATGACGGGCGTGGTGGCGCCGCAGGCCACTAGCGGGGAGGCGCTTGCCCAGGCCGGGGGGGCGCAATGAGCAACGGGATTTATTCGCCAGCCACCTGCTTTGGCAAAATTCCATCGCGCGGCGACTTCGTCAAGGGCGCCGGTCAGCACCAGCTGATCAGCGTACTTGACCGCTGGGCATCGCGGGCGATGGAACTGCTTTCGGAAGATTCCCGTTGGAAAATGGCCTATGACACAGCCGGGGCCTTCGATTTTGCTTTCGTTGGCGCGCGCAGCCGCTTGTCCGTGGTCGGCCACCTGCGTCCGAGCGGAGATGCTTCCGGGCGACGCTTTCCGTTTATTACTGCCGCAACTGTCGAACGCGAAGATTCGTTGATGTTTCGCTGTGCACCGGTTGGCCTTGGCCACTCGTTTGCCGCTTTGGCCCGGATATCGGAAGCAGGAGTTGGCGGCGCCGATGTCGGGCAATTGTTCGAGGAACTAGACGCATTGAATTGCGCGAGCGATTTTGCGACAGCCATCGAGGCCGATCCCCTCGGCAATTTCGTCCGCCGCACCACACTGGATGCGCTGGCCGACATGCTGGCGCTGGCGAGTAGCGAGCCAATCAGGCGCATCATCCTGGCCATTGGCATCCTGATGCGTCCGGTTCTTGGTCAGGGCACACCGAGCATCGAGAAGGATCTCGTTCTGCCGTTGCCGACGGATGAGCGTCATCGCAATCTGGTGGCCGGGCTGTGGCTCTATCTCGTCTCCGCCTTCCTGCGCCGCACTACTGTCGAGATGCAGGTCATCATCGAGCGCACTGCCGAGATGCCGCGCCTGGTGCTCGGCTTTAACGGGGCGGCGTCGGCAACGCTGCTCGAGGCCATGGCACCGGAAGCAACAAGCGGTCGTAGCATCGCCTTGATCGATCCGGAATGGGTCGACGAACAGTCCGCAATCTCCAGTGATTACGGCATTGCCAAACTGTCGGCATATCTCGCCCAGCCGGCGATCAGCCTCGAGTTGGCGATCAGCACCTTCCGCGAAGTCTTTTTGGGGGAATGAATATGAAACTACGTACGCTCGCGATCAGTTCGATGCTGCTGTTGGCGCTGGCCGGTGCCCGTGCCGCTGAGCAGAATCAGCCAGAGGTCGGCAAGGTCGAGGCAGGGAAGGTCACCATTGCCGGCACGGTGCCCGACGAGTCTGCACGTGCCGCGGTACTTGGCAAGTTGCGGGAGCTCTACGGTGCGGCGAATGTGATTGACCGGCTGGAGGTGGGCGGTGTCGTCCCGCCACCCAACTGGACAGAGAACATGACCAAGCTGCTGGGACCGAACCTCAAGCAAGTGCGTAAAGGACAGCTGAATATCAATGGCACCCAGGTAGCCATTCGCGGCAATGTCCCCAACGAGGCGCTGCGCCAGCAAGTGGTCAGCGACATGGCGACGGCTCTGAATCCGACCTATAGCATCGATAATGCGCTTGTCGTGGCAGCGGGAGGGGGGCAGAGCCTGCTCGACGACACGCTGTCGAATCGTGTGGTCGAGTTTGAAAGCGGTTCCGCCACGCTGACGCTCCACGGCCGAGCTATCCTGGACGAGATGCTTGTCGCCATCAAGCAGATTGGTACGCCGCGTCTTCAGGTTATCGGGCATACCGACAGCAGCGGCAACCGCCTGGCCAATATCGGGCTTAGCCTGGCGCGGGCCGGTACGGTACGCAATTACCTGATCGAGCGCGGTGTGCCGAGTGAGACTCTGAATGCTCTGGGTTCAGGGCCCGATCACCCGGTAGCAGCGAATGAGACGGCCGAGGGGCGAGCCAAGAATCGACGCATCGAGTTCAGGCTGGTCAATTGATTGCTGTGATGGCACTCCGTCGATCGCCTCAGTTCTCGCCTGCTTCGGCCCGCAGTTGCTCGACACCCAGTAGTTCTTCCATCCGAGACAGGGCGGCATCATCCTTGACTACGGTACGGAGCCATTCGTGCAGCGGCATGCTTGCCCAGTGGGCGGCCTTGTCGGCGAGGTAGGCGACCGGGCTGTGCGGTTCGTTGCGGCGGAAAAATGCAGCGATTTCCTGCAGTTGGCGGATCGCCTGTGCGCGGGATTGCGGCGCACCGCCGGGCAGCACTAGCGGTTGAGGCTCCGACAATACGGCATTCGGACTGCCTGGCAAGTCGCTGGGGATTTCTGCCCGGCTTGGCTTTGTGGACTCGCCGCCATGCTTCCGGATGAAGCGAAGCGCGTCATCGAGTGCCTCGAAGGCCGGGCCAAACGCGGGAGCATGCTCTCCCAGTTGCTGCTCCAGTAGTGCTTGCAAGGCAGTCAATGCGGCCTTCAATGTTTCTGCCGCAGTCATGCATTCGGTAAAGCGCCGGGGGGGCGTATCCCTGATGGCGGCATCGAAGGATTCCAGCGTGACTGAGGTACTTGCTTGGTATTCAACTGCCAGCTCGGGATTGCGTTCGATGTTTCGCGCATTGGCGCGGGCGGACTCCTGATCTATCAGGGAGAACTTGCCCTTGCTGGAAAGGGTCAGTGGCGTCTGGCGAATCAATTGCGTCGTTTGGTTGAGGAGCCAGTCGAGTGTGCCGATACGCTGATCCAGTTCGCCATCGTCAATCTGCGGGTGAATATCCTCCCAGAATGTTTCGCATAATCCGACGAGTAGCTGGTAGCCATCGCCAAGTCCTGCCAGGCCGGCGGTTTTGCCGCGCGCTTCCGTCAGCCAGGCTGCGACACGCAGATCCTTCGACTTGTTGATCAGGATGTCTTCGCAGTTGCGAATCACCCTGTCCCATTCTGCTTCCTTGACCTGTGTTACCCATTCTCCCTGAGCCAGCGACGGATCGTCGAAACGGCGGGCGTCGCGAATGGCATCGAACTCGCTGGAGAAGATCAGATCCGTGCCACAACGGCCAGCGCTGGTCGCCAGGGGCTGTAGGAGAAATTCGAGTTGCGTCATGTGAACCTCGGCAAAGCAAGGGCGTATTGAAGAGCACTCCAGGGGCAGCGAAGCCATTCGCTTGCCGACCAGGGGCAGTCGGTCCTGGCCATCTTCAGGGCAGTGTGATCGCCAGGCTTGGGGCGCGCGGGGCAAGCTGGACGATGTTGCGGAAGTGCGCCATGCTTTCCTGAACGCTGGTGCTGGCGTGCCAGTCGAGGCCGACGTAGGCTACCAGGCCGAACAGGGCAAGTACGGAAGCAATGACCCAGAACGGTATGTCACGCCTGAGCGCGTTGGTGATGCGGTCCGGTGCGGCCCAGTGCGGCGCAAAGGGGCTGGCGCGCCCCTTGATATGGGCGATCTGTTCACCGAGTTGGGCAGTCAGGTATTTCAGTTTTTCCGGCCCTTCGAGCAGATAGCGGCCCTTGAAGCCGGTGAGCAGGCACAGGTGAAATACTTCCAGCGAATTGATGCGACCGGCACCGCCATGGCGTGCCGACTCGAGCTTGTCGAAAAAGTGCTCGCCGGCCAGTTGGTCGCCGAACAAGACGAGTTGCAGTGGTCGCCGTTCCCAGACCTCCCTGATGTTCATCTGCGAAGTCAGTACGGCTTCGTCGACGGCTGCGCAAAAAGCGTACTTGGCGTCGAAAATGTCCTCGCTGCCGAAGTGATGCTTTGTTGCCGTACGCTCGAACTGGTCAAGAAATTTCTGGATGTCCGCGGAAAAGCTTTCCGCATCTCTGGGAGCACAGCGATGATGCAGGAGGATCAGCATGTAGAAGCCGTCATACAGCAGATCGACCAGATTTCGGGTGGGGCGCCCCGCGACAGTTTCGTCAGATAGTAGGGGAGGGGCGATGGAGACAAGACTGGGTGCGTAGCTCATGGCGTGATGGCGATCATTTCTATTTTGAGGTCGCGATAGCTTTCCGGGGCATAGATCATTACCGACTGGGCCTTGAGCATTCGTTCGTAGAGTGGGCCATGGGCATCCAGAGCGAAGTAGTAGGCGCCGGGGCGAACCGGGATCGGTGCGGGTACTTGCGCCGCATGGCTGAGGCGGACGCCGGACATGGCGGAAAGCACCAGCTTTTCGACATCGTCCGGCGCACCGACCTTGAGTCGCAACGGAATTGACTCGATGATCTCGGATTGCGGATGGGCGGCCGTGATTGCCAAGTAGAACGCCGTTTCGCCGTCGATCTTGTCCGAGTCCAGCCGACCTGCATGAAATGCCGGCTTGGGCTGGCTCAGCGCAATGGCGAAATAGCGCGTCGAGATGACCGTATCCACAAGTTCGCGAAGAATCTGGTCGATGCGGCTGAAACATGAACCGGGCTGCGCATGATCGTAGCTCGGCAGTTCGTTCAGAGTGTGGCCCTTGGAGAAGGTCATCAATCCGCCGGCCAGGCGCAACAATTCCTGAAAAAGACGCTCCGGGGAGGTCTCTGGGTTGCGCAGCAAGTGCGTCAATGCGGCACATGCGCTACTGGCGGTATGGAGTAGCCAGAAGGAGGCGATGTCTCCGGAACGGAATTCGATGACGTTCTTCGAAGGTTCCCGATGAAAACCGTAGAGTGCATCCACCTTGGCCAACAATGCATCAATCTGGCGCTGCAGCAGCATGTAGATTCCCGGGGTGCTGCGGAGATTGATCGAGGGGGGCATGAAGGCCGGATCGAGTTCGAATCCGTTGCTGGCCGTACGGCGAACGCGCACGATGGGAATGGAAAGAAACTGATCGCGCGGTTCTCCAGCTCCTTTCAGGTGGGCAAGCTTGCTGAGAGTGGATATCTCCGCTTCCGAGGAGTCGGTGTAGAGGTCCGTCGTTTCGCGGGCGACTACGAGGTAGCGGGTTTGCGTGGAATCGGCAGGTTTTTCCGCGCAATTGCCGCCATGTAGACTTAGATGGTGCATGACCAGGAAAAAGTCACGCGCGCCGTCCTCGGCGACGGCGCTGTCCAGTGCCAACGGTGGCGGCAACTGGTCAACGTCGGGCGCGATGAAACTGTCTCCATTGGAAAACACCGCATCGATCCTGGTGAGCCTGAGAATCCCATTCTTCAGTGAGTCGAGGTCAATTGCGAGGTCGCGAATCCCCCAGGCAAACGGGTTGGCCGCCAGCATGGCGCGCCTGACCAGGGCTTCCATATGAGCATCCTGTTGCTGAAAATGCTGTGGCCTAAGAAAAAGGCCTTCGCCCCATAGAATTTTTGCAGTGTTCATTGATTTTGCATTGTCAGATGTTGCATTGCACGCCGACCAGCGACTGGGCTGAGCGCGGGCTGATTTCCGTTGCAAGAGCGCCCTGACTAGCGCTAAGTGCGCAGGCATGGGCGCCGACGATGATTCCCGTCGCGAAGGAGCGCTTGGCATCAAAAGCCAGTTTCCAGCGTGACGAATAGGGAGCGCGAAACATGCCAACGATGCCTATGGTGCTTGCTTCGCCCGGGACCTTTACGATCAGGTCGTATGACTTCCCCGGAATGACGGTGATCTCACGCATAGCGACGAGTTCCTCGCCCAAGCCCTCCTTTTCACTCTCGGTTGTTGCAATCTGGGGGTAGGTAAGCAACCGAAGTCGTTCCGGTGAGCGCAGCACGTAAACCTTGATCACCAGCGATAGCGACTCACCGTCACGCGTAGTGTTCAACTGCTCGCCAGCAAAAACGCGGATCGACAAGTCGGTCGTTCGCTTGTTTGGATCACCAGTGTCTTTTTTGATGACCCCTGTGGCTTCAAGGACCAAACCGATTGCCGTTCCGGCCAACTGAGCTCCAGACATCGAACTGCAACCGGAAAGCAGAAAGGCGCCAAGGGAAATGGTGGCCAAGAGGCCTGAGAGCGTTCGGGGGGATGCTTTGAAATGAGTCATTTGGCTAGTTGTCGCCTAGTGGCGGTCAGCAAAAAAATTGCCAGATACCTAAAGGACATATGACAACGTATTGCATTATGGCAAATGCGTAATGTACTATGCTGCCTTCATCGCAGTAAAGCCATTGTCATTAAATTTGGATTTGCGCGTTTGCTTCAGTTATAGATGGAGAACCCATGTTGATAGGTAGCCGGCTGTCTTCGGTCATTCTTGCTGGATTTATGGTGGTGCTCAGCGCATGTTCATCGAACAAGCTTGTGATGACACAAGAAGAGTTTGTTCTGGCGCTGGGCGAGTCGGGGCAAAAAGTTGACAAGTTGCTGGAGCACGGCAGCCACGAGGAAGCTGTCGTGCTTCTTGCCGATCTGGCGACGAAGAACCCTGATCGCAAGGAGCCATGGGGGCGGATGGCAAAGATCCAGTTCGATTCGGGCAATTATTCTCAGGCAATCGTTTCCGCCGAGGAGGTCTTGCAGCGTGATGGTGATGACCGTACTGCCAAGAGCATTCGCGCGGTAGCCGGCTTGAGGGTCGCGGCCCAGTCCTTGTCCGACCTGCGCAACGATGTCGAACTGAAGGGAAATGCCCGTTCGGATGCCACAAGCTTGGCCAATGTCATGCGCGAAACTTTGGGTGAGGATGTGCTGGTCCCGCCGGCGGAGCTGGAAGCACGCAAGAAGCGTGAGGCGGCAATGGTGGTGCGTGCCAAAGCTCGGGGGCGGGGCACCCCGGTGGCGCCTGCGCCTGAATCCAAAAAACCCCCTCCGGCAACTGGAGATCCTTTCAGCCAGCTGAAGTGACCGTTTGACGAAAACCCCGGCCAGAGCTTCCGGGCGGCCGGTTTGCAGATTGCCCGCTACGGGTGATGGTTCCTGGTGATCATTTGGGAGAAGGATGTGGCAAAAAAAGAGAGTGTTCAAAAGCGGCTGCAGAAAGTTCGTCCGCCGCGCGTCCAGCTGACTTATGACGTAGAAATTGGCGATGCGATCGAGGCCAAAGAGCTGCCATTCGTTGTCGGCGTGCTTGGGGATTTCGCAGCCCAGTCCCTGGAGGCGCAGGGCAAGGTCCGCGATCGCAAGTTCGTCAATATCGATATGGATAACTTCGATGACGTCATGGAAGCTATGGCGCCGAGAACGGCCTACCGGGTAAAGAATCGCCTCAGCCCGGAGGGTGGGGAAATGGCGGTTGATCTCGAGTTCCGCAGTTTCGAGGATTTCCGCCCCGAGTCGGTAGTTCAGCAAGTCGAACCACTGCGCAAGTTGCTGGAGGCGCGCTCGAAACTGGCAGATTTGCGCAACAAGCTGGCCGGCAACGAAAAGCTGGAGGACCTTCTCAACGACGTGCTCGCCAATACCGAACAATTGAACCACCTCGGTGGCAAGAGCCTTGAAGGAGAGCAGCAATGAGTCTCCAGCAAGCGATGGTTGTCAGTGCTGCACCGATTCATGGGGCGGGGTTGCTCGATCAGATCATTGAGGAGAGCAGGGTTGCTCAATCGGACCAGGAGAAGCATCGCGCCCGGGACATCATCAGCGAACTGGTAAGTCAGGTTCTCGAAGGCGAGGTCATCGTTTCGGAGAATCTTGCAGCATCGCTCGATGCGCGGGTGGCTGAACTGGACCGCCTGATTTCCGAGCAATTGAGCGAGGTTTTGCATGCGCCGGAGTTTCAGGCTCTGGAAAGCGCGTGGACTGGCCTGCATTACCTGTGCAAGCAGACATCGACCGGGCAGCAATTGAAGATCAAGTTGTTCAATGCCGCCAAGCGGGAACTGGTCCGGGATTTGAAGGCAGCCATCGATTTTGACCAGAGTGCTCTGTTCAAGAAGGTCTATGAGGAGGAGTTCGGCACCTTCGGTGGTGCGCCTTTCGGCGCGCTGATCGGCCAATTCGAATTAACGCGGCAGCCAGAAGACATGTATTTCATCGAACAGATGTCACACATCGCCGCGGCATCCCATGCGCCCTTCATTACGGCGGCCTCGCCGCAGTTGTTCGGACTTGAGTCGTACACCGAACTCGGCAAGCCACGCGACATGGGCAAGGTTTTTGACACGGTTGAATACGCGAAGTGGAAATCCTTCCGCGAGGCGGAGGACTCTCGCTATGTCGGACTCGCCCTGCCGCGTTTCCTTGGCCGCCTGCCCTACAACCCGATCGACGGCGAAGTTACAGAGGGGTTCAACTTTGTCGAGGAAGTGGACGGAACCAATCATGACAAGTACCTGTGGTGCAATGCGGCTTTTGCCTTTGCCTCGCGTCTGACGGAAGCCTTCGAAAGCTATGGCTGGTGTGCGGCAATCCGTGGCGTCGAGGGCGGCGGTCTGGTCGAGGATCTGCCGACCCACACCTTCCGCACCGATGACGGGGAGGTGGCACTCAAATGCCCGACCGAGATATCGATTACCGACCGGCGTGAAAAGGAACTCAGCGATCTCGGTTTCATCCCGCTGGTGCATTGCAAGAACACCGACTACGCCGCATTTTTCGGTGCCCAGTCGACACAGAAGCCAAAAAAATACGATCTCGATTCGGCTAACGCCAATGCTTCGCTGTCGGCGCAATTGCAGTACATCTTTGCCGTGTCGCGCATCGCCCATTACATGAAGGCGATGATGCGCGACAAGATTGGCAGCTTTGCCTCGGCAGCCAATGTCCAGTCCTATCTACAACGCTGGATCGACCAGTACGTGACCGCCGACGATTCGGCATCCCAGGAAACCAAGGCCCAGTTCCCCCTGCGGGAAGCTTCGATCGAAGTCAGCGAAGTGCCGGGCCGCCCTGGGGTTTATCGGGCGGTGTCGTTCATCCGTCCGCATTTCCAACTCGACGAACTCTCGGTGTCTTTGCGTTTGGTCGCCGAATTGCCGCAAAGCGGCAAGAACTGATGTCATCAACCAGCAACGCTGAAGGAGAAAGCACCAAATGAAGGATATTTACGTTGAGTTCAAGGGTAGCGACATCAAGGGTGATTCCCGCGATGCCAAGCACAAGGATACGGTGGAGGTCTTCACCTGGAGCCATGCGATGCGCCAGCCGAAATCGGCTACAGCATCGGGTTCGGGGGGGCACACCGCCGAGCGCGTCGAGCACGGCGAAATGATCTTTACCAAGGATATCGATGGCTCCAGCCCGAAGCTCTATCAGGCCTGCTCGTCCGGTCTGGTGGTCAACGACGTCATCATCTATTTTTACCGTGCGTTCGGTGGCAAGAACACGACCGGCAATCCGTCGGCAACACAGAACCGTCACCAGTATATGAAGATCGAACTGAAGAACGTCATCGTCGCGTCGGTTTCGCCTTCGGTTGACGATGAAGGCATTCCGAAGGAGACCTTCTCCCTGAAATACTCAGCGGTGAAGTGGACCTATGACGAACTCAATATCGACGGCAACAAGTCCGGCAAGGTCAATATCCAGGGGGCCTGGAACCTCGCCAAGAACACGCCGAATCTGACCTGATCGAGCATATTGAGATAAGCGCGGCGGAACCTCGTTTCCGCCGTTTTTTATGATCAAGGGCTTCGAACCATCCCTCTTTGACAAGCTGTTTGACGACCTGCCGGTTGGCGCCGCACGCTGGCGTTTGTCGCTCGAACAACTCAAGGACGCGGTCGCCCGTGATCTGGAGGCCTTGCTCAACACGCGTGTCATTTTTGGCGAGGAACAGCAAAGGACATTTTCGCTTGCTACACGCTCAGTCGCCGCCTTCGGATTGGCCGATTTTGCCGGGCTTAGCCTGGCCAGTGTTCATGATCGCCGCAGCATCTGTGCTGCCATCGCTTCGGCCATCGCAGCGCACGAACCACGGCTGCGCGATGTCCGTGTCGAACTTGAACTGCATCGCAAGACCGTGAACGCCTTGTATTTTTCCATCAACGCCGTGCTCTTCGTCAGGCCGGCGCAGGAACCGGTGGCTTTCGATGCGCTGTTGCAGCCAACCAGCCAGCAATATTCTGTCAGCCGGCACTGCGCCCGCCCGGGAGTTTAGTTGGAAGACCTGCTTCCTTATTACGAACGCGAACTGAGCTTTCTTCGTCAGCACTCGCGCGAATTTGCCGAACGTTATCCGAAGTTGGCCGCGCAACTATTGTTGTCCGGTGAAGGTTGCGACGATCCGCATGTCGAACGGATGATCCAGTCGTTTGCGCTGCTGACGGCGCGTGTTGCGAAGAAGCTTGAGGACAGTTATCCGCAATTTACCGAAGCCTTGTTGAATGTCCTCTATCCGCACTATCTGCGCCCCTTCCCCAGTTGCTCGATCGCCCATTTTGACCACAGTGGCGGGGATATGACGTCGATGACCAGCATTCCTCGCGGGACAGAACTGCAGTCGCGACCGGTCAAGGGGGCAATCTGCAAGTTTCGTACTGCCTGGGAGGTCGAATTGACGCCCGTCAGTCTCGCCGAACTGCGCTTTGAGCCGATAGCCAGCGCTCCCGGTGAGGTGCGCTTGCCGGTGGGCTGCAATGCCATGTTGTCCTTTTCGCTGAACCTGCGTGGCCAGGCGGAGGCAGGTTTTGGCAAGCTGAAGAAGTTGCGTGTCTATATCGATGCCGAGCCTTCGGTGGCCTCGGCTTTGCGCGACGCCCTGTTTCTGCGCTGCCTTAAAGTTTATGCGGTCGGCGCTGAGCAGCGTTGGCGCATTGCTCGAGACGGAGTGATTGGCGAGGTCGGTTTCCAACAGGATCAGGCCCTGATCGAGATGCCGGAAAATGCGCATGGCGCCTATCGCTACCTGACCGAATATTTTTGCTTTCCGGAGAAATTCAATTTCTTCGACATCAATTTCGCCGCTCTGCCGGCCAGTTTGCTGGCGGAGGGCAAGATCACGCTGCATCTGGCGCTCGGGGATCTGCGGGCCGACAGCGATGCCTCGCGTCTCTTGCAGACCTTGACTACACAGAACCTGCGCCTTGGGTGCGTGCCGGTGGTCAACCTGTTTGCCCAGCGCGGCGATCCGATCCGCGTCAGCAACCGGCAGTCCAGCTATCCGGTAGTCGCGGACGGAAGGCGTGCCTATGCCTACGACGTCTATTCCATCGATTCCGTCCGCCGCGTTCGCCAGACCTCCCAGGGCGAAGAGATCGTCGAGTTTCGCCCGTTCTTCTCCCTGCGCCATGGCGAGACGCCGGAGCACAACGGTCATTACTGGTATGCCCAGCGCGATCATCTGATTGCCGAAAGCAGTCCGGGTTACGAGACATCGCTGTCCATCGTCGATGCCGATTTCGACCCGGTGCAGCCGAAAACCGATGTGCTCAGCCTGCAATTGAGCTGCACCAATCGCGACTTGCCGACACTGATGTCGGTCGGGCTGCCATCGGGCGACCTGTTTCTCGAAGGCGGTTCCAGCGTGCGCGCCATCAAGCTGCTGCGCAAACCGACGCCACCCTGTCGTTTCGACCATCGACGCGATGGGCAGTGGCGCATCATTTCGCACCTGTCATTGAACCATCTGTCGCTGAGCGGCAGTGGCCTTGTCGCTTTCCAGGAAATGCTGGCTCTCTATGACCTGCCAAGGACAGCAGCCACGCGGCGGCAGATCGAGGGCTTGCTCGGCATCGAGGTGTGCGACCGGACCGTGTGGTTGTCCGGCAAGCCCTTTGCCTGTTTCGTGCGGGGACAAGAGGTGTGTCTGAGCATTGACGAATCCAGTTTCGTCGGCAGCGGCATGGATGTCTTCGCTCGCTGTATCGACCGTTTTCTCGGCTTGTATGTCAGCCTGAACAGCTTCAGCCAACTGCTTGTCGTTTCGAACCGAACCGGAGAGGAATTGATCCGATGCGCACCCCGCAACGGCGAGTCGATCCTGGGCTAGTCGAACACAGCCTGCAGGAGCCGGAGCGCTACGAGTTCTTTCAGTTGGTGCACCTGTACGAGATGGTTTTCCGCAATCAGGGGCGAAAGAATGCGGTCGACAGCGTCGGCGAACGCATCCGGTTCCGTAATTCCCTGGCTCTAGGATTTGCGCCCAGTCAGGTCGAAGCCATGCGGCCGCGCTATCGACGGGATACCGATGGGCAGGAAACCGGCGAGCTGGAACAGGTTGAAATCACGCCGCGCTTCATGGGCATGCTCGGGATCAACGGAACCCTGCCCATCCATTACACCGAACAGGTGATCCTCCGCGAACGCTTCAAGCGCGATACCTCGGGGCGGGCGTTTCTCGATCTCTTCAGCAATCGTGCGGTCAGCCACTTTTATCGGGCCTGGAAAAAGTACAAGCTGGCTGTCCAGTACGAGACGGACCGGCGCAATCGCTTTCTGCCCCTCGTCCTTTCGCTGACAGGTCTCGGCTTCGACGCCTTGCGCGAACGTCTGAATCGAGCGCCCGGCGCGATCAACGATGAATCGTTCGCTTATTTTGCCGGTCTGTTGCGCCAGCGTCCGGTTTCCGCCGAAACCCTGTCGCGCGCGCTCGGCGGCTACTTTCGCGAGACGGTGATCGTCGAGCAGTTTGTCGGGCGCTGGTATGTCGTACCGGGCGCGCAGCGTTCGACCCTGGGCGGTAGCAACGCGGTGCTCGGCAGCAATGTGCTGGTCGGCGAGCGGGTGTGGCAGCGCAATCTGCGCATCCGGATCCAAATCGGTCCGCTCAGCCATGCGCGCTATATGGCTTTTCTGCCCCGAGGCGACGTGGCGGCCGCTCTCGAGAAGCTATTGACGCTGGCGACCGGTGGCCAGTTCGAATACGAAATCCGGCCCATTCTGCGCGCCACCGACGTCAAACCGCTGGTGCTCGCCACCGGGCAGGGCGCTCGCCTCGGCTACGACAGCTTCCTGCTGACCCGGCCGGAAGGCCGCGACCGCAGCGATACCCGTTATCTCACCCATTCCATCCATTGAAGAACGCCATGAGCACCTCCCTGAAAACCCTGATCAGCAAATTGAACAGCACCTGCCGCCAGGCTGCCGAACGTGCCGCCAGCCTGTGCATGGGTCGCGGCAATTACGAAGTCGACCTCGAACATCTGTTGTTGGCGTTGATGGAGCAGCCAGGCAGTGATCTGAGTACCATCCTGCGCCGCTGTGCCATCAGTCCGACCGGTGTCGAGCGCGAACTGAACCAGGAAGTCGATCGCTTCAAGAACGGCAATACTCGCACGCCGGTCTTTTCCCCGCACATTCCCAAACTTTTCGAGCAGGCCTGGCTGATCGCCTCGCTTGACGCCCGGCTGCCGCGCATCCGTTCCGGCCACCTGCTGCTGGCACTGCTCACCGAGCCGGAGTTGGCGCAACTGGCCTGTCGCGGCTCCAAGCTGTTGGCCAAAGTCAAGCTTGAGGAACTCAAGCACAATTTTGAAAAAATGACCGACGGCTCGGCCGAAGCTGCCGAAGTCGCCGGTCTGGGCAGTCCGCCCGGTGCTGCGGAGGAGGGCGGCGATCCGCTTGAGCAGGCGACGCCGCAAGCCGGCAAGACCCCGGCGCTCGATCAGTTCACCACCAACCTGACGCAGCGCGCCCGCGACGGCAAGGTCGACCCGGTGATCGGCCGGGATGGCGAAATCCGTCAGGTCATCGACATCCTGATGCGCCGTCGGCAGAACAACCCGATCCTCACCGGTGAGGCCGGCGTCGGCAAGACCGCCGTCGTCGAAGGTCTCGCCCTGCGCATCGCCGCCGCCGACGTGCCGCCACCGTTGCTCGGCGTCGATCTGCACACGCTCGACATGGGGCTGCTGCAGGCCGGCGCCAGCGTCAAGGGCGAATTCGAGAACCGCCTGAAAAACGTCATCGACGAAGTCAAGAAAAGCCCGAAGCCGATCATCCTGTTCATCGACGAAGCGCACACCATGATCGGTGCCGGCGGCCAGTCCGGCCAGAACGATGCCGCCAACCTGCTGAAGCCGGCGCTGGCCCGCGGCGAACTGCGCACCATCGCGGCCACCACCTGGGCCGAATACAAGAAATATTTCGAGAAGGATGCAGCGATCGCCCGCCGCTTTCAGGTCGTCAAGGTCGAAGAACCCAGCGAGTCGCTGGCCGCCGCCATGCTGCGCGGCATGGTGCCGCTGATGGAAAAGCATTTCGCCATCCGCGTGATGGACGAGGCGGTCACCGAAGCAGTCCGCCTTTCGCACCGCTACATCAGTGGCCGGCAACTGCCGGACAAGGCGATCGGTGTGCTCGACACCGCCTGTGCCAAGGTCGCGCTCGGCCAGAGCGCGACGCCGGCACTGATTGACGAAGCCGACAAGCGCATCGTCCGCGAGCGCGCCGAACTCGTCGCGCTGCAACGCGAAGCCGCCAGCGGTGCCCGGCACGAGGCGCGGATCGGCGAGCTGAAGGCGCAAATCGCTGCCGGCGAATCCGCCCTGGCTATCTTCCAGGCCCGCTTTGCCGAAGAGAAAGAACTGGTCGGCCGCATCCTGGAGCTGCGCGGCCGGCTTGAGAGTGTCGAGGTTCAGGCAGAGGCGGTGCCCGCCAAGACCAGAGCGAAAGTCCGCAAGAAAGGTGAAACCACCAGTGACGGCGAACTCGACAAGACCCTGGCCCGCCTGCGCGACATCCAGGGCGAATCACCGATGGTGCCGCTGCAGGTGGACGGCATGGTCGTCGCCGAAATCATCGCCGCCTGGACCGGCATTCCGCTCGGCAAAATGGTCAAGGACGAAATCAAGACCGTGCTCAACCTGAAACCGCTGCTGCAGGAGCGGGTCATCGGTCAGGATCACGCGCTCGACGCCATCGCCCAGCGGGTGCGCACCGCCCGCGCCAATCTCGAGGACCCGCGCAAGCCCAAGGGCGTCTTCCTGTTCGTCGGTCCCTCCGGCGTTGGCAAGACCGAATCGGCGCTGGCCCTGGCCGATATCCTCTACGGTGGCGAACGCAAGCTGGTCACCATCAATATGAGCGAATACCAGGAAGCGCACAGCGTTTCCGGCCTCAAGGGCTCGCCGCCGGGCTACATCGGTTACGGCGAGGGCGGGGTGCTGACCGAAGCCGTGCGCCGCAATCCGTACAGCGTTGTCCTCCTCGACGAAGTCGAGAAAGCCCACCCGGATGTCCTCGAACTCTTCTTCCAGGTCTTCGACAAGGGTGTGCTCGACGACGCCGAAGGACGCGAAATCGACTTCCGCAATACGCTGATCATCCTGACCAGCAACGTCGGCTCCACGCAGATCATGCAAGCCTGCCTCAACAAGCCGGCGGCCGAACTGCCCGCCGCCGACGCGCTGGCCGATGCGCTGCGCCCGGTGCTGTTCAAGGCCTTCAAGCCGGCCTTCCTCGGCCGCATGAAAGTGGTGCCGTATTACCCGATCGCGGACGACGTGCTGGTCAAGATCATCGAGCTCAAACTCGGCCGCATCCGCGACCGCGTGGCCGCCAACCACAAGGCCGAATTCCACTGGGACGACAAACTCGTCGAAGCCGTGCTCGCCCGCTGCACTGAAGTCGACAGCGGCGCCCGCAACGTTGACCACATCCTCAACGGCACCCTGCTTCCCGAGATCGCCGAAGTTGTCCTCGCCCGCATGGCCGAAGCCGCCAGTGTCGAACGCATCAAGGTCGGCGCTGGCAAGAACGGTGAATTCAAGTACGCCATCAAGTAAACATCCGCCGCTATTTCGGAGAACCCAGCATGCTCAACCTGAACTACGCCACTCTGGCCACCGCCTATCACCACTACGATGGCATGACACCGGCCGCCCTGCGCGAAACCCTCGGTTGCTCGGAATCTGCCATGGTGCGGGCCGGCAACGGTGCCGTACTGACCAGCCTGGCGCTGATCAGTGCCGGCGTTCAACTCAGCGGGCCGCTGAAGATCGAGAACGGGCCCCTGACCGGGCGCAAACTGGAAAATGCACCCAACCGCCTTGCCGAATGGCTTGCCACGCGGCATCGCGAACCGGAAAACCTGGCGCTGACCAAGGGGCTGGCCGATGTCGCCTACCAGCTGTTTGGCCGGCGCGGCATTGTTGCCTTCATCCAGGGTACCGGCCCGGCGGGGGGCAGCATTGCCCTGCTCGACGGGAAAAATGCCGCGCCTCACTGTGTCGCGGCCGAAGCCTTGCATCCCCGGGCGGTCCATTTCTGGGAGATCGCCTGAACATCACGGGCCGTGCGTGCCAAGACAGCCGCTCTGACGATCAAGTCGACACACCAAGCGATGACAAACCTCAGTTGATTGTACGAAATGAACAACATCCTTGACCTCGTGGGGGGCGCTGCCGGCTGGCGCCAGCATGCCCGGCTGCTGAGCCTGAGCACGCCGCTTGGCGCCGACGCACTGCTGGCCGAAACGGCGCGCATCGACGAAGCGCTCGGACCGGTCGCTGCGCATGCCGGCTTTCGCATCGAACTGACCGCGCTCAGCAGCAACGCCCACCAGTCGCTGACCGCGTTGCTCGGCCAACCGGCTCGCCTGGAGCTGCAAACCGCCTTCGCGCGCCGCGAGCCGCGGCCCTTTCACGGCCACATCACCAAGATTGTCCGCCTGGGCGCCAATGGCGGCTTTGCCCGCTACCGCCTGCTGATCGAACCCTGGCTCAGCTTCCTCGGCCATCGTTACGACAACTACCTCTTCCAGGACAAAAGCGTCATCGACATCGTCGACGAACTGCTCGCCGACTGGCGCGGTCAGGGCAAGCTGGTGGTCGACTGGCGCTGGGATCTGGTGGACAGCGCGGTCTATCCCAAGCGCGGCATGACCGTGCAATACCAGGAGAGCAATCTCGCCTTCCTCAAGCGCCTGCTCGCCGAAGAAGGCCTGTTCTGCTGGTTCGAGCACCAGTCGGCCGACGACGAGCAACTCGGCAGCCACCGGCTGGTCATTGCCGATCACAACGGCGCCTTCCCGGACAACCGCCATCCGCGCATTCGCTACACCCAGTCCGGCGCTACCCTTGCCGAAGACAGCCTCGACCGCTGGTACGGCCGGCGCCAGATCGACACCGGCGAATCACATGCCAGCAGCTGGGACTACCGCAGCCGCTGTAGCCGCCCGCAAAGCGCCGCCAGCGCCATTGAATCCGGCCCCCTGCCGCGTACCGTCGCCTGGCACGACCCCGGTCAGTACGCCTGGCAAAGCGGCACCCACGGCGAACGCATGCTGAGCAACCAACGCCAGGCCATCGACGCCCACCAGAAACTATTCATCGGCGAAGGCACGGTGCGCACCGCCACCCCGGGTACTTGCTTCACCCTGGCCGAGCACCCGGAACACGACCACGACGCCGCCTCGGGCGCTCCCGTCGAAGCGGGCCGCTTCCTGATCACTGCTGTCCGTCATCAGGCCCGCAACGCCCTCAGCGAAACCGCCCTGGGCGAGGCTCTCGCTGACATGCCATCGCTCGCCCCCGGCCGGCTTGCCCCGATGACCACCGCCGACTTCTACCGCAACGAACTCGTCGCCATCCGCGCCGCCATCCCCTGGCGCCCGCTGATGGCCGACGCCGATGGCCGGCACATCCACCCCCGCCCGACCGGCAGCGGCATGCTCACAGGCATCGTCGTTGGCGATGGCGCCGCCACCCACACCGACCGCGACGGCCGCATCCGCCTCCAGTTTCCCTGGCAACGCGGTGCCCAGGCCGCCAGCCGTAGTACCCACCCGGCCGGCGACGACAACGCCCCGGCCGACCACCGCCTCGGCGTCTGGCTACGCGTCATGACCCCGGTTGCCGGCGCCAACTGGGGTGGCCACCTCACCCCGCGTCCCGGCCAGGAAGTCCTCGTCGCCTTCCAGAACGGCAATATCGACCGGCCCGTCGTCGTCGGCACCGTCTACAACGGCCAAGGGGGCGATGACGCACAGGGTAATCGCATCGCCAGCGGCACCATGCAAGCCAGCGCCAACGCCCCGGCCTTCTTCGCCGGCCAGGAGGCCACCGCCCACACCCACGGCGCCAGCCTCTCCGGGATCAAGAGCCAGCAACTCAACAGCACGCGCAGCGGCCAGGGCGGCTACAACCAGCTCGTCTTCGACGACACCGCCGGCGAAAGCCGTATCGAACTCACCAGCACCGAATACTGCAGTCATCTGCAACTCGGCCACCTCAAGCAACAAAGCGACAATGCCCGGCAAGCCGACCGCGGCCACGGCGGCGAGCTCGCCACCCAGGCCGCCGCCGCCATCCGCGCTGGCAGCGGCCTGCTGTTGAGTGCCGACGCCCGTACCAACGCCAGCAGCAGCCAGCTCGACAGCCGCGAACCCATTGCCCGTACGGAAAACGCCCACAGCCTGAGCAACAGCCTGGCCGATGTCGCCGCCAAACAGAACGCCGCCCTCAAGGGCGACCCGGGGGCCGACCAGCTCCCCGTCAGCCAGGGCCTGCAACACGCCCTCGAGGTCATGAAAAGCACCGCCAGCCGCGGCGCCACCGCCGCCGGCAGCGGCCACATCAAAACCACCGGCGGCGGCACCGGCAGCATCCCGGCCTGGTCCGAACCGCGCCTCCAGGTCTCGGCCCCTGGCGGCATCGCCCAGCTCACCCCAAATAACCACGTCCTTGTCGCCGGCAAGAGCCTGGTCATCGCCAGCGGCCAAGACAGCAACCTGCTCGCCCAGGGCAACCACAGTCTGGCCGTCAAGGATGGCATCGCCGTCTTCACCATTGGCAAGGCCGGCAACCGGAACAAACCGAACAGCGAAACCGGCATCCACCTGCACGCCGCCAGCGGCATCGTCAGCCTGCAAAGCCAGAGCGGCAAGACGCTGGCCGCCGCCGACAAAAAGGTGACGATCGCCAGCACGCACGCCAGGATTTCAGCCAGCGCCAAACAGAAGATCCTTGCCACAGCCCAGGGCGCCTACCTAAAGATCGAAGGCGGCAATATCGAACTGCATGCACCGGGAAAGGTGGAGTTCAAGGCCAGCAAGAAGGATTGGACCGGGGCGAAGAGCAGTTCGAGTAGTGCGAGTTTGCCGACGGTGGGGGATGTGAAGGGGTGTGCCTCGTCGATGAAACAGGCTGCGGCTGATCAATCAGCGTCGGTTGATCTCGGCTGAGGTGTATTCGTTCATGGACGACACTGCAATCGACGCACGCGTTGGCGCACTCAACGACGCGCTACATCGCGAACTCGTTTCAGCTAAAGGCCGCTGCTGGCTACTGCTGGATCCCGTTCTCCGGCCAATTCTTGAGGAATCGCCACTGGGATGCCTGCTGGTCGAGCGCCCTTTCTTTCGCGCTCAAGGCACGGGCGACCCCGACCCCTCGTTAATGCCACTGCTGTTTGCGTTCGATCCCGCCACGGCAAGCGATCATGATCTGATCTGGCAAAGCCTGCGCGAAGCGCTCGCTGAGTTGGCTCCCGAAAGGCTGGCCCAAGGCAGCGGACGCCGGATATGCGGCTGGCTGGAGAGCGCTGCCGATGGCAAGGCGTTGGCCCGATACATCGCAACGCAGATGATCCAAACGCATGGCGAAGCCCGTCAGCGTTTGCTGCGCTGGCATGACCCCGCCGTACTGTGGGCGCTCTGGCCGCTGTTGACGACGGAGCAGCAAGCAAGCTTGCTCGGTCCGATCAACGCTTTCCGCGTGCTCGATCCCGCCGGGCACTGGCTGCGGTTCGGCGCTAGACAACCAGCCACCCGCCAAACGCTCGATCTTGATGGCGAGCAATGGCGAGGCATCGAATCCATTGCCCCGCTCAATGCTGTACTGCGCGAAATCGACCTGTCACCATTGCGCAGCGAACGGCTCGACGCCTTGCGCGACGACGCCTTGGCCGCATTGCGCAGGGCCCGGCAACTCGGCTTCAGCGACTTTCAGGACCAGCGCACCTTTGCTCGCCTTGCCCTGACTGTTCACGCCGATTTCGATACCCATCCGCTGGTGGCAGAACGCCTTGCTCAACGAGCGCCAGATGATCATTTCACTGCGCTCGTCGATGACCTGAGCGCTGAAGATTGGGCGCGCATCCGCCAGGACAGTGCCAATCCAGTCACCCGACAATCTCCGAAACAATAGGACACCCCCATGGCCGCCACCAAGACTCCCGGCACCTGCGACCAATGCAAATCCACCGGCCTGCCGCTCATGCCTGTGCGCTACGCCGTCGTTCCCAAGGATGTCAAACCCGGCACGCCCGGCTGGGCGAGCGGCGAGCGGGTCAAGGACGTAGCCCTCGGCGAAGACCTTGCCTATGCTCTGCGCATCATGCGCGAAGGCTACCTCTACCTCTTCTACAGCAAGAATGCCCGTGGTTCAAACCAATGGGAGTGCTACACCGTCTGGGCGGACGGTTGTCTGCACAAGCAGGCCGATACCCAGCTAACCGTGCCGCCCTTCGCGCCGGCCTTTCAGTGCCAGCGCCAAGGCCACAACCCGCTGGCCATGCACTACCTCGTCATCGAGAAGCCGGAAAAGTGCGGTACGACCTGGATCGCCTTCAGTGACCACAAATGGAGCAAGGAAACCGTCGCCGAGTATCAGAACAATAAAACGCTGCGCGATGCCCGTATGCAGAAGATTGAACCGGCAGCGATGGCCAAAGGGAGCGTACATCCCCATGGTGCCAAGGCTGAAGCAGCCGCATTGAATGGCGTGCTGGAATACGCACCGGATTTCGACCTCGCGAAACTCCCCTATGACCCGCAGGCCAATCCCTTTAGCGAAGAAAATGGCCGACACAGCAACTATCTGCTCAACCGGATGAGCACCCGTTACCCGCTCAACCTGCGCAAAGGCGAAGCAGAAAGCATCGTCAAGCACATGCAGCAACGCGGCAAGGAGGCGACACCGCATGTCATCGCCCTGTGGGACACCCTCGGCATCGTGCATGAACTGAACGGATTCCGGAACGACGCCGCCGGCTGGCTGAAGAAATACGGTGACGAGCGGGAGTTGCAGATCACGGCGCTAACTGCCATCGACGGCACGAAACAGGCGCTCGCCAGAAAACTTCAAGGCAGCATGAGCCAGCATCAAAACCGCGTCATGGGTCGCGGCACGTTCCAGGACATCATGCGCGTCAAGCCCAATCCGCGCGGCTGGCCGGAAACTGCG
>PHCU01000034.1 GCA_002842345.1 Betaproteobacteria bacterium HGW-Betaproteobacteria-12 | reverse complement strand
TCGACCTCGGTCGAGTCCGTCTCGTCCCACTCATCGGACGGCAGCCAGCCGGGCGGGACCATGAACGCCGTGCCGCGCAAGTCGCGGATATCGGCGATCTTCTCGCCTTTCGCCAGGCGGTGCGCAATCTCGACGATGGCCCGCTCCGCGTTGCCGAACACCAGCAGGTCAGCCTTGGAATCGGGCAGCACCGAACGACGCACCTTGTCCGACCAGTAGTCGTAATGGGCGATGCGGCGCAGGCTGGCCTCGATCGAACCAATCACCACGGGCACACCGGAGAACGCCTCGCGGCAGCGTTGGGCATAGACGGTCACGGCGCGGTCCGGCCGCTTGTTCGGCTCGGCATTCGGCGTGTAGGCGTCATCGGAGCGGATTTTTCGATCAGCCGTGTAGCGGTTGATCATCGAATCCATGTTGCCGGCGGTAACACCGAAGAACAGGTTGGGCTTGCCGAGTTGCTTGAAGGCCGCCGCCGAATTCCAGTCCGGCTGGCAGATGATGCCGACGCGAAAACCCTGCGCTTCGAGCAGGCGACCGATCAGCGCCATGCCGAAGCTCGGGTGGTCGATGTAGGCGTCGCCGGTAACCAGAATGATGTCGCAGGAATCCCAGCCGAGCGTTTCCATTTCGCGGCGGGACATCGGCAGGAAGGGGGCGGGGCCGAAACGGTGGGCCCAGAATTTGCGGTAGCCGAACAGCGACTGCGGTGCTTGCGTGATTGAAACCATGAAATATTTTACCTGACGACCGACCTGGCGAAGGCTCCATAGACAGCGCGACGGGCAAAGAGTTCGCCCGGCGCACCGTACTCTGTCAGGCGCCGCTGCGCAGCACCGCCAGCGGTGGCACGGCGAGCAGCCGGCGCATCGCCCACCAGCCGACGGCAACCGCGACGATGGCGCCGCCGGGTGCCGCCAGCAACGGCAACCACGGGGCCGGTGTCATCTCCAGCTGAAAAATCTGCTGGGCAATGATCCGCCCGACGACCATCGCCCCGACCGCCGCCAGCAAGCCGGCGAGGCCGCCGACCACCGCCAGCTCGACCAGCAGCGCGCTGGCCAGCTGGCGGCGGCGGGCGCCGAGGGCGCGCATCACCGCCAGTTCGTAGCGGCGTTCGTCGAGCACTGAGAGCAGTGCCGAATACAACACGATGCCGCCAGCGGCTAGTGTGAACAGGAAGATGAAGCGCACCGCGCCGGCCACCTGGCCCATCACCGTGCGCAACTGCTCGATGGCGGCGGCGATGTCGATCACCGTCAGGTTCGGGAAGCGGCCGACCAGCTCGACGCCGAGGCGGGCGTTGGCCGCAGGCAGGTGAAAGCTGGTGATATAGCTGGCCGGCAGGTCTTCGATGACGCCCGACGGCGTGAGCACGAAGAAATTGACGCGCATCGAGTCCCACTCCAGCTTGCGCAGGTTGCTGACGCGGACCTTGCGTTCGATGCCGGCAACCGAGAACAGCAGCTCGTCACCGAGCGCGATGCTGAGCGTGCGGGCCAGCCCCTCCTCGACCGAGGCCACGCCCTGCCCGATCTCCTGCGGCGTGAACCAGCGTCCGCCGCTGACCCGGTTGCCCGGCGGCAGCGTGTCGCGCCAGGACAGGTTGAATTCGCGTTCAATCAGGCGCTGGGCCCGCTCGTCCTCCGGATAGCTGGCCGCCGTCACCGGCCGCCCAGCGATGCTCAGCAGGCGCCCGCGCACCATCGGCGCCAGCTCGGCGGTAACACCGATCCCGGCCAGCGCTGCGGCTACCTCCGCCCGCTGTTCCGGCTGGATGTTGATGATGAAACGGTTGGGGGCATCGGCCGGCATGCCCTTGGCCCAGGCGTCAAGCAGTTCGCCGCGGGTAACGGTGAGCAGCAGCATGGCCATCAGGCCGATGGCCAGGGCGACGATCTGCAGGCTGGCGGCCGGCGCATGCCGCGCCAGGCTGGCCAGCCCCTGGCGCCAGCCGGGACCGCCGGCACCGCGCAGGCGGGCGACGGCGGCCAGCGCCAGGCGGGCCACCAGCCAGAAGGCCGCCAGCGCCCCGACAAAACCGCCGAGCGCCAGCACGCCCAGGCGCTGATCGCCGGCGACGACGACGATCAGCCCGCCGAGCAGGACCAAGCCGAGCAGATAGCCGCCGAGCAGGGACGGGCGCGGTGGCCCCAGTTCGCGCCGGAGTACGCGTAGCGTCGGCACCCGGGCCAGTTGCAGCAAGGGCGGCAGCGCGAAGCCGAACAGCAGCACCGCCGCCACCGCCGCCCCGTGGCCGAGCGGCCGCCAGCCGGGATATGGCAGATGCACGGCGAACAGTTCGGTGAGCCAGTCGACGAGGACGAAGTGGGCGGCGAAGCCGAGTAGACCGCCGGCCACCGTCGCCACCAGCGCCAACCACAAGAACAGCAGCGCATGCAGACGCAGCAGGCGGTTCTGGGTCATGCCCAGGCAGCGCATCACGGCGCAGGCATCGAGATGGCGCTGCAGGTAGCGACGCGTCGCCAGGGCCACGGCGACGGCAGCGAGAATCACTGTCAGTAGCGTCGCCAGGCCGAGGAAACGTTCGGCCCGGTCGAGGGCGCTGCGGATTTCCGGCCGGGCATTGCGCGCATCCTCGAGCCGCTCGCCGCGCGCCAACCGCTCCTCCAGCCAGCCGCGCAGGCCGTCGACCGTCGCCGTCTCGCCGGCGACCAGCAACCGGTAGCGCAGGCGCGAGCCGAACTGCACCAGGCCGCTGGCCGGGATATCGTCAAGATGCATCAGCAGGCGCGGCGCCAGACTGAAGAAGCTGATGCCGCGGTCTGGCTCCAGCGTCAGGATCGCCGCCACCCGCAACTGCGCCCGGCCGACCGTGATCAGGTCGCCGGGCTTGGCCTGCAGCGCCGTGGCCAGGCGTTCGTCGAGCCAGGCACTGCCGGGCTGCGGCCCGCCCTCGGTCGGCGCACCGGCCTCCCCCAGCCGGCTGGCCACCGACAGCCGGCCGCGCAGCGGATAGCCGGCGCTGACTGCCTTGACATCGGCCAACTGCGCCGCCTCGGCGAAGGTGACCATGCTCGGAAAGATCAGGGTTTCGGCGATGCCGGCCTGGCGCCGGGCGGCCTCGGCGCGGTAGCTGTCGGGCAGCGGATGATCGGCGATGACCACCAGGTCGCCGCCCATCAGTTGCTGCGCCTCGCGCTCCAGGGCCATGCGGACGCGGTCGGCGAAGAAGCCGACGGCGGTCACCGCCGCCACCGCCACGCACAGTGCGGCAAACAGCAGGCGCAGCTCGCCGGAGCGCAGTTCGCGGCCGAGCAGACGCCAGGCCAGGGCGATCATGCGTAGGCAGACCAGCGGCTACGGAACTCCGCCGCCGGGAGCGCCCGGCCATGCAGGTCGCCTTGTAGTTGCTGGCAGCCCAGCGTCGCCAGGAAAGTGGCCTGTTCAGTCGTCTCGACGCCCTCGGCGACGACCTCGAAGCCGAGGCTATCGGCCAGCTGCATGATGGTGCGGATGATCGCTTCATCACCGCGGCTTTTGCCGATGCCGGTGATGAAGGAACGATCGATCTTCAATTGCTGGATCGGCAGTGTCTTCAGATAGCTCAACGAGGAATAGCCGGTGCCGAAATCATCCAGCGCCAGGCTGATGCCCAGTTCGCACAGGCGCTGCAGCATGGCGCTGGGATCGCCGACGCCCATCAGCACCGATTCGGTCAGTTCCAGCTTGAGCTTGGCCGGATCCATGCCGGTTTCGTCGAGAATGCCGCGCAGCACATCGAGAAATTCCGGTCGCTCCAGCTGCTTGACCGACAGATTGACCGAGACCATCGGCAGATCGAAGCCGCTCTGCTCCCACTGGCGGACCTGGCGACAGGTTTCCCTGAGCACCCAATTGCCGAGCGGCACGATGATGCCCGAATCCTCGGCCAGCGGAATGAAGTGGCTCGGCTGAACCACCCCGAGTTCCGGACTGGTCCAGCGCGCCAGCGCCTCGGCGCCGACCAGCAGGCCGCTCCGGCTATCGACCTGCGGCTGCAGGTGCACCGCCAGCTCACCGTGTTCCAGAGCCCGCCGCAGGAGGTTTTCCATGCGGATGCGGGCCTGGGCATCGCGCGTCATTTCCGGGGTATAGAAGTGGAAGTGGCCCCGCCCGATGGCCTTGGCGCAGTACATCGCCGTATCGGCATTGCGCATCAGCTCGACGACGGTCATCCCGTCGCGCGGGAACAGGCTGATGCCGACCGACGCCGAGAGGAACAGCTCATGGTCGCCGAGGCGGAACGGCAGGTCGAAGGCGTCGATGATCTCGTTGGCGACGATGGCCAGCTCCTCCTCGCTGCGCACCCTTTCCATCAGGCAAATGAATTCGTCGCCACCGAGGCGGGCCAGCATGTCGATCAGCCGCACCTGGTCGGTCAGGCGGGCGGCGACCGAGACCAGCAGTTCATCGCCGACGCCATGACCGAGCGAATCGTTGACCTGCTTGAACTGGTCGAGATCGATAAACAGCACCGCCATCTGGTAGCCCTGCTCGGCCGATTCGCGCAAGCTGTCTTCCAGGCGCTCGATGAAGCAGCGACGGTTGGCCAAGCCGGTCAGCGGATCGTGATAGGCCAGGTAGTTGAGTTTGCTTTCGGCCTGGCGCCGCTCGCCGATCTCGCCCTGCAACTGCGTATTGGTTCGCTTCAATTCCTCGGTACGGGCCTCGACCTGCAGTTCCAGCGTGTCGCGGGCAGAGGTGATCCGCCCTTCCTGTTCCTCGAGGATGCGCTGGGCGCGACGGACGACGACGTACTGCATCAGGAACAGCAGGGCAAAAACCATGAAGACGCCGGCCGTCACCCACCACAGGCTGCGCTGCAACTGGTGCATGAAGGGCGTGACCTCCTGGTACAGCTCGAAGACGCCCTCGACCGCGCCGCCGCTACCGACGGCCGGGATGTAGCTGGACAGCACGTCGATGTCGGTCCGTGTGCCGTCGAAGCCGGCAAACGTTGAAAACTTCTCCAGTTCGCTGGTCAGCAAGCCCGCCATCGCCGCCCGGAAGCCCGGGTGATTCAGGTGCTCCTCGCCAATCTGCCGCGGATCGAAGGAAAACACCATGACGCCGAGCCGGTTGTAGATCTTGACCTGAACCACCGAGGTATTGCGCATCAACGTCACGACGTTCTCGCGCAATATCGCCACTTCGCTCGACTGGCGCAGGAATTCGGCATCGCGGCCGAGCGAGGCGACCAACAACTCCTCCAGCGGCGCGCGCAGCGAGTTCTCGAAAATCTGCGCCATCGCCACGTTACGGCTCTCGGCCAGTTCGGTGATCTGCTGCAGCGACAGTTGCCGGTAGAACGGCCCGAGCACACCGGCCGCCAGGACGATGAGGACAAAGCTGACGGTGGAAAAGTAGCGGGAGAGATTGAACATGGGGGGTCGGTGGGGTTCGCCGTTCAGCTTATTCGAACTCGCGCAGCCGCGCCACCGCCTCCTCGACCCGTTTGACGGCGATCACCTCGATACCGGGTATCGCCTGCTTCGGCCGGTTGGCCTCGGGAATCATCGCCCGCGTGAATCCGAGCTTGGCCGCCTCGCGCAGCCGCTCCTGGCCGCGCGGCGCCGGGCGGATCTCGCCGGCCAGCCCGACTTCGCCGAAAACGATCAGCTTGGCCGGCAGTGCCCGGTTCTTCAGCGACGAGGCGATGGCGATCAGCACCGCCAGGTCGGCCGCCGGCTCGGCGATCTTGACCCCGCCGACGGCATTGACAAAGACGTCCTGGTCGAAACAGGCGATCCCGGCATGGCGGTGCAGCACCGCCAGCAGCATCGCCAGGCGCTGCGCCTCCAGCCCCACCGTCAGCCGCCGCGGATTGCCGTGGGCGCCGTCGACCAGCGCCTGGATCTCGACCAGCAGCGGCCGCGTGCCTTCCTGCGTCACCATCACGCAGGAACCTGGCACCTCCTGGCCGTGCTGCGACAGGAACAGCGCCGACGGGTTGTTGACTCCCTTCAGCCCCTTGTCGGTCATGGCGAAGACACCCAGTTCATTGACCGCGCCATAGCGGTTCTTGACGGCGCGCACCAGGCGGAAACTGGAGTGCGTGTCGCCTTCGAAATAGAGCACCGTGTCGACGATGTGCTCGAGCACGCGCGGCCCGGCCAGCGCGCCTTCCTTGGTCACGTGGCCGACCAGGATGATGGTCACGCCGGTCTGCTTGGCCAGCCGGGTCAGTTGCGCCGAGCATTCGCGCACCTGGGCGACCGAACCGGGGGCGCTGGAGAGCTCGTCCGACCACAGCGTCTGGATCGAGTCGATCACCGCCACTTCCGGCCGCTCGGCCTGCAGCACGGCCAGGATGCGCTCGAGATTGATCTCGGCCAGCAACTGCAGGCGGCGCGTCTCCAGCCCCAGCCGGCGGGCGCGCAGGGCCACCTGCACGCCGGACTCCTCACCGCTGACGTAGAGCACCTTGTGGTCCGCCGACAGATGCGCCAGCGCCTGCAGCAGCAGCGTGCTCTTGCCGATGCCCGGATCGCCGCCGATCAGCACGACGCCGCCGGCGACCAGGCCACCGCCGAGGGCACGGTCGAACTCGCCGATGCCGGTGGCGACACGGTCCACTTCGCGCGCCTCGATTTCGGACAGCGTCTGCAACTTGGCACCTGGCGCCAGCGATTCGAAGCGATGGCCGGAGGCGGCCTTCTCGGCAACCCCCTCGACCAGGGTGTTCCATTCGCCGCAACCGGGGCACTGGCCCTGCCACTTCGGACTGGAAGCGCCGCACTCGCTGCAACTGTAGATCGACTTGACCCTGGCCATTCAGCGCTCCCCGAGCACAACCGGCACGCGCGGCGCGACGGCGCAGAACAGTTCGTAGGCGATGGTGCCGGCCGCTGCCGCCACCTCGTCGGCCGGCACGCTGCCGCCGGTGCCGTCGCCCCACAGCGTCACCGGGGCACCGATACCGGCCGCCGGAATATCGCTCAGATCGCAGGCCAGCATGTCCATCGAGACGCGGCCGAGGGTGCCGGTGCGCCGGCCGGCCACGGCCAGCGGCGTGCCGTTCGGTGCCTGGCGCGGATAACCGTCGGCATAGCCGCAGGCGACGATGCCGATGCGCATCGGCCGCGGCGCGGTGAACACGCCACCATAGCCGACGCGCTCGCCGGCCGCCACCTCCTGCACGCCGATGATCTGGCTGTCCAGGGCCATCGCCGGGCGCAGGCCGAAGTCGGCGGCGCTCTGGTCGGCGAACGGGCTGGCGCCGTAGAGCATGATGCCCGGGCGCACCCAGTCGGCATGGGTCTGCGGGTGGCGCAGGATGGCCGCCGAATTGGCCAGGCTGCACGGCCCCCGCCAGTCGCCGGCGAGC
Organism: Betaproteobacteria bacterium HGW-Betaproteobacteria-12; assembly: GCA_002842345.1. Lineage (GTDB taxonomy): Bacteria > Pseudomonadota > Gammaproteobacteria > Burkholderiales > Rhodocyclaceae > Azonexus. Next base: position 32,357 of record PHCU01000034.1, on the reverse strand, counting down.
GCCCGGAAACGTTCCAGCTGCCAGTCGACGCCGCTCTCACCGTCGGCTTCGGCGAAATGTGTCATCAGCGTGATCTCGGCCTGCGGCATGCGCCGCAGCAGCTCCCGGGCCAGCGGCAGCGTCGCCGCGGTAAAGCCGAGCCGGTTCATGCCGGTATTGAGTTTCAGGCACAGGCTGAGCGGCGTGTCGTGACGGCTGCCGCGCAGCAGCCAGTCGAGCTGCTCGTGACAATGGACGACCGTCGTCAGCCGGTGCTCGACCACCGCGGCGACATCGGCCGGTGAAAAAATGCCCTCGAGCAACAGGATCGGCTGCGTGACGCCCCCCTGGCGCAGCGCGACGGCGTTTTCGCATTCGAGCACGGCAAAGCCGTCGGCCTCGTCGCGCAGTGCGGCGACGGCGCGCCACTGACCGTGACCGTAAGCATCGGCCTTGATTACCGCCCAGGCCTTGGCGGCCGGAGCCAGGCGCTTGACCAGACGGTAGTTGTCGCGGATGGCGGCCGGTGCGACATGAACCCGGATCGGGCGGGAAACCGTCATTCGGCAAATTCCTTCAGCTGGCTTCGGGCAAACTCGATGAACGTCGCCGCCAGCCGCGACTGAAAGCGATCCTGCGGATGGATCAGGTAGAGGCTGCGCGTCAGCGGCGGCTGCAGGGGGATGGCGACCAGGCTAGCGAGACGCAGCTCCTTGTCGACCACGGTCCGCGAGACGATGGCAAAACCGAGGCCGGTCGCCACGACCCCTTTCAGCGCCTCCGGGCTGCCCAGTTCCATCTGCGTCTTCAGCTTCTGCGGGTCGATCTTGTGGGCGCGGAAATAGGCCTCGGTGATCGCCCGCGTCCCCGAACCGGGCTCGCGCGAGATGAACTCGTAATCGACCAGCGCCTTCGGCGTCACCGAGCTCATCGCGGCCAGCGGGTAATCCGGCGCGCAGATGACCAGCAGATCATCGTCGCAGCAAATGACGCTGGCCAAGCCGGGCAGCTTGGCCGGCGCCTCGATCAGGCCGACATCGAGCGTATGCTCGGCCACCCGCCCTTCGATACTTTCCGAGTTGGCGACGATCAGCCGGGCCCTGACCTGCGGATAGAGCGCGTTGAATTCGCCGAGCACGCGCGGCAGCATGAATTCGGCAATCGTCGTGCTGGCACCGACGAGCAATGGGCCGCGCATTTCGCCGGTCATTTCGCCGAGGCGGGTTTCCAGCTCGTCGGACAGGGCGAGGATGCGTTCGGCGTAGGAAAGTACCAGGTCGCCGGCCGGCGTCAGCGAGATGCCGCCATGGCGGCGCTCGAACAGGCGCGTGCCGTATTGTTCCTCCAGCTGCTTGATCTGGAAGGTGACCGCCGGCTGCGTCATGAACAAGGCATCGGCCGCGCGGGTGAAGCTCAGATGTTTGGCTACGGCATGAAAGACCTGCAAGCGCCGGTCAGCCATGGTGTTTCTCCTCGTGGTTGCGGGCGATATTCAATCACATTCCGCCGGCGCGTGCCGGCCGCTTCGCAGATTTCCCCGCTCTGCCGTCAGCGTAATGACTTGTCGCCGTCATCGATTGACAATCGACTGGCGGCAAACTGCCCGAAGCGCCTCCGGACAGCGCCGGATTGCCGCTGTTTTCACGCATATTTCGGCGCGCGCGGCAAGCCTTGCGCCCGGCGCAAAGCGTGGTATAACCCTCGACCAAAGTTATAACGAGACAAAAGTTCCAAGTGCCATTCGGCTTTTACATCATCATGGCCGCGCAGTTTTTTTCCGCGCTGGCCGACAATGCACTGCTCATCGCCGCCATCGCCGCCTTGCGTGAAATGCAGGCGCCGACCGAGTACGAGCCGCTGCTGAAGACCTTTTTCACCGTCTCCTATGTGGCGCTGGCGGCCTTCGTCGGCGCCTTCGCCGACTCGATGCCGAAGGGCCGGGTGATGCTGATCAGCAACACGATCAAGATCGCCGGCTGCGCGATGATGTTCTTCGGTGCCCATCCGCTGCTCGCCTACGCCGTCGTCGGCCTCGGCGCCGCCGCCTACTCGCCGGCCAAGTACGGCATCCTCACCGAGTACCTGCCGCACCGCCTGCTGGTCGTCGCCAACGGCTGGATCGAAGGCCTCACGGTCGGCGCCATCATTCTCGGCGTGGTCATCGGCGGCACGCTGATCCAGCCGGCGGTAGCGCAGCATCTGCTGGCCTTCGACCTGCCGTTGCTCGACACCGGCATCGACACCATCGGCGAGATGGCGATCGGCATCGTCGCCGTACTCTACCTGCTGGCCGCCCTGTTCAACCTCTACGTGCCGGATACCGGCGTCGACCACAAACCGCTGAAGAAGAACCCGATCTACCTGATCCACGAATTCAACCACTGCCTGTCGCTGCTCTGGCGCGACCGCCTGGGCCAGATCTCGCTGGCGGTGACCACGCTGTTCTGGGGCGCCGGCGCGACGCTGCAATTCATCGTCATCAAGTGGTCGGAAGTGGCGCTCAATCTCAATTTGTCGCAATCGTCGATGCTGCAGGGCGTCGTCGCCTTCGGCGTGGCTGCCGGCGCCATCATCGCCGCCCGCTTCATCACCCTGCGCAAGTCGGTGCGCGTCATCCCGCTCGGTATCGCCATGGGCGTCATCGTCCTGCTGATGAACTTCGTCACCCAGATGTGGCTGGCGATCCCGTTGCTGATCCTGATCGGTGCCCTGTCCGGCTTCTTTGTCGTACCGATGAATGCCTTGCTGCAGCACCGCGGCCACATCCTGATGGGCGCCGGCCACTCGATCGCCGTGCAGAACTTCAACGAGAACCTGTCGATCCTGATCATGACCGGGCTGTACTACCTGATGATCCGGACAGACCTGTCGATCTACTGGGTGCTGACCCTGTTCGGGCTGTTCGTCAGCGCCCTGATGTACCTGATCCGCGAGCGCCACCGGCGCAACCAGCACGAACAGGACGACGTCCAGCACCTGGACGATTCACCGCACTGATCGGCGCCCCGGCGACCGCCTAGAGCAGTTCGCCGCCGCCCTGACGCAGCACGCGGCGGGCGAATAGCAGGTCTTCCCAGGCCTTGGCCTTGTCCGGCAGATTGCGCAGCAGGTAGGCCGGGTGATAGGTGACGACGACCGGAATCCCGGCATAGTCGAAGCGCTGGCCGCGCAACGAGCCCAGCGACTTGTCCTCATGCAGCACGCTGTGCACCGCCACCTTGCCGAGCAGGACGATGATCTTCGGCTTCAGCAACGCGATCTGGCGCGCCAGGAACGGCCGGCAGGTGGCGATCTCGGCCGCCTCCGGCGTGCGGTTGCCGGGCGGCCGGCACTTCACCGCATTGCCGATGTAAACCTTGTTGCCGCGCCCTATGTCGAGCGCCGCCAGCATGTTGTCCAGCAGCTTGCCGGCCTGGCCGACGAAGGGTTCGCCCTGCACGTCCTCTTCGGCGCCCGGCCCCTCGCCGATGAACATCCAGTCCGGATGGAGGTCACCGACGCCGAGGACCGCCTGCTTGCGTTGCTGGCATAGCGGACAGGCGGTGCACGCGGCTACCGCCCGTGCCAGTTCCGGCCAGTCCAGGCCATCCGCCACGGCCGGCGCTCCAGCGAGCGCCAGCGTCGGTACCGGCACCGGTGCGGCAGCGGGTGCCGCCTCGACCGGCAGCGGCTCGGTGGCGGCAGCAACCGCCGCGCCGCCAGGTTCGCGGACCACCCAGAGCGGGTTGACACCCATTTCCACCAGCATCTGTTCGCGGCTCAGGCTCATGCCAACTCCTTGTCAAAGATCAGCGCGTCCTCGCGCCCGATGGCCGCCGGATAATAGCCCTTGCGCAAGCCGATCTGCTGGAAGCCGAAATGGCGGTACAAGTCGACAGCCTTGTCGTTGCTCGGCCGCACCTCGAGAAACAGTTTGCCGGCACCGCCAAGACGCGCACAGTCCATGGCGTGGCGCAGCAGCCGGGCGCCGTGACCGCGGCCCTGATAACGCTGGCCGACACCGATGTTGAGCAGGTGCGCCTCGTCGATCACCCGCATGACGACCGAAAAACCGATCAATTCGCCGCCCAGGCGCAGCACCCAGACGCTGTGCCCGGCCACCAGCGAATCGGCAAAATTGCCGCGTGACCAGGGAAAGGGCTGTAGCGAGGCTTCCAGCGCCGCCACCGCATCGAGGTCGCGCTCGTTCATCGGAAAGAATTCCGCTGTTAGCGGCAAGGCGCTCACGCCCGCCCCCCCTCGTTCAGTCGCTCGGCCACCGTCTTGGCCACCTTGTCGCGGATGTACAGCGGTGCCGCCAGCGCCGCGTCGATGCCCTCGCCGCGCGCCGCCCGCGGTGCCGCCAGCGCGGCCACCGCCGCCGCCGTCGGCAGGATGCCGGGCAAGTACTCGATGCCGGCTGCCCGCAAGCGCTCCAGCAACAGCGGATAGGCCGCCGGCGCGTTACCGCAGGCCCGCCAGCCGGCGGCGCCGGGCAAGGACAGATCGGCCGGCGCCAGCACGCGGATTTCGCCCTGCAATTGGCAGTCTGCCGCCGTCACGCGATAAGCCGCGGCATAGATTTCACCCATCCGCGCATCGAGCAGGGCCAGTACCTCGCCCTCGCCGGCCTGCACGGCCATAGCCGCGAGGCTGATCACCGGAATCAGCGGCCGATCCGTCGCCACCGCCAGCCCCTGGGCGGCCCCGCAGGCAACACGCAGGCCGGTGAAGGCGCCGGGACCGGCGCCGAAAGCGATGGCATCGAGCGCGGCGACGCTCGTCCCGGCCTCGGCCAGGAGTTCGCGGATCAGCGGCAGCAGCGTTTCGGAATGCGAGCGACCAGGCGGACAACGGCGTTCAAGCACGGCCCCATCGCGCCAGAGGGCGCAGGAACCGAGGTCGGTGGAGGTTTCCAGGGCGAGGATCAGCATGGGTCGGCATTTTACCGGAGGCCCGTGCCGGCCGGGATTCAATCGCGGCGACCGCCCCGCCTGCCGCGATCATCCGAGCGCCCGCGGTGCTCGCGCATGTCGTCGCGCAGGCGCCGCCGCTCGTCCGGTTCCATGCTGCGCCCGCGACGATCGTCGTCGCGAAAGCCCTGCTCCTGCCGCCAGTGGTCGCGCATCTGCTGGCGAATCTCGCGGCGATCCTCCGGCGCCAGATCGCGCCGCCCGTCACGCGCCAGTGCAGCCGACGACGCGCCGAGCAGGACAGCAAGCAGGAGAGGCAGGACAAGGCGGGATTTCATGGCGGGGCCGGGGCTGGTTGATGGGGTCATTCTCCGCCGGCGCCGAAGACTCGCCAGGCAGCAAGTGTAAGGATATGTTTCCCTCGGTCGCCCGGCAATTCCTTGTTACCATTTCCCGTGTCGCAATGACCGCTGGCCGTTACCCTGAGCGCATGAACGAAACCACACAGAATCTTCTGGTCGTCGATGACGATGTCCGCCTCCGCGACCTGCTGACCCGCTACCTCGGCGAACAGGGCTTCACCGTCAAGGCCGCGGCCGACGGCAAGCAGATGGACAAGCTGCGTAGCCGCGAACACTTCCACCTGATCGTTCTCGACCTGATGCTGCCCGGCGAGGATGGCCTGTCGATCTGTCGCCGCCTGCGCGGCACCGGCGACCGGACGCCGATCATCATGCTGACCGCCAAGGGCGACGACGTCGATCGCATCGTCGGCCTGGAAATGGGTGCCGACGACTACCTGCCCAAGCCATTCAATCCGCGCGAACTGCTGGCCCGCGTCCATGCCGTGCTGCGTCGCCAGGACCACCGGCCGCCCGGCGCCCCGGAAGATGAAGCGGAGATCATCCGCTTCGGCGGCATCGAAGTCGATCTGGCGGCCCGCACCCTTCGCCGCGGCGAGGAGATGCTGCCGCTGACCACCGGCGAGTTTGCCGTGCTCAAGGTGCTGCTGCAGAACCCGCGCCAGCCGCTGTCGCGCGACAAGCTGATGACCCTGGCGCGTGGCCGCGAGCAAGGCCCGTTCGACCGCGCCATCGACGTGCAGATTTCCCGCCTGCGCAAGCTGATCGAGGTCGACCCGGCGCAGCCGCGTTACCTGCAGACCATCTGGGGATTCGGCTACGTCTTCATTCCGGACGGCAGCAAGCGCGAAGCATGATGCCGCGCACCCTGCTGGCGCGCACCTTCCTGCTGCTGGCGCTGCTGGTCCTGCTGACCACCGCTGCCTGGCTCAGCCTGTTCCGCTACATCGATGCCGAACCGCGGGCCCGCGAAACGGCGCAACTGGGTGCCTCGGCGGTCAATCTGGTACGCGCCTCGCTGCTCGCCGCCGCCGCCGACAAGCGTCTGCGCCTGTTCGAGGAACTGGGTTCGCGCGAAGGCATCCGCCTGCTACCGGCGGAAGCCGATGACCTCTTGGTGGCCATGCCCGACACCCGTTTCCAGCGCCTGATCCGGCGCGAGCTGACGGCCCGCCTCGGACCGCAGACGCGCATCGCCGCGCAGGTCAATGGCGAATCCGGCTTCTGGATCAGCTTCCGCCTCGATGACCGGGACGACGACGAATTCTGGCTGATCCTGCCGCGCGAACGGGCCACCCGCAGTTTCGCCGGACACTGGCTGACCTGGGGCCTGCTGGCTGTGGCCCTGGCGCTGATCATCGCCTGGCTGATCGCCTCGCGCATCAGCCGCCCGCTGCGAGCCATGGCCGAGGCAGCGGCTGCCGTCGGCCGCGGCCAGATGCCGACGCCGCTGCCGGAAAGCGGCGCCGAGGAGATGCGCCGCCTGGCCCATGCCTTCAACGCCATGGCCAGCAGCCTGGAACGCCATGAGAAGGATCGTTCGGAAGTGCTGGCCGGCATCTCCCACGACCTGCGCACGCCGCTGACCCGCCTGCGCCTGGAAGCCGAGATGAGCATCGCCGACGACAGCGCTCGCCAGGGGGTGATCACCGACGTCGAGGAGATGGAGGCGGTCATTTCGCAGTTCATGGACTATGCCCGCAACGAATCCGGCGAAACGCCAGTGCGGGCCGACCTCGGCGCCCTGCTGGCCGAGGTCGCCGAACGCAAGATCGCCGCCGGGCGGGCGCTGCACACGGCCATCGCCGACTTGCCGGAGATCGAACTGCGGCCGAAATCGCTGGTCCGCGCCGTCAACAACCTGATCGACAACGCCGCCAAGTACGGTGGCGGCGAAGTCCTGCTGCAAGCGATGGTACTCAATGGCGAAGTGCGCATCGAAATCGTCGACCATGGACCCGGCATCCCGGCTGCCGAGGCCGAGCGGCTGAAGCGTCCGTTCACCCGGCTCGAATCGGCCCGCACCGGTGCCGGCGGCACCGGCCTGGGACTGGCCATCGTGGACCGGGTGGCCCGCCTGCACGACGGCCGACTGGAACTGCTGCCGAATCCCGGCGGCGGCCTGATCGCCCGCCTGGTGCTGCCGCTCCGGCGCTGAACGGCGCTGGCTGCGCTCAGGCTGCCAGCGGAAATTCGGCGATGGGCGTGTACTCGGAACCGCTGGCCGTCAGCCGGGACTCGACCAGCCGGAAGTGTGAACACGGCCAGGCAGCCAGCTGGCCCAGGGGGAAACCGCCGACTTCGCCCGGCGGCGTGCTGGCCGGCAGCTTGCGGACCAGCGTCAGGTGCGGCGTGAAGGAGTGCTGGCGGATGGCCAGCGGATACCCGGCAGCGGCCAGCGCCGCCTGCAGTTGAGCGATCAGGCGATCGAGTCCGGCGATCGGCGCGCAGCCGGCCCAGAGCAGCCGGTTGTGACGCCAGAAGCCGAGCCGGTCGATGTTCAGCTCAAAGGGGCTGGCAACAACATGGCGGCCGGCGTCAATCAGGGCCGGCACTTCGCTGATGGCGATGTCGCCAAGGAAAGCCAGGGTCAGGTGCAGGGTCTCGCGCCGCGTCGGGCGGCCACCGAAGCGCCGCGCCGCGGCCGTGGCGACCGCGTCGAGGCCGGCGGCCAGTTCGATGTCCGGCCACAGGGCGAAGAACAGCCGCTGTGTGGCGGCGGCCCGGCCAGCCGCTTCAGGCATGGCGTTCGACCAGGACCACCGCCTGCGCCTCGATGGCTTCCTCGCGCCCCAGATAGCCGAGCTGCTCGTTGGTCTTGCCCTTGATATTGACGCAGTCGATGGCGATACCGAGATCGGCGGCGACGTTGGCGACCATCGCCGCGGCATGCGGCGCCAGTTTCGGCTGCTGGGCGATCAGCGTCGCATCGACATTGATCGGGTGCCAGCCGCGCTCGGCCAGCAGCGCGACGGCAGCACGCAGCAACACGCGGCTGTCGGCGCCGGCATAGCGCGGGTCGGTATCGGGAAAATGCCGGCCGATGTCGCCCAGCGCCACGGCGCCGAGCAGCGCATCGGTGATCGCGTGCAGCAGCGCATCGGCATCGGAATGGCCGAGTAGCCCGGTCGCATGGGGAATCTCGACACCGCCGAGAATCAGTTTGCGGCCCGCAACCAGCCGGTGCACATCGTAGCCCTGACCCACCCGGATGTTCATTTGCGTGCCCTCAGGATCATCGCGGCCAGCGCCAGGTCGGCCGGATAGGTGACTTTCAGATTGGTCGCGTCGCCGCGCACCAGTTTCGGCTTCAGGCCCATCGCCTCGACGGCGCCGGCCTCGTCGGTGACCGCCCGGGTGCCGTCCAACGCCTCGCGCAGCAGGCCGTAGCGGAACATCTGCGGCGTCTGCGCCTGCCACAGGCCGTCGCGCGGCTCGGTGGCAGCCACCCGCTGCGCGGCGTCGGCGCGTTTCAAGGTATCGGCGACCGGCACGGCGAGGATGCCGCCGACCGGATCGGCAGCCAGTTCGCCGAACAGCGCTGCCAGCATGGCCTGGTCGAGACAGGGCCGGGCGGCGTCGTGCACCAGGATCCAGTCGTCGTCGGCAGCGACCATGGCCGCGGCGCGCAGGCCGTTGCCGACGCTCTCCGCCCGCGTGGCGCCGCCGCAGGCGACGGTTTCCAGCTTGGCGCCAAGTTCCGACCAGTCGTAGCGGTGCCACCACGGATCATCCGGCGCCAGCACCACCCACACCCGGGCGATGTCGGGACAGGCAACCAGGGCGGCCAGGGTATGGAAGATCAGCGGGCGGCCGAGCAGGTCGAGATACTGTTTCGGCTTCTCCGCACCGAAGCGGGAACCGCTGCCGGCAGCGGGAACGATTGCGTAATGGCGTGGCATGGCTTAATTTTAACGAAGAACAAGGAGAAGAGAGGCAAGGCATGACTTTCGTCGTTCCCGAACTGGCCGCGCCGGTCGAAGCCTTCGCGACGACACTCGGCATCGGCCTGCTGATCGGCATGGAACGCGAACGCCGGCCGGACTCGGCGGCCGGCCTGCGCACCTTCTCGCTGGTGGCGATGCTCGGCTGCCTGTTCGCCATGCTCGGCGAGAAAAGCGCCAGCCCCTGGCTGCTCGCCGTCGGCCTGGTGGTCATCGCCGCCGCCATGGTCGCCTCCAACTTTTCGACGCAGCAGGAGGAGCAGTATCGCGGCTTCACCTCGGAGGCGGCGATCATCATCACCTACGGCCTGGGCGCCGCGGTGTGGATGGGTTACGCGACGCTGGCGGTGATGCTGGCCATCACCACCACAGTGCTGCTCTACTTCAAGGCCGAGCTGAAGCAGTTCAGCGAAAAGACGACGCCGAAGGATCTCAATTCCATCCTGCAGTTCGCCGTGCTGTCGCTGGTCATCCTGCCGATCCTGCCGAACGAGGATTTCGGCCCCTACGATGCGATCAATCCGCGTCAGGTGTGGTGGATGGTGGTGCTGATCTCCGGCCTGGCGCTGGCCGGCTACCTCGCCCTGCGCGTCATCGGCGCCCGCCACGGCGCCGCGCTGCTCGGCATCTTCGGCGGCCTCGCCTCGTCGACGGCGACGACCATGATGTTCTCCCGCCACGCCGCCGAGCACGGCCACCTGGTCCGCATGTCGGCGATCGTCATCCTCATCGCCAACGTCATGGTGATGATCCGCCTCGGCGTCATCGCCGGACTCGTCGCTCCCGGACTGATCGGCCCGATCGCCATCGTCTTCGCCTGCGGCATCGTCCCCGGTGTAGCCATGGCGCTGTACGGCTGGAAGGTTCTCAGCGCCGCCGGCGACCTGCCGCTGCCCGACGTCAAGAACCCGACCGAACTAAAGACCGCCGTCTCCTTCGGCCTGCTCTACGCCCTTGTCCTGCTCGCCGCCGCCTGGCTGCAGGACATCGCCGGCAACAGCGGCCTGTTCATCGTCGCCCTGGTCTCCGGGCTGACCGATGCCGACGCCAGCGTGTTGACCACGCTGCGCATGTTCAATCTCGAGCGCGTGCTCCATGCCGACGCGGTCATCGCCGTGACGCTGGCGCTGCTGGCCAACCTGATCTTCAAGATCGGGCTGGTGCTCAGCATCGCCGGCAGCAGCCTGGCCCGCCACGCGCTGCCCGGGCTGTTCGCCATCGGCGCCGGCCTGGGTATCGGCCTGCTCCTGGTGTGATGCCATGAATACTTTCGCTACCCGTCCGCCGGCCGTCGCCGGCATGTTCTATCCGAGCGCCCCGGCAACGCTGCAGAGCACCGTCGACGCGCTGCTGGCCGCCGCACCAGCCGTGGCGATGCGGCAGCCGAAGGCGATCATCGCGCCGCATGCCGGCTACATCTATTCCGGACCGACCGCCGCCCGCATCTACGCCGCGCTGGCGCCGTGGCGGCAGACAATCCGGCGCGTCGTGCTGCTCGGCCCGACCCACCGCGTCGCCGTCCGCGGCCTCGCCCTGCCCTCCTGCCAGGCTTTTGCCACGCCGCTCGGGGCGATTCCGCTCGACATCGACGCCATGAGGCAACTCGACGACCTGCCGCAAGTCCGCCGCAACGACGCGGCCCATGCCCTGGAACATTCGCTGGAAGTGCACCTGCCCTTCCTGCAGCGCACCCTCGACGCCTTCACGCTGATCCCGCTGGCCGTCGGTGACACCGACCCCGAGGCCGTCGCCGAAGTGCTCGACCGCCTGTGGGGCGGCGACGAAACGCTGCTGGTGATCAGCTCCGACCTGTCGCACTTCCTGCCCTACGCCACCGCCCAGCAGGTCGACGGCAACACCTGTCAGCACATTCTCGCCCTCGACGCCCACATCGATCCCGAACAGGCCTGCGGTGCCTATCCGATCAACGGCCTGCTGCTCGCCGCCTGCCAACGCGGCCAGCAGGCGCAACTGATCGACTGCTGCAATTCCGGCGACACCGCCGGCGACCGCGACCGGGTCGTCGGCTATGCCGCCTTCGCCTTTCATCCGGCCGGCCATGGATGAGCCCGGCAGCAGCCTGCTAAGCCTCGCCCGCAACGCCATCGGCGAGCGCTTCGGCCTGGCGCCGCAGCCGGTCGCCGAACGGCCGGAATGGCAACGCCCGGGCGCCAGCTTCGTCACGCTGACCCAGCATGGCGACCTGCGCGGCTGCATCGGCAGCCTCGAAGCCTACCGCCCGCTGGCCGAAGACGTGCGCGCCAACGCCTGCGCCGCTGCCTTCCGCGACCCGCGCTTCCCGCCGCTGACGGCAGGCGAACTGGCCCGAACGCAGATCGGCATATCGCTGCTGACGCCGGCACAGGCCATGGACTGGCGCGATGAAACCGACGCGCTGGCCAAACTGCGACCACACATCGACGGCGTCATCCTCAGCGCCGGCCGCCACCGGGCTACCTTCCTGCCGCAGGTCTGGGAACAGTTGCCGGAACCCGCCGACTTCCTCGCCCAGCTCAAGCGCAAGGCCGGCCTGGCTGCCGATTACTGGGGCCCCGAAGTGCAACTGGAGCGCTACACTGTAAGAAAGTGGCAGGAGGTAGCGCCATGACCATTCCCGAATCGAATCATCCCGGCCGCTGGTGGCATGCCCTCGACGATGGGCGCATCCAGTGCGACCTGTGCCCGCGCGATTGCCAGCTGCACGAAGGCCAGCGCGGCGCCTGTTTCGTCCGGCGCATGGTCGGCGGTGAAATGGTGCTGACCACCTACGGTCGCTCCTCCGGCTTCTGCCTCGACCCGATCGAGAAAAAGCCGTTGAATCACTTCTACCCGGGCAGCAGCATCCTCTCCTTCGGCACTGCCGGCTGCAACCTGGCCTGCCGCTTCTGCCAGAACTGGGACATTTCCAAGTCGAAGGACATGGACCGCCTGATGGACAGCGCCAGCCCGCTGGCCATCGCCCGCGCCGCCCGCCGCCACGGGGCCGACGCCGTGGCCTACACCTACAACGACCCGGTGGTCTTCGCCGAGTACGCCATCGACACCGCCAAGGCCTGCCGCGAACAGGGCATCCGTAATGTCGCGGTGACCGCCGCCTACATCCACCGCGAACCGGCCCGTGAATTCTTCGCCGTGATGGACGCCGCCAATGTCGACCTCAAGGCCTTCACCGAGGATTTCTACAAGAAGCTGTGCGTCGCCAAGCTGGCGCCGGTGCTCGACATGCTCGCCTGGATCCGCCACGAGACCGATTGCTGGCTGGAGATCACCACGCTGCTGATTCCCGGGCACAACGATAACCCGGCGGAACTCGGCGAACTGGCGACCTGGGTATATCGCGAACTGGGGCCGGACGTGCCGCTGCACTTCACCGCCTTCCACCCCGACTGGAAGATGACCGACCTGCCACCGACGCCGCCGGAAACCCTGGGCCTGGCCCGGCGCATCGCCCTCGATGCCGGCCTGCAGCATGTCTACACCGGCAATGTGCACGATCCGGAGGGCGGCACCACCTTCTGCCCGCACTGCCACGCCGCGCTGATCGTCCGCGACTGGTACGAGATCCGCCGCTACGACCTGAGCCCCGAGGGGGCCTGCCCGCATTGCCACACTCCGCTGGCCGGCCGCTTCGCCCCGCGGCTCGGCCACGACGGCAAGGCCTTCGGTGCCCGCCGCATTCCCATCCGTCTCGCCTCATGAACCGGCATTTCGCGCTGACCACGCCGCACGGCACACTGCACGGGGCGCTCGAACGCCCGGATCGCCCGCGCGGCCTGGTCCTCGTCGCCCGCGTCCATCACGGGCTGGCCGACAGCGTCATCGCCGCCAATCTCGCCGCCCACGGCTATGCCGTCCTGAGCATGGAGCTGCTGACCGCCCAGGAAACGCACTTCATCGATGCCGCACAGAACGTTCCACGGCTCAGTCAGCGCCTGCTGGAAATTCTCGACCTGATCCGCGACGACGGCGACACGCAGGATCTGCCGCTGGCCCTGTTCGCCACTGGCGAAACGACACCGGCGGCGATTCGCGTCGCCGCCCAGCGCGACATCCAGGTACGAGCCCTGGCCTGCCACGGCGGCCTGATCGACCGCGCCGGCCGGCAGGCGCTGGAACTGCTGCGTGCGCCCCTGCTGATGCTGTTCGCTGCCGACGACGAAATCGACAGGGCGGCCTTCCGCCGCGCCCTGCCGTATCTCCACGCAGCCTACGAAGAACGCCTGCTCGATCCCGGCGAGGATGCCGCCCAGCGCGTCGCCGCCTGGCTGAGGCTGCACCTGCATGCAGACGATGGCGAATAGGCAGCACCGCCACCGCACTCCGGCTACAATGCCGGCCGCATGTTCCGCAAATTCCGCATCCTTCTCCTGCTGCTTGTCCTGGCTACCGTCGCCCTCACCACTTGGCGCGCCGGCGCCCGCCTGACGGCCTGGGAACACAGCGTTCACGTCGCCCTCTACCCGATCGCCGCCGACGACTCGCCGGCGACCGCCCGCTACCTCAGCCAGCTGGATGCCGATAGCCTTGGCGAAATCGGCCACTGGATCGAGGGCGAGATCCGCCGCTACGGCAAGCCCGTACTGCAACCGGTGGTCGTCCGCGTCGCCCGGCCGCTAAGCAGCCAGCCACCGCTGCCGCCGCAACGCCCGGGCGCCTTCGATGCCATCCTGTGGAGCCTCAAACTGCGCTGGTGGTCCGCACAAAACGACGCCATCGACGGGCCGAAGCCGCAGGTTCGCCTGTTCGTCCTCTACCACGATCCCGAACGCAACCCCGCGCTGCCCCATTCGACCGGCCTGAGCAAAGGCCAGCTCGGGCTGATCCATGCCTTCGCCAGCCGCCCGCAGCATCGCCAGAACGCCGTGATCATCGGCCACGAACTGCTGCACGTCTTTGGCGCCAGCGACAAGTACGACCCGGCCACCGCGCAACCGCTCCATCCGCAGGGCTACGCCGAACCAGCGCGTTCGCCGCTGCTGCCGCAGGAACTGGCCGAGATCATGGGCGGCCGTATCCCGCTCGCCGCCGACCACAGCGAGATTCCCGCCAGCCTGGCGGAAACGCTGATCGGGCCGGAAACGGCCAGGGAAATCGGGCTGCTCGGCCGCTGACGCCGGCCCGCAGAAATTTCGGCGGCGCCGTGATGGCCGGCCAGAACTTGTTACCGGCGCCTCGATCAAATATCTGTCAGCTGTTAACGGTAACCCGGGGCGCCGTTCCCGCGCAGAAGCCAGGCGCCGCTGGCAAAGACATCCCGCCGTCGCCCAACGGCGGGATTCTCCAATTCCGTTCTGCACGGAGGCCATCATGAATTGGTTCAACAAGCTGCCCGGTTTCCGGCGCACGCCGGCCGGGCTGGAACGTACCATCCTGCGCCTGCTGCCGCGTATCGTGCTGCTCGGCACCCTGGCGCTGACGGTGCCGTCGCTGTTCGCCCGCGGCTACTCGTTCGTCGCCCCGGAACTGGCCAGCGCGACGCTGGTGATCACCGTCGACATTTTCGGCATCAGTCTGGCCGTGGCGCACTGGACGGCCGCCCTCATCGTCGGCATCGCCGCGTTCATCGTCATGGTGATGAAAGGGCCGGCCTACGTGGCAGACCCCTATCCGCTGAACGAAGCCGACGAACCGGATCAGACGGCCGGCCGGCGCCCGCCCGACTAGAGCCGGAACCGCCCGGCGACCGTCTTCAAGCGGGCCGCAAGGTTCTCCAGATTGCTGGCGGCGACTGCCGTTTCCTCGACTGCGGCGCAATTCTCCTCGCCCATTTGCGAAACCATTTCGACGCGCCGGGCGATATCGGTACTGGCCGCCCCCTGCTCGCGCAGGGCGCCGGTGATGTCGGCGACGGCAAAGACCACTCGCGACGATTCGTCCCGGATCCGGGTGATCGAGTCGCTGACGTTGTGCGACAGGTGCATGCTGCTCTGCTCGGCGGCAACCGCTTTCTCCATGGTGTCCACCGCCGCCAGCGTCGCCCGCTGCACGTCGTCGATCACCGTGGTGATATCGCTGGTCGATTTGCCGGTGCGCTCGGCCAGCTTGCGCACCTCATCGGCGACGACGGCAAAGCCGCGCCCCTGCTCGCCGGCCCGCGCCGCTTCGATGGCGGCATTCAGCGCCAACAGGTTGGTCTGCTCGGCAACCTCGCGAATCACCTTGACGATCGATGAAATCTGCTCGGACAGGGCGCCGAGGGCGCGGATTTGCGTTGCCGCACCTTCGATGTTGTCGGCTGTGCGCTGGTTCTCGTCCATCATCCGGGTGACGTCCTGGACACCCTGATCGGCGATTTTTCCGGAATCGGTCGCTGCCCCGCGTACGTCCTCGGCCCGATCCGACATATGGGTGATGCTGACCGACAGTTGCTCCACCGAGGCGGCCATCGACGAGGCTTCCTGGGCCTGGGTTTCGGTCGACTTGGCGATTTGCGTCGTGGTCGCCGCCAACTGGGTGCTGGTCGAGGCGATATCGTTCGCGCCGTCCTGCAGGGCCTGCGCGATCTCGCGCAGGTTGCTGCGCATTTTCTCGCAGGAGGACAGCATCTGACCGAACTCGTCGCGGCGATTGTTCAGTTGCACGGCCTGCGACAAATCGCCGGCGGCGATGCTGGCGGTGACGCGCCGGGCCTCGTCGAGGGGCAGGATGATGGCGCGGATCGTGACCACGGAAAAAACCCCCAGGGCGAGCGCTGCCAGGACGGCGACCAGCAGCACCGTGCGGATGGCGGTCGTGCCGATGGCGTCGAACTCGCGGTCGGCAATTTCGGCCTCGCTGTTCATCGACTTGGCGACCTTTTGCAGTTGTTCGCGAATCCCCTGGACGTTTTTGTCGATTTCGCCGTCGAGACTGCTGATCTCCGGGGCGACCTTGTTATTTTCCGAGAGGACAGGCAGCAATTTTTTCTCGAAAAGCTCGACCAGCTTGACCACCGACTCCTGGGCATTGGCCACCGCCTGCCGCTCCTCGGCCGTATCGGCATCCTTGGCCAGTTTGTCCAGATCGCCCCTGGCTTCGCCGAGCAACGCGGCAAACTGCTTTTTCGATTCGTCGAGATTGCGGTTGATGATCGCGTCGGCGATCACCTGATAGAACTGGCTGCCCAGTTGCGAGGCCTCGCCCGCCGCCGCCTGCGTCTGCGTCTTGCTGTAACCCTCGTTCTGCAGATCGGCGAGTCGCCCCATCTGGACAATGGCGAAACCAACGATCAGGACACTGAACGCGATGGCGACGCCGGCCATCAGCCACAATCTTGTTTTGACGGACATTTCGACTCCTGTTGGGGGTGTTGCAACGGATAGCGGGGCAGCAGATTTTCCGGTCGGATCAAAGCAACAAGCGGTATTTCACTCCCGCCAGGTCGCAAACGCCCTGGCCGTTTTTTTCCCCGCGATAATCAAACTCGCATTCCATCAACGAGCCCTTGCTGCCGCGCATGACGGCGTGCGCATGGCGCAGCTTGAGCGACGACAGACCGCTCGCGTAGGTTTTGTACGTCGAGCTCCAGGCGCCGTAGTGCGTGCGGATCGCTTCGCTTTCATCGACGACGTAGGAGCGCCAATAGCCGGCAAACTCCTCGCCCTTCAAGGCGATGGCAATCTCGTTGGGCGGACTGCTATTGATGACGATCGTGCCCCGCGTTTCGCTTCCGTCATCGGCGAGCAGCCTGAATTCCTGATCGCAGCCGGCCAGCGCCAGCAGCACGCCGAACAGGCACCAGGGTTTGCGTCGAATAGGCATCTTCAATTTCCACATCGGGTTGGTGGCGGTCATGGCATCAGCGGGGGACGTCAATCTGGCGGAGGACAAAGCGCTGATAGACATATTCACTGACATCGGCAACATCCTGATCGTCCATGTTCTTCAGCCAGGTCGGCATGTGGGTGCCCAGTTTGCCCAGTGCCGTGCCGGTAAAAATATCCCGCCGGCCGAACTCGGCCCGAAAACTGGCGGTCTGGAAGCTCAGCGGCTGCAGATTTTGCGTGATGGCATCAGGCCCTTTGCCATCGCCGCGCGGGCCGTGGCAACGCACGCAATGCTCGGCGAAAATCGACTGCCCGTGGGCGACGTTGCCTTGCAGGCCGTTGGGAAAGGGGTCGTTGTGGGGTGTCGCGCCATTCTCGGCGCAGCTCAGCGGTGAGAATAGGCTCAGGGCCAGGGCTGCGGCCAGGGCGCAAAGCATGGATTCGAGTCTGGTAGCCACGGCAATTTCTTTCGTATCGGGGGCGTGTTTTCTAATGAAGGACATCGGTTAAAGCGTCAGATCGAGCCGCAGGCCGAGTACCGTGGCATTGCGCATAGACCGATCGGCGCCGGGATGGCGAATCCACTGGAGAACCGGCTGGATGGCGAGCCAGTTTTCCATCTGGAAACGATAGGTCAGTTCCCAGGCATCCTCGAAGCGGGTCGGCGCCACGCCATCGGCTTCCAGGAAGGCCCGGTATTTGTCGGAGATTTGGCCCCGGCTATAGCCCAGTGCGGCGACATCGTTGTCGCGCCCCGCGAACGGCCCCTGGAGGGTGACGCCCAGGTTCAAGGTGCGCGCCAAGGCGATCGAGTTGCCATCGTTCTGGCTGTAACGGCCAAAAACTGTGACATCGCCGACCGCGGTTTGCCGCCAGAGCGTCCTTTCGGCGAGGGCATACCAGCCCAGGCTGCGACGTTTGACCGGGGCGCCGCTGGCGTCGACATCGACCAAGTCATCGACCCGCTCCGAATAGCCCCACAGACCGAGTGCATATTTGGCGACGCCGGGCTCCCCTTCGGCGGCTTTAGCTTCCGACGCCGACAGCTTCTCGTCGGCCGCGAAATCGAGACCGGGCATTTCGGCAACCGGCCGATGGCCGATTTCCATGATCGCCATGACGCCGTCACCGGAAGCGAAACGGACCCGCGTTCCCACGGCATGGTTCGGGTCGCCCGGAATGCCGTCGAGGACGGCTCCCTGGACATAGAGACTGCGGTCGGCCGAAGCCCACTTGCCGCGCAAACCGAACGCCGAGTTGTTGAAAATGGACGGGCCGCGGGTCAAGGCCAGATCGGCCAGCGCTCCGTAACTGGGCTGGACGAAAACGCCGGCGGAGTCCATCACCATGAACTCGGAGTCGATCGGATACAGACCGGCGAGCAGCGAAAACCGGCCTTCCGACCATTCTTTCTGAATCCAGGCGTGAAACAGGCGGGTGGTCGCCACCGGCACTTCGATATTCGAAACGCCGAGCAGACTCCCGGCGTAATCAGCATTGGGTTGGCCGCCACGGTCATCGATCAGGTTGAAGAAGGCGGTGGCGCCATGCCAACCCATGACCTTCTCCAGATCCGCCGTGAGCTTGAGATCGACATGCGTCAGCGGTCTGCCACCTCTTGCCAGCCCGCCGCGCACGACCGACATCTGGTCCAGGCGCAGGCCCAGATCCCAGTCCCAGCCTCGGCCGGATTGTTCGGCGCGCAGGCCGGACCAGCCGCCGGTCAGCGTATCGGCAGCGAAATCGGGAGTCTCGGCACCGGCCGTACCCATCCCCAGGCCAAAGACCAACAACGCCGAGTAGAGTCCGCCCCGTGGCGCAGCAGCAAATATTGCGTTACGCATCTTCCCCTCGTCGTCGAGCGCTACATGTTTTACCTGTGCGGGAAGGCGTATTCGATTGTTCTATGCATACCGCTTGACCGGCACCAGTTTTCATGGCTTTCGCATGCAAATTTGATGCCAGTGAATCTTGATCCTTCTCGGTTACGCGGGATGCTCCTGTCGTCGCCGCTGGCGCACTGATCGGGCCCGCGAAACGGGATTGGCAAGCGCCACCAGCTTCCCGATTTCGGGAAATTGAGCGACGATTTTCCCGGCCAAGGGAATCAGCTGACCCGGTGCGCTGAAAGTCAACGAACCCTAGACCGACATGCCCATCGGCTGGCAGTTGTCGGGGGAGCCCACCAGCCGCTCGATGATCGCCTTGACCCGGCCCATGGCCTCCTGCAGCACGTGTTCGAGACTCTCGAAACGGATGCCGTTGGCACTGCTGCCGCGGCCGGCGGCATGATTGGCGATGACGTTGATCGCCGCGTAGGGCAGACCGAGTTCGCGGGCGAGCACGGCTTCCGGCATGCCGGTCATGCCGACCAGATCGGCGCCGTCACGTTCGAAGCGGTTGATCTCGGCGGCGGATTCCAGGCGCGGTCCCTGGGTGGCGGCATAGACGCCGCCGACCTTGATCTCGATACCGAGCGCCGCGGCCGCCTCGACGATGCGCCGACAGAGTTCGTGATCGTAGGGTTCGGTGAAATCGACGTGCGTCACCGGCGTGCCGGTGGCTTCGAAGTAGGTCGATTTGCGCCCCCAGGTGTAATCGACGATCTGGTTCGGCACGACGATCTCGCCCGGCTGCAGGTCGCTGCGGATGCCGCCGACCGAAGCCACGGAGATGATGCCGGTCGCCCCGTGGTGATGCAGCGCCCACAGGTTGGCGCGGTAATTGACCATGTGCGGGGCGATGGTGTGGCCATAGCCGTGGCGCGGCAGGAACATCGCCGGCTGACCGCTGATCTGGCCGAAGACGACGGCGCCCGAAGGTTCGCCGTAGGGCGTGCGGACGACTTCGCGGTGCGAGACGTCGAGATTGGACAGCGTGGTCAGGCCGCTGCCGCCGATGATTGCCAGCATATTAGTTATTCCTTTCGGCCAGCAGCGAAGCCAGCGTGGGCACCGCGCCCTTGAGCGCGGGATGGGTTTTGCGCAGCTGCAGCCGGTCGGCGGCAGTGTCTTCGAGTTTGCGGTACAGCGCGTGCCGCCGCTCCGCCTTGAATGGCAGCTCGCGCAGGGTCTTGCCGAGATGGTAGCCGACCAGCGTGTCGCGGCCGATGTCCTTGGCCTGCCACGGAATCACCGTGCGGTCGACGAGATGCAGGGCGCGCACCGTCGGCAGGCTGGCGGCCAGTTCGGCAATCAGCCGGTGCAACTTCTCGCGGTAGGCGACGACGGCCTGGCCGGCATCGCCGGCTTTCGCCCCGGTGCTGTCGGCCGGCGCGCCCATCAGCCAGCAGAGGACTGTGTCCGGGGCGAAGGCTTCGATCTGCCGGCGTTGCTCGTCGCTCAGCGCCGCCAGGTCGGCCGCCAGCAAGGTGACGTCGCCGCCGGCGACGCGGGCTTGCGTTGCCGCCAGGCATTCCGCCAGCGTGTCGAGGGCCAGCACCGTCAGCCCGCGCGCCGCCAGCGCCTGGGTCGAGAAACCGACGCCGCAGCCGATTTCGAGCACGCGCCGGCCCGGCACCAGGCCGGCCATCCATTCGTAATCGCCCCGCTTGACGTAGCGTTCGCCTTCCACCTCCCAATAGGCAAGGAAGTCGGCGACGGTGGCACCGCTCATCAGTCGTCTTTCATCGCGTAGATGGCCGGCAGGTTGCGCCAGGCGCCATCGACATCCATGCCGAAACCGAAGACGAAGCGGTCGGGTACGGTCAGGCCGACGAAATCGGCGGCGATCGGCTTGACCTTGCCGTTCAGCTTGTCGGTAAACACGGCCAGCAGCACCTCGGCGGCGCCGAGGCGGGTCAGGCTTTCCTTGACCGCGGCCAGGGTCACGCCCTCATCGAGAATGTCGTCGACGACCAGCACCGTGCGGCCCTTGACCGAGGTCCACGGGGCCATGCGCCAGGAAATCTTGCCGCCCTGGGTTTCCGGCCCGTAGCGGGTGGCGTGCAGGTAGTCGAAATCGAGCGGAAAATCGAGCTTCGGCAGCAGCTGGCCGCAGAAGATGACGCCGCCGGTCATCACGCACAGCACCAGCGGATTCTTGTCAGCCAGATGCCGGCGGATGCTGCCGGCGACTTCGGCCAGCGCCGCCTGGACGGCGGATTCGGGATAGATCAGCTCGGCGTTGGCCAGCAGCTCACGGGCTTTTTGCGGCTCCATTCAGTTTGTCTCCAGGCACTTCAGGTAAGCAGTGAATTCGGGGCCGACTTCCGGATGACGTTGGCCGAAGACGACCATCGCCTGCAGGTAGCCGAGCTTCGACCCGCAGTCGTAGCGAGTGCCGGCGTAACGATAGGCCAGCACCTGCTCCTCGGAGAGCAGCGAGGCGATGCCGTCGGTCAGCTGGATCTCGCCGCCAGAACCCGGCTTGATCGTTTCCAGGTGATGGAAGATGCGCGGCGTCAGGATGTAGCGGCCGACCACGGCCAGCGTCGACGGCGCCTCCTCGGGTTTCGGCTTCTCGACGATGGCGCTGATCTGCTCGATGCGATCGGCCACCGGCCGCGCCTCGACGATGCCATAGCTCTTGGTATCGGCGCGCGGCACATCCTGCACGCCGAGCACCGAGCAGCGGTAGTAGTCGTAGGTGTCGGTCATCTGCTTGATCACCCCCGGCTTGCCATCGAGCAGGTCGTCGGCGAGGATCACCGCGAACGGCTCGTCGCCGATCACCGGCTTGGCGCACAGCACCGCGTGGCCGAGGCCGAGGGCTTCGGCCTGGCGGATGTAGATGCAGTTGATGTTCTTCGGAATCATGTTGCGGACGAAGTCGAGCAACTCGTCCTTGCCGCGCGCTTCCAGCTCCGACTCCAGTTCGTAGGCCTTGTCGAAATGGTCCTCGATCGCCCGCTTGGAGCGACCGGTGACGAACACCATGTCGGTGATCCCGGCCTCGACCGCTTCCTCGACCGCATACTGGATCAGCGGCTTGTCCACGATCGGCAGCATTTCCTTGGGGCTGGCCTTGGTCGCCGGGAGGAATCTCGTTCCCATGCCGGCCACCGGGAATACTGCTTTACGAACCTTCTTCATTCTTTTTCTCCCTTATCCAGAATTCTCAGCAATTCTGCCTCATCGATCACCGGAACACCCAGTTCCAGCGCCTTTTCCAGCTTCGAGCCGGCTTCCTCGCCAGCCACCACGTAATCCGTTTTCTTCGACACCGAACCACTCACCTTACCGCCGGCGGCCTCGATCATGTCCTTGGCCTGGTCCCGCTTCAAGGTCGGCAGGGTGCCGGTCAGCACGAAGGTTTTGCCGGCCAGCGAGGGTGCCGGAACCGCCCCGTCCGCCGACTGGGCCGGCAGCGCCGCCAGCAGTTCCGCCCGGCGCGTCGCCACGCCAGCCAGCAGCCCGCGTTTGCCCGGCTGTTGCAGCCAGTCCCCCAGGGCATCGATGACCTCGCCGGGCATGCCGGCCCCCGACAGCGCGGCGGCATTGATGCCCTCGGCGGCCAGCACGGCGCCATCGACCACGGCCGCCAGTTGCCGGGCACGCAGCGGCGTCAGTTTGGGCACGCCGAGCACGCCGTACAGTTCGCCCCAGCTCAGTTTTTCGCCCAGCGCCGAATGTGGCGGATGCTCGTCGGCCGGCGCCACGCCCGCGGCGAGCAGCGCATCGACGGCGGTGACATTGCGCTCCTCGGCGAAGAAATCGGCGATCGCCGCCGCCACCGTCGCGCCGATGTCCGGCAGCACGGCCAGCAGCGGCGCCGGCGCCCGGCGCACGCGCTCGACGCTGCCCAGCCAGTCGGCCAGCGTTTTCGCCGTCGTTTCGCCGACATGGCGGATGCCCAGCGCGAACAGCAGGCGGGCGAGTTTCGGCGACTTGCTGGCGGCGATTCCGGCGAGCAGGTTCTCGGCCCAGCGCGTTGGCGTCTGGCCGGCCTTAACCGTTTCCGGGACCGTGCCATCGCGCTCGTCGGCACGCCGTTTCATTTCCAGCAGGTCGTCCAGCGTCAGGCGATAAAGATCGGCAACTCCGTGGATGTAGTCGAATTCGACCAGGCGCTCGACATAGCGCTCGCCCAGGCCCTCGATGTCCATCATCCGGCGGCCTGCGAAATGCAGGATCGCCTGGGTGCGCTGGGCGCGGCAGGAAAAGCCGCCGGAACAGCGGGTGATCGCCTCGCCCTCCTCGCGCACGACATGGGCACCGCAGACCGGGCAGGACTCAGGCATGACGAAGGGTCGGGCGTCGGGCGGGCGGCGTTCGGCGACGACGCCGAGCACTTCCGGAATGACGTCGCCGGCGCGGCGCACGATCACCGTGTCGCCGACGCACAGGCCGCCCTTGCGCTCGACCTCGTCGGCGTTGTGCAGGGTGGCGTTGGTCACCGTGACGCCGCCGACGAACACCGGCTGCAGCCGGGCCACCGGCGTTAGCGCACCGGTGCGGCCGACCTGGATGTCGATCGCCTCGACCACGGTCAGCGCCTCCTGCGGCGGGTACTTGTGGGCCACTGCCCAGCGCGGCTCGCGCGAACGGAAGCCGAGCCGGCGCTGCAGCTCCAGGCTATTGACCTTGTACACGACACCATCGATATCGAAAGGCAGCTTGTCGCGCAGCGCGGCGACCTGGCGGTGGAAACCGACCAGCGCCTCGCCGCCCTGCAGCACCGCGCGGTGCTCGCACACTGGCAGGCCGAACGCGGCCAGCGCATCGAGCACGCCGGCATGCGTATCCGGCAGCGCCCAGCCGTCGACGGCGCCGAGGCCGTAGGCGAAGAAGCACAACGGCCGGCTGGCCGCCACCGCCGGGTCGAGCTGGCGGATGCTGCCGGCAGCCGCGTTGCGCGGATTGACCAGGGTCTTGTCGCCGCGCAACGCCGCCGCCGCGTTGTAGCGCTCGAGATCATCGCGCCGCATGTATGCCTCGCCGCGCACTTCCAGCACGGCTGGCGCGTCACCGTTCAGACGCAGCGGAATCTGGTGCAACGTGCGCAGGTTCTGCGTGACGTCCTCACCGGTCGCCCCGTCGCCGCGCGTCGCGCCGCGCACCAGCACGCCGTTTTCGTAGCGCAGGCTGATCGCCAGGCCGTCGAATTTCAGTTCGGCGGCGTATTCGATGGGTGGCGCCGCCTCGGACAACTCCAGTTCGCGGCGGATGCGCGCATCGAAATTCAGCGCGCCGCTCGACTCGGTGTCGGTCTCGGGGTTGGCGAATCGGCGACAGCCAGTTCGGCGAACTCGGCCTCCAGTTCCTGCAGTTCGCCGAACAGCCGGTCGTACTCGGCATCCGGAAGACTCGGCGCGTCGAGGACGTAATAAGCATGGTTGTGGCGTTCGATCTCGGCGCGCAGCCAGGCTGCGCGCGCACTTGCTGCTGCCGGCACTACCATCAGGAGAACAGGCGCTGCGCCTGGGCCGAACCAGCCGGCAGTCCGAAACTGGCCATGGTCGCCTGCGGCTTGCCGATGAATTCGCGGCGGATGTGCTCCAGCTGGCCGTCGCTGAGCGGCTGGCGATTGTCGTCGACCAGGATGCCCTGCAAGGTGTCGGCGAAACGCCTGGCCAGTTCGGTCATCTGCATGAAGACGCGCTCGCCGTGATCGACGCGCGGCACATCGAGAATGAAGGTCAGGCCATGCGTGCTCAGGGTGCGCAGCGTATCGGCCGAGAACTGCGTCGTCTCGTAATTCTGCAGGCAGAACTGCGGCCGCCCGGCATCGTCGTAGCGGGTGAACAAGCCATCGATGCCGAGAACCATGCCTGCCGCCTCGGCCAGTGCCCGGATCTTGGTGCCGGGGAACGGCGCACTGCGGCTGACCAGATTGACGCCGATTTCCAGATCGACGGCAGCGCAGAAGCGGTCGATCTCGGCGGCCTGGTCGAGCACCCGCGACGGCGGCATGTCGGCCACAGCCATCAGGTCATCGGCCAGGGCCTGGATGGCGCCGGTGAATATGGCCAGGTCGCCTTCGCTGACCGGACCGAGACGATTGACCAGCTGCAGGCCGATACGCAGCCGGCGCACCGGCAGTTCGCTGTCGGAACGCAGGCGCTCCCATTCGCGATTGCGTTCGTTGAAGCCGACCCAGTGCACCGGCTTGCTCAGGCGGTGCAGCGCATCACGCTGCGAATGCAGTATCTGGGCGGCGGCAACCGGCTCGACCAGCTCCATGGCGACGACGAATTCCAGACGCGGATCGAGCAGTTCGCCCGGAACTTCGCCGGCGACGACTTCTGCCTGCTCCTCGGCAAGCGCCTCAGTCGGCGCCACAACAGCCGGTGCGGCAACTTCCGGCGCGACGACCGCGGGCGCCGCCCGTTGGGCAATAATTGGCGCGGCCGGCCGGGGTTCCTCAAGCACCGGCGGCACGACAGGCTCAGCTGGTGCGGCAAACGGCGGGGAATCAAATGCCGGTTCGGCAGCCGGCGCTTCGGCCGTTGACGGCTCGGCAAACATCGGCTCGACCCGCTCGCCGCCGGCCTGATCGGCCTCCGCCCGCAGTTCGGGTTCATTACGTTCGGGGCTTGCGGACTTGCCGCCACCGCCGAGCAGCACATCCTCATGATGCGGTTTGAGCACCTTTTCCGCGAGCTTGCGGTGGCGCAGCTCCTGCCACTTGTTGTAGGCGAACACCCCGACCACTGCCGCGGCGCCCAGGCCGATCAATCCCATCTGGAGTTCGGTCATTTATGCCGCATCCCTCATCTTCAAAGCTTCCTCGATATCCACTTCCACCACGCGCGACACGCCGGATTCCTGCATGGTGACGCCGACCAGCTGCTCGGCCATTTCCATCGCGATTTTATTATGGGAAATAAACAGGAACTGCGTTGCACCTGACATTTTCTTGACCATGCCGCAAAAGCGCTCGGTATTGGTGTCGTCGAGCGGCGCATCGACCTCGTCGAGCAGACAGAACGGCGCCGGGTTCAGCTGGAACATCGAGAACACCAGCGCGATGGCGGTCAGCGCCTTTTCGCCGCCCGACAACAGATGGATGGTCGAATTCTTCTTGCCTGGCGGCTGGGCGATGACCTGCACGCCGGCATCGAGAATCTCCTCGCCGGTCATCACCAGTTCGGCCCGACCGCCACCGAACAGTTCCGGAAACAGCTGGCCGAAATGGCCGTTGACCGTATCGAAGGTACTCTTCAGCAGGTCGCGCGTTTCGCGGTCGATGCGGCGGATGGCGTTTTCCAGCGTTTCCATGGCCTCGTTCAGGTCGGCCGCCTGCATGTCGAGATAGCCCTTGCGCTCGGTCGCCGTCTCCAGCTCCTGCAGCGCCGCCAGGTTGACCGCGCCGAGTTCGCCGATGGCATTGCCCAGGCGGGTGATCTCGCCTTGCAGGCTGGCCGGCCGGGCTGCGCCCAGCTCGCCTTCGAGCGCCGCTTCGTCGGCACCCGCTTCCAGCAACTGCTGGGCGAACTGCTCGGCATTCAGCGCCGCCGCCTGCTCCTTCAGCTTCAGGTCGCCGATGCGCACACGTAGCGGCTCCAGGCCCTGCTCGATCTTCAGGCGCTGCTCTTCCAGGCCGCGCAGCGCGTTGGTCGCCGCCTCCAGCGCATCACGCTTGCCGGCCAGCACCTTCTCGGCCGTCTGCCGGGCGTCGAGCGCCTGCTGCAGCTGCTCTTCCATGACATCGGCCGGCGCCGCCTGGACCTGCTCGGCGCAGGCCGCCCGGTCGCGCTCGATGCGCGTCAGCTCGCGCTGCGCCAGCGCCTGCTGGGCGAAGATGTCCTGCAGCTTACCGTCGGCCTCGCGGGCCGAGAACTGCGCCTCGCGCAGGGCGCGGTCGAAGTCGGCATTCTTCTCGCGCTCGGCGCGCACGGCGCGTTCGCATTCGTCGAGCCGCGACTGAGCGCCGGACACCAGCACGCGAATACGGCTCAAACCGTCGCGGATTTCCTCAATCCGCTCGTCGGCCGCCATTTCCCGCTCGCGCTCGCTTTCCTCTTCCTCGGCCAGCTCGGCCAGCTGCTCGGCGATGCGCTCCTTCTGCTCGTTATAGCGGGCGATCGCCTGGGAGAGCTTCAACACGTCGAGCTGCACGGCATGCACGCGCTGCTGGCGGTCGGTCACGTACTGGCGGGTTTCGTCGATTTCTTCCTGCTTGTCGGCGAACTGCTCGTCGAACATCGCCTGCTGCTCGCGCAGGCTGTCGCCGCGCGCCTCGGCCATGGCGATGCCGTCGGCCAGCGCTTCGATCTCGCGCTGGCGCTCGAGCAGGCCGTGCTCGCCCTGATCCGGGGCGAAGAAGGTGACGCTGCTACGCGTCAGCAGGTCGCCGCCGCGGGTGACGATAACGGAACCGGGCGCCAGGTCGCCGCGCCGGGCCAGACCGTCGGCCAGGGTTTCGGCAGTGGCGATGGCACCCAGCCAATCGGCCAGCACGGCGCGGATCGCCGGGTCTTCGCTGCGCACGCGGGCGGCCAGCGACTCGGCCGGCGCCGCGCCGTTGTCAACGCCGTTGCCCAGCATCACCGACAGCCGCGCCTCGGGCCGGTCATGCAGCCAGGCGTCGAGCTGCGCCGGATCGTCGCCGGCGATGGCCGTCAGCCGCTCGCGCAGCACCGCTTCGACCGCTTCTTCCCAGCCAGCCTCGACGTGGATCTTCTGCCACAGCGGCGGCGCGTTTTCCAGGCCGTGGCGGCGCAACCATTCCGGCAGCTTGCCGGCGGCCTGCGTCTTGGCCTGCATCTGCTCCAGCGCCCCCCGCCGCGCCTGGCCGGCGGCCAGTTCGCGCTCCAGGCGTTGCAGCTCGCCCTGCACTTCCTTGCGCCGCCCTTCCAGTTGCGGCACTTCCTGCTGCAATTGCTGCAGGTGTTCCTGGTCGCCGGCCAGTTCCTCGCGCAGCAATTCGAGTTCTTCTTCCTTCTCGGCCAGCGCCAGCTCGTCCGGCGCCTCGCCGAAGGTTTCGTCGCGCAGCCGCTCGCGGCGCTGGACGATGGCCTGCAGCGCGCGCTGAGCGTGCGCCTTGTGCGTCAGCTCGACTTCCAGCTTCTGCTCGCCGTTGGTCGTGCGCGTCTTCAGCCGCTGCAGTTCCTCCAGCGCCTGGGCGTGGTCTTCCTCGACCTGCGGCGCCAGGTCCATTTGCTGGTGCAGGCGCTCCTCGGCTTCCTCGACGCGCAGCCGGGTGATTTCCTGCTGCTCTTCCCACTTCTGGCGGTCCTCGGCCAGCTTTTCCGCGGTCTGCGTCCAGTGCTTCAGTTCGTCTTCCAGTTGCACCAGCCGCGCTTCCAGCTGGCTGCGCGATTCGCGGCGGTGGCGGATTTCCGCTTCCAGCCGGGCGACCTCGGCATTGGCCGCGTACATCTCGCTCTGCGCCTGATGCAGCGCGTCGCCGGCGGCGAAATGCGCCTCGCGGGTTGCCTCGGCCCGCGCTTCGGTCTCGCGCAGGGCGGCGTTCTGGCCTTCCAGTTCGGTGGTCGCCCGCTCGATGTCGAGCGCCAGGCGCTGGCGTTCGGCCTCGGCTTCGCGCTTCTTCAGCAGCCACAGCAACTGCTGGCGCTGCACCAGCTGTTCGTTCAGTGCGTGGTAGCGCCGGGCGACTTCGGCCTGCGACTCCAGGCGTTCCATCTGGTGGCCGAGTTCCTGGCGGATGTCCTCGACGCGCAGCAGGTTCTCGCGGGTGTCCTCCAGCCGGCCCTGCGTCTCCTTGCGCCGCTCCTTGTAGCGGGTGACGCCGGCCGCCTCTTCGAGAAACACGCGCAGGTCGTCCGGCTTGGCCTCGATGATGCGCGAGATCATCCCCTGGCCGATGATGGCGTAGGCGCGTGGCCCGAGGCCAGTACCGAGGAACAGGTCGGTGATGTCCTTGCGTCGGACCTTGATGTTGTTGATGTAGTAGTCCGACTGTGCCTGCCGCGTCAGCGTGCGCTTGACCGACAACTCGGTGTATTGCGACCACTGGCCGAGCGCCCGACCGAGCAGGTTCTCGAAAATCAGCTCGACCGAGGCGCGCGACACCGGCTTGCGGTTGGTCGAGCCGTTGAAGATGACGTCCATCATCGACTCGCCGCGCAGTTCCGAGGCTTTCGACTCGCCCAGCACCCAGCGCACGGCGTCCATGATATTGGACTTGCCGCAGCCGTTCGGCCCGACAACGCCGACCAGTTGCCCGGGCAGGGAAACGGCGGTCGGATCGACGAAGGACTTGAAGCCGGCGAGTTTGAGTTTGGTCAGGCGCATGCGCGGTTCCGGCGGGGGGGAAGCCCCCGCCACGTTGGGGGCCGTATGATAGCATCGACCTCATCGACAGCCTTCCCGGTGCACCGCCCATGAACCCGGATGACATCTTCCTCGCCCGCGCCATCGAATTGGCCAGCCTGGGCAGCCAGCAAGGTGACGGCGGCCCGTTCGGCGCCGTCATCGTGCACGACGGCAAGATCATCGGCGAAGGCTGGAATCGCGTCGTCGTCACCACCGACCCCACCGCCCACGCCGAGATCGCCGCCATCCGCATGGCCTGCGCCGCCCTCGGCCACTTCCACCTGAGTGGCTGCACCCTCTACGCCTCCAGCGAACCTTGCCCGATGTGCCTCTCGGCCGCCTACTGGGCGCGCCTCGGCCGCATCGTCTTCGCCAACAGCCGGGCCGAAGCCGCTGCCATCGGCTTCTGCGACGATGAGCTCTACGACGAACTGGCCCGCGACTGCGGCGAACGCCGGGTGATCATGGAGCACCGGCCGCTACCCGGAGCGCTGGAACCGATGCGTGACTGGGCGGCGAACCCGCAACACACGCCGTATTGAGCAACCCTGCGGCTTTGTCTGGTAGGGCTCAAGCCTGCTGCGACCGGACCTCTCCCGCAAGAGGCACTGTCCCGGCAAAGCACCCTCCCCGTTTTCGGCGATAATCCCGCCTTTCAGCCACCGACCCTGCCGCCGTGAATCCGCATCTCGCCCAACTCCAGCCCTACCCTTTCGAAAAGCTGCGCGCCCTGTTTGCCGGCGTGACACCGAATCCGCAGCTCAAGGAAATCAAGCTTTCCATCGGTGAGCCGCAGCATGCGACGCCGGCTTTCATCATGGAGGCACTGGCCGGTGGCCTGAAGGGACTGGCCAACTATCCGACGACGCAGGGTGTGCCAGCGCTACGCCAGGCCATCGCCGCCTGGTGCGGTCGCCGCTATGGCCTGGAGCTGAATCCGGAAAGCGAGATCCTGCCGGTCAACGGTTCGCGCGAGGCGCTGTTCTCCTTTGCCCAGACGGTGATCGACCCGAGCCGTGGACATGTACCCATCGTCGTCAGCCCCAATCCGTTCTATCAGATCTATGAAGGCGCGGCTTACCTGTCGAGCGCCGAGCCGCATTTCCTGAACAACCTACCGGACAACGGTTTCGCTTTCGATTATGAGCAACTGTCGCCCGAAGAATGGTCCCGCGTGCAGCTGTTCTACGTCTGCTCGCCGGGCAATCCGACCGGCAAGGTGCTGTCGCTCGACGACTGGAAAACGCTGTTCGCCCTCTCTGACAAGTACGGCTTCATCATCGCTTCCGACGAGTGCTATTCGGAAATCTATTTCGACGAAGCCAACCCGCCGATCGGCGGCCTGCAGGCGGCGAAGCTGCTCGGCCGGACGAACGAGCGGCTGGTGATGTTCTCCAGCCTGTCCAAGCGCTCCAATGTGCCGGGCATGCGCTCCGGCTTCGTCGCCGGCGACGCGGCGATCCTGAAGAAATTCCTGCTCTACCGCACTTACCACGGCTGCGCCATGGCACCCCCGGTGCAGACCGCGTCGGTCGCCGCCTGGAACGACGAGGCGCATGTGCTCAACAACCGCAACCAGTACCGCGAGAAGTTCGCCGCGTGCACGCCACTGATTGCCGAAGTGCTCGGCACCGGCATGCCGGACGCCAGTTTCTACCTGTGGGCGAAGACACCCATCGCCGACACCGAGTTCGCCCGTGGCCTGCTCGAACACTATAATGTCGTGGTCCTGCCCGGCAGCTTCCTCGCCCGCGAAGCGCAGGGCGTGAACCCGGGCGCCAACTTCATCCGCATCGCGCTGGTTGCTTCGCTTGCCGAATGCCTCGAAGCCGCTGGCCGCATCCAACGCTTCGCCCAACAACTGTAAATAGAGAGAGTCCGCACCATGACCCATCCCCTGCAAGCCACCATCGAAGAACTCTGGGAACGCCGCACCGAGCTTTCCCCACAATCCGCCCCGACCACCATCGCCGCCATCGAATCGGTAATCGGTGACCTCGACGCCGGCAAGCTGCGCGTCGCCGAGAAGATCGCCGGCGAATGGTTCACCCACCAGTGGATCAAGAAGGCCGTGCTGCTCTCCTTCCGCGTCCGCGACAACCGCGTGCAGCAGTCGGGCGACGTCCGCTTCTACGACAAGGTCGACACCAAGTTCGAAGGCTGGACCGAAGAGCAGTTCCGTCAGGGCGGTTTCCGCGTCGTACCGGGCACCATCGCCCGCAAGGGTTCCTTCGTCGCCAAGAACGCCGTGCTGATGCCCTCCTTCGTCAATATCGGCGCCTACGTCGATGAAGGCACCATGGTCGACACCTGGGTGACCGTCGGTTCCTGCGCGCAGATCGGCAAGAACGTGCACCTTTCCGGCGGCGTCGGCATCGGCGGCGTCCTTGAGCCGCTGCAGGCCAACCCGACCATCATCGAAGACAATTGCTTCATCGGCGCCCGTTCGGAAGTCGTCGAAGGCGTCGTCATCGGCGAGAACTCGGTCCTGTCGATGGGCGTCTACATTGGTCAGAGCACCCCGATCTACGACCGCGAAACCGGCGCAGTGACCTACGGCAGCGTCCCGCCGGGTTCTGTCGTGATCAGCGGCACCCTGCCCAAGGCCGACGGCAAGTACAGCCTGTACGCCGCGATCATCGTCAAGAAGGTCGACGCGCAGACGCGCTCGAAGACCAGCATCAACGAACTGCTGCGCGCCTAAGTCACACCACCTAACGAAGGTCTTGCCATGATCCTCGACAAACTGTTCCAGCTGATGTCGGAAAAGCAGGCGTCGGATATTTTCATCTCCGCCGGCACGCCGATCCACATCAAGATCCAGGGCAACACCATGCCGGTGAACCAGCAGGTGATGTTGCCCGACATGATCGACAAGATCGCCTACGAGCTGATGTCGCCGGAGCAGATCAAGACCTTCGAGGCGACCTGGGAAATGAACCTCTCCTTCGGGGTTCCCCAGGTCGGCAACTTCCGCGTCAACATATTCCGCCAGCGCGGCTCGATCAGCATTGTCGTCCGCTTCATTCTCGGCAACATTCCGCCGCTGCCGGATCTCGGCCTGCCGCCTGTCCTCGCCGACCTGATCATGGAGAAGCGCGGCCTGATTCTGATCGTTGGCGCCACCGGTTCCGGCAAGTCGACGACCATCGCCTCGATGCTGGATCACCGCAATGCGCACCGCTCGGGCCACATCCTGACCGTCGAGGATCCGATCGAATTCCTGTTCAAGCACAAGAAATCGATCGTCAACCAGCGCGAAATCGGCATGGAC
>PHCU01000191.1 GCA_002842345.1 Betaproteobacteria bacterium HGW-Betaproteobacteria-12 | reverse complement strand
TTATTGGTGCCGACGGCGAGACTCGAACTCGCACAGCTTGCGCCACTACCCCCTCAAGATAGCGTGTCTACCAATTTCACCACGTCGGCACTACTTTTTGACCCACCCGGCGAGGGATCAATGCCGGGCCAGCCACCTTGCGTTACTTCGGAATATCCTTTGCCTTGGACCCAGCATCGGCGGGCACCTTTGGCGCTTCAGCGCCGGTTTCGGCAGGCGTCGAAACCGTCTGCGATTGTACCGTTTCCTGCATCACACTGCCAGTCGTTTTTACCGTATTCGAGGCAATGTAAGCGAGCGTCAGGCTGGTTGCAAAGAACACCGCGGCGAGCACACCCGTCGTACGACTGAGGAAGTTGGCCGAGCCGGTGGCGCCAAACAAGCTGCCGGATGCGCCACTACCAAAAGCCGCCCCCATATCGGCGCCCTTGCCGTGCTGCATCAGCACCAACCCAATGATCGCCAGAGCCACCAGAATATGGACCGTCAGTACAACAGAAAAAAGCCAACTCATCATTCCCGCCTATCCATTCGCCGCCTGGCAAATTGCCAGAAAGTCATCCGCCACCAGCGCAGCCCCACCGATCAAACCACCATCGACATCGACCTGCGCAAACAATTCTGCTGCATTCCCCGGCTTGACACTGCCACCATAGAGAATACGCACACCACCAGCAACATCAGCATCCAACCCCGACAACCAAGTCCGGATCGCCGCGTGCACTTCCTGCGCCTGCATCGGCGAGGCCGTCACCCCGGTCCCAATGGCCCAGACCGGTTCGTACGCCAGAACTGCCGAATGCAAAGCGCCAATCCCAACGCGCTCCACGACCGCCGACAACTGCCGGGAAACGACGGCGAAGGTGTTACCCGCATTCCGTTCCGCCAGGGTTTCGCCGACGCAGAGCACCGGCACCAACCCGACAGACTGGGCCGCAGCAAACTTCGCCGCCACCGCAACATCGCCTTCACCGAAAAGACTGCGCCGTTCGGAATGACCAACCAGCACATAAGCACAACCAAAGTCACGCAACATCGCTGCCGACACTTCGCCAGTGTAGGGGCCTTCAGCATACTCGCTAACCGTTTGCGCCCCCCAAGCAACCGACGAGCCAGAGAGCATCGCCTGCAATTGCCCGAGATACGGATAGGGTGCACAAACCACGACATCACAAGCCAAACTGGACACCGCTGACCGCACCCGCTCGAGTAAGGCTGCATTGCCCGGCAAACTGCCATGCATCTTCCAGTTTCCGGCGACAAGCTTTTTACGCATGGAGTGAGCCGTTCCGTTGGCAAAAAACCTGAGGATTATAGCGTTCGCCCGCGCAACCGGTCAAGATTGGGCAGCAATGCGACATTATCGCTAGCAGGTCGCTTGACGAATCACCCCTGCCAGTTGCTCGGCCATCGCAACGACTTCCTCAGCATCCTCCCCTTCAACCATCACGCGCAGCAACGGCTCGGTCCCGGAGGCGCGCAACAGCACCCGCCCCCGCCCGTCCATACGGCTTTCGACGCTAGCCAAAGCCTCCTTGATGCGCGCATCATCACGCCATGGAAACCCCTTGCTGATCGACACATTGACCAGTTTCTGCGGATAGAGGGCCAGGGTACCGAGCAGCGCCTGCAGATCGCCACCTTCCTCACGCAGTGCCGCGAGCACCTGCAACGCAGCGACCGTACCGTCGCCGGTGGTATGCCGGTCAAGCGTCAAAATATGGCCGGAGTTCTCGCCACCATACAGCCAGCCTTTTTCATTCAGCATTTCAACCACGTAGCGATCGCCGACTGCAGCCCTTGCGAATTCGACTCCCATCTTGCCGAGCGCGTGCTCCAGCGCCAGATTGCTCATCAGCGTTCCGACCACCCCCTTGACCGGGACGGCACGGGCACGACTGCGAACGATGGCATAGAGCAATTGATCACCATCGTAGAGATTGCCTTTGGCGTCGACCATCTGGATACGATCGGCGTCGCCATCGAGGGCGACACCGAGGTCGGCACCATGGGCGATGACCGCTGCGGCCAGCGCCTGTGGCGCAGTGGCACCAACTCCATCGTTGATGTTCAAACCATTCGGCTGCACGCCGATACTGACGACCTCGGCCCCCAACTCGTGGAAGACGCTGGGTGCGGTGTGGTAGGCAGCACCGTGGGCGCAATCGACGACGATCTTCAGACCACGGAGATCGAGGTCGTTCGGGAAGGTGCTCTTGCAGAACTCGATGTAGCGACCGCGCGCGTCCTCGATCCGGCGTACCCGACCAAGATCGGCCGCCGGCACGCAGGCAATCGGCTCATCGATGCCAGCCTCGATGGCCCGCTCGACGGCGTCAGGAAGCTTGGCCCCGAGCGCCGAGAAAAATTTGATGCCGTTGTCGTAGTAAGGATTATGCGAGGCCGAGATGACAATGCCCGCCTGCAGGCGCAGCGCCCGTGTCAGATAGGCGACCGCCGGTGTCGGCAACGGACCGACCAGGCAGACATCGACCCCGGCCGCGGAAAACCCAGCTTCCAGCGCTGATTCCAACATGTAGCCGGAAAGTCGGGTGTCCTTGCCGATCAGCACCTGCGGACGTTCACCGGTCGGCATGTGGCACTGCCCAAGCAGCGCCCTCCCCGCCGCGTAGCCAAGACGCATGACGAAATCCGGCGTGATCGGCGCCTGACCGACCCGTCCGCGCACGCCGTCGGTACCGAAGTATTTTCTGCTCATTGATCACTCCCTTGTTCAATTGCCGCCCAGACCGCCAAGGCGTCCCTGGTCGCGGCGACATCATGTACGCGTAAAATTTTTGCCCCTTTGTCCGCCGCCAGAACCGCTGCCGCCAGACTGGCTGGCAGACGCTCACCGACCGACCTGCCGGTGATGGCGCCTAACATGGACTTGCGTGAGACGCCAACCAGCAACGGCAAACCATCGACTGCCGTCTGCGACATTTGACGAAACAGCAGGAGATTGTGTTCGAGCGACTTGCCAAAGCCGAATCCCGGGTCGAGAACCACCCGCTCATCGACAATCGCTGCCGCTCGACAACGCGCCAGCGCAGCCGCGAGGAACCCCCGCACCTCGCCGAGTACGTCGCGATAGTGCGGCGCCTGCTGCATGGTTCCGGGCTCACCCCGCATGTGCATCAGGCAAATGCCACAATCGCTGCCGGCAACGACGGCCAGAGCTTCTGACTGCGACATCCCGGTAATGTCGTTGATCATTGCTGCGCCGGCGGTTAAGGCCGCATGCATGACAGACGGCTTGTAGGTATCGACGGAGACCGGGACCCCCCAGGCCGTAATTTCTTCAAGCACCGGTAACAGGCGGCGCAATTCCTCGTCCACTGGCGTCGGAATTGCCCCAGGACGCGATGACTCCGCACCAATGTCGAGGATATCGGCCCCGGCCGCCATTTGTAACCGGGCATGTTCAATGGCGCGGTCGACATCGCCGACCAGACCGTCACCGGAAAAGGAATCTGGTGTCAGATTGACAATGCCCATCACGAGCGGGCGGACCAAGGACAGCCGATACCGGCCGCAATGAAAATGGCGCATGGGCAAGCGAAAAGGCCGGGGAGCGCCCCCGGCCTTGCTGGTCATGGTTGTATCAGGCCGGCGCCGTGGCGCTCGGTTCGGCACCCGGCGTATCCCCGGACGATGACGGTCGGGACGAACTCTGAACCGGTTTCGGTGGGCGCGGCTCCTTGCCGCCCATGATGTCGTCGATCTGATCGGCATCAATGGTTTCCCACTCGAGCAGTGCCTTGGTCATGGCTTCGACCTTGTCGCGATTGTCCTCGAGCAGCTTGCGGGCCAGGGCATACTGTTCGTCGATGATCCGGCGGATTTCGGCATCAACCTTCTGCATGGTCGCTTCGGAGACATTCTTGTGCTGCGTCACTGAACGCCCCAGAAAGACCTCGCCTTCATTTTCGCCATAGACCATGACACCAAGATCGGACATGCCGTAGCGGGTCACCATATCGCGCGCCATCGCCGTCGCCCGCTCGAAGTCGTTCGAGGCGCCGGTCGTCATCTGGTTCATGAACAGCTCTTCAGCGATCCGGCCACCGAACAGCACGGCGATGCGGCTCAGCAGATACTGGCGGTCATAGGCGTAACGGTCCTGCTCGGGCAACTGCATGGTCAGGCCGAGGGCGCGGCCGCGCGGAATGATGGTGACCTTGTGCACCGGATCGGACTTGGGCACCAATTTAGCAACCACCGCGTGACCGGACTCATGGTAGGCGGTGTTCATCTTCTCGTCTTCGGTCATTACCATGCTGCGGCGCTCGGCACCCATCATGATCTTGTCCTTGGCCATCTCGAAGTCGTCCATGTCCACCAAGCGCTTGTTGCGCCGGGCGGCAAACAGGGCAGCTTCGTTGACGAGGTTGGCTAGGTCGGCGCCGGAAAAACCGGGCGTACCGCGAGCGATAACGTCAGCCTTGACGTCGCCGGCAATCGGCACCTTGCGTATATGAACCTTGAGGATTTCCTCGCGGCCACGGATGTCCGGCAGCGGCACGACGACCTGACGATCGAAGCGGCCCGGACGCAGCAACGCCGGGTCAAGGATGTCGGGCCGGTTGGTCGCGGCGATGACGATAATGCCAGCGTGACCTTCAAAACCATCCATCTCGACCAGCAACTGATTCAACGTTTGTTCGCGCTCGTCGTTCCCTCCACCCAGACCGGCACCGCGATGGCGACCGACCGCGTCGATTTCGTCGATGAAGATGATGCACGGCGCGTGCTTCTTGGCGTTCTCGAACATGTCACGAACACGGGCAGCACCGACACCGACAAACATTTCGACGAAGTCGGAACCGGAAATGCTGAAGAACGGCACCTTGGCTTCGCCAGCGATGGCCTTGGCGAGCAGCGTCTTGCCGGTACCGGGGTTGCCGACCATCAGCACGCCCTTGGGAATACGGCCGCCGAGCTTCTGGAACTTGGAGGGATCCCGCAGGAAGTCGACAATTTCCTGGACTTCTTCCTTGGCCTCGTCGCAACCGGCGACATCGGCAAAGGTGATGGTGTTCTGGGCCTCATCGGTCATCCGGGCCTTCGACTTGCCGAAGGAGAAGGCACCGCCCTTACCGCCGCCCTGCATCTGACGCATGAAGAATATCCAGACGCCGATCAGCAACAACATCGGGAACCAGCTGACGAAGATGCTCATCAGGAAGGACTGCTCCTCCTCGGGCTTGGCCTCGATCTTGACGCCGCTCTTCAGCAGGTCGGAGACCAGCCACAGATCTGGCGGAGCGTAGGTCGTCATTCGCTTGCCTTCGGTCGTCGTCGCTTTCAGCGTACGGCCTTCCATGACTACCTTGGCGACACGCCCCTGCTTCACCTCTTCGATGAACTGGGAGTATTCGATCGAACCTTGCGCCACCTGGCGGGTGTTGAACTGATTGAACACCGTCATCAGCACGAGGCCGATGACGAGCCAGATTGCGAGGTTTTTGAACATGTTGTTCAAGCTTGCTCTCCTTTTACAGCGTCGAGCGATAAAAACGCCATTTTATACGCTTCTCTCAACGTAACACACGACCGAGCAAATAAAGCTCGGCGCTACGATCGCGTGACGCATCGGGCTTGCGCACGGCTACAGTCTTGAACGTCTCACGCATGGAACGGAGAAATGTCTCGTAATCCGTTCCCTGAAAAACTTTGACCAGAAAAGCGCCATCCGGTTTCAGGTGAGCCCTTGAAAACTCCAAACCCAACTCGGCCAGATGCATGATGCGCGCCTGATCGACCAAGGGTACACCGGACATATTGGGGGCCATGTCCGACATTACAAGGCCGACCCGGCGCTCGCCGAGCTTTTCTTCCAGCTGCCCGAGCACATCGTCCGCGCGGAAATCGCCCTGGATGAAATGAACGCCGTGGATCGGCTCCATCTCCAGCAGATCGAGCGCAAACACCAAGCCATTGTCGCCGACCCGCTTGACCGCCACCTGCGACCAGCCACCCGGCGTTGCCCCGAGGTCGACGACAACTTCGCCGCGCCGCAGCAATTGATCCTTGTCGTCCATCTCCATCAGCTTGAAAGCGGCTCGCGAGCGCCAGCCTTCCTTCTTGGCAAGTTGCACATAAGGGTCGTTCACATGCTCGCGCATCCAGGCTTTGCTGGTTCTGGTTCTTTTCATTCTGTAAAATGCCGTTTTTGAAAGGTTATTCCATGCTGCAATT
>PHCU01000190.1 GCA_002842345.1 Betaproteobacteria bacterium HGW-Betaproteobacteria-12 | reverse complement strand
GGACACGTGGCCGAGTGGTCGAAGGCACACCCCTGCTAAGGGTGCATCCGGGCAAAACCTGGATCCAGGGTTCGAATCCCTGCGTGTCCGCCAAGCAACTTGCAATCAAGCGCCTTTCGGGGCGCTTTTTTGTTGTCCCTTGCGGTTACAGAGATAACGCCGGCGCATCAAGTGTGGGGCTGGAGCTCCACTGTGCCGTGGGCGACTGGACGGCCGGCGGCGGCTTCGTCCACAATGTGTAGTTCGCGCGCTATCCGAAGACGGTTTGTGTTCCACGAAGTGGCGGATGCCCGTGATGCGGACGATGAAAAGGACTAAGGATGTTGAGTTTGCCGCTTGTTGAGGAGCGCATGGGCCTCGGGCCTGAAGGCCGTCGTGGGTGCACGGGGCCTGTCGCGGCATGAGCATTTGTGCGTGGACCGTCCTCGGCCTGAAGCCGGGGGCCGATGGCACTGCCGTCAAGCGGGCCTACCGCCGTCTGGCGATGCGCTGGCATCCGGACCGCAATGCCGATCCGG
Source organism: Betaproteobacteria bacterium HGW-Betaproteobacteria-12 (assembly GCA_002842345.1). Lineage (GTDB taxonomy): Bacteria > Pseudomonadota > Gammaproteobacteria > Burkholderiales > Rhodocyclaceae > Azonexus. Next base: position 5,684 of record PHCU01000190.1, on the reverse strand, counting down.
TGGCGACCGAGCGCTTCAAGGAAATCCGTGCTGCCTACGACCAACTGCTCGAAGCCGAGCCGGTCGATGACGAGGAAGAGGAACCGGCCGCAACGGAAGCCGACAGCGAGCCTACGCCGCCACGGGCGGCCGACATCCGCTTGAATCTGGAGCTCGACCTGGTGGCAGCGGCGCTCGGCTGTCGCCAGACCATTGCCTATGTGCGTGGCAAGGACTGCAACACCTGTGCGGGGACAGGCAAGGCAGGCATGGTGCGCACCCGTTTCTGTCCCGCCTGCCATGGCAGCGGCCGGGTCCGCGATGTCGAGCGCGTTCTGGTGCAATGTCCGGATTGTGGCGGTCGCGGCTTTTTCAGCGAACAGATCTGTCCCGATTGTGGCGGCAGCGGACGTGACGCCTATGAAGCCAGCCTGGAAATCAAGGTGCCGCCCGGCATGTTGCCCGGTGATGAACTGCGCCTGGCCGGCCAGGGCGAGATGGCGAGCGACGACTTGGCGGCCGGCGATCTTTATCTGACCATCGTCATCCGCTCGCATCCGCTGTTCCGGCTGTCCGGGCGTGATCTGCTGGCCAGCATGCCGGTCAGCGCGCTGCAGTTGATGGCCGGCGGTGAGATTCGTCTGCCGTGGTTTGACGGCTTCCTCGACTACAAACTGGAGGGCGGGCTACCCGAGCGCCGGGAAATCCGGATAGCCGGCAAGGGCTTCCCGGGGCGCGGCCGCAATCCGGCCGGCGATCTGCTCATCGAACTGATTCCAGTTTTCCCACGCCAGCTGAACGCCCGCCAACGCAAGTTGCTGCTCCAGGCCAATGCGGCGCTGGCCGACACCCTGGCCGAATCGCTACCGGAAATCGATGCCTGGCAGCAAATGCATTTGCCGTCCTGAAGGCGGGGCGCCCATGACCGGCAAGATCCGCATCATCGGCGCCGCCAGTGGGCTAGGTGCGCAGGACCAGGGTTGCGAAGACGGCCCGGTCGCCTTTCACCGCTCGCAGGCTTGGCATGAGCTCGAACATCAGCCGCAGATCGACTGGGGGCGCATGCTGTTCGCCGGCGATTCGCCGGGCCGCTCGGAAATCGCCCGCATTGCCGGCCTCTGCCGGCGGCTGGCGGACGAAGTGGCGCAGACCCTGGCGGCCGGCGAATTCCCGCTGGTCATCGGCGGCGACCATTCGATCGCCGTCGGTACCTGGAGCGGCGTCGCGCGTGTGGCCGGGGCGCCGGTGGGTTTGCTGTGGATCGATGCGCATCTCGATAGCCACACGCCGGAAACCACGTATTCCGGCGCCGTGCACGGCATGCCGCTGGCTTGTCTGCTCGGCCGCGGCGACAAGCGGCTGCTCGGCATCGGCCGGCCAGGGGCGCAGGTCAGCGCGGCACATACTGTGGTCCTCGGGCCGCGCAGCTACGAAACGGAAGAAATCGATTTCCTGCGCGCCATGGGCGTGCGCATCATCGACAGCAGCGAAATCGCCGAGCGCGGTTTCGCCGCCTGTCTGCACGAAGCCATCGCCATCGTTACCGCGGCACCGGCCGGGTTCGGGCTGACGCTCGACCTGGATGCCATCGATCCGGGCAGTGCGCCCGGGGTCGGCAGTCCGGAACCGGACGGCCTGTGGGATGGCGACGTGCTGGCTGCCGTGGCCCAACTGGCTACGCTGCCCGGCCTATGTGCCGTCGAGATCGCCGAATACAACCCGGACCGCGACTGGCAGGGGCGGACGGCACGGCTGATCGCCGAACTGATTGGCGAAATTCTGCCCGGCCTGGCCGAGCGGCAAGCGCCTCAGGGCTGAGGGTGGGGATTGAAGCCGTAGCGCTGCGGCAGTTCGGCCGCGGTGATCGGCTGCAGCCGATGGTCTTGCCAGAAAACCGGCTGCGCCGTCCCGGCCATCAGCGCCAGTAGCGCCGCTTCGTCGGCCGCCTGACCGCGATCGTCGCAGCATTCGGCAAGCAATTGCGGCAGGTCGCGGTCGTCGAGCAGGCCGATGCCGAGTTCGGTGGCCAGCAGGATGCTGCCGTCGTCATCGAGCAGGACTTCCTGCACGCTGCCGGCCGCCACGCCGGTATGGCTGACGAAGCCGTCAGCGGCCCGGCGGAACACCCAAGGGGTGCACGCCAGGGTGACGAAAACGCGTTGCGGCCCGTTCTGCAGGAACCAGCAGCCGGCGGCATCGCTGCCGTACTGCCGGTTGATGAACTCGATCAGGCCGCGGTGAGTGACGCGCTCTCCCTGCAATCGCCAGTCGCCCCGCCGGTCGAGCGACAACCAGTCGTAGCAGGCCGGAACGTTCGGCCACTTGGCGATGGCAGAGAGATCGACGGTCATTACTCTGCGTACGCTTCCATCGGCGGGCAGGCGCAATTCAGGTTGCGGTCGCCGTACACATCGTCGATGCGATTGACGCTTGGCCAGAACTTGTTGGCCGCTACCCAGGGCAGCGGGAACACGGCCTGCTGGCGGCTGTACGGGTGCCGCCACTCGTCGTCCATGACGTCCGCCTGGGAATGCGGGGCATTCTTCAGCGGGTTGTTGTCGGCCGTCCACACGCCGTTCTCGATCTGGCGGATTTCCGCGCGGATGGCGATCAGGGCGGCGATGAAGCGGTCCAGTTCGGCCTTCGATTCGGATTCCGTCGGCTCGACCATGATCGTGCCGGCCACCGGGAAGGACACCGTCGGCGCGTGGAAACCGTAGTCCATCAGGCGCTTGGCGATGTCGATCTCGGCGATGCCGGTGGCGGCCTTGATCGGGCGGATGTCGAGGATGCACTCGTGCGCCACGCGCCCATTTTTCCCGACATAGAGCACCGGGTAGTGGTCGTTCAGCCGGGTGGCGACGTAGTTGGCATTGAGGATGGCGACCTGGGTGGCCTTCTTGACGCCGGCACCGCCGAGCATCGCCAGGTACATCCAGGAAATGGTCAGGATCGAGGCCGAGCCGAACGGGGCGGCGGAGACCGCGCCCTGGCCGTAGTGCGGGCCGTCGATCGGGGCCACCACGTGGTTGGCCATGAACGGGGCGAGATGGGCCTTGAGGCCGATCGGACCCATGCCCGGTCCGCCGCCGCCGTGCGGGATGGCGAAGGTCTTGTGCAGGTTCATGTGGCTGACGTCGGCGCCAATGAAGCCGGGTGCGGTCAGGCCGACCTGGGCGTTGAGGTTGGCGCCGTCCATGTACACCTGGCCGCCGTACTGGTGCACGATGGCGCAGATTTCGCGGATCGCTTCCTCGAACACGCCGTGCGTGGACGGGTAGGTGATCATCAGGCAGGCGAGGTCCCTGGCGTGTTCTTCGGCCTTGGCCTTGAGGTCAGCGACATCGACGTTGCCGTTGTCGTCGCAGTCGACGACGACGACCTTCATGTTGGCCATCTGGGCGGTGGCCGGGTTGGTGCCGTGGGCCGACTTGGGGATCAGGCAGACGTTACGGTGTTCCTCGCCGCGGCTGGCGTGATAGCGGTCGATCGCCACCAGGCCGGCGTATTCGCCCTGGGCGCCGGAGTTCGGCTGCATGCAGATGGCGTCGAAGCCGGTAACCGTTTTCAGCCACTCGGTCAGGCCAGCGATCATCTCGTGGTAGCCCTGCACCTGGTCGCGCGGGGCGAACGGGTGGATGGCGCCGAATTCCGGCCAGGTGACCGGGATCATCTCGCTGGTCGCGTTCAGCTTCATGGTGCAGGAGCCGAGCGAGATCATCGAGTGGTCGAGCGCCAGATCCTTGTTCTGCAGCGACTTCAGGTAGCGCAGCATCTCGTGCTCGGTGTGGTGCGTGTTGAACACCGGGTGCTGCAATACGGCATCGTTGCGGATCAGGTCGTCCGACAAACCTGGATTGGTACTGGCGACTTGCGCGTCGAGGGCCTCGACGTCGAGGGTTACCTGGGTGATCAGCTTGAACAGCGTCGCGACATCGTGACGGGTGGTCGTTTCGTCGAAGGAAATGCCGAGCACGCCGGCGGCGACGCGGCGCAGGTTGTAGCCAGCGGCCAGGGCATCGTTGTAGACCGCTTCGGCGCGGGCGCCGAGGTCGATATGCACAGTGTCGTAGAACTGCTTGGTCAGCAGCTTGACGCCGGCGCGCTTGAGACCTTCGGCCAGAATGGCGGTCAGCCGGTGGATGCGCCCGGCGATGGTGCGCAGGCCCTCGGCGCCGTGATAGACGGCGTACATGCCGGCCATGTTGGCGAGCAGCACCTGCGAGGTGCAGATGTTGGAGTTGGCCTTCTCGCGGCGGATGTGCTGTTCGCGCGTCTGCAGCGTCATGCGGTAGGCGGTGTTGCCGCGGGCGTCCTTGGAAACGCCGATGATGCGGCCCGGCATCGAGCGGACGAAGGCTTCGCGGGTGGCGAAGAAGGCGGCGTGCGGGCCGCCGAAGCCCATCGGGATGCCGAAGCGCTGGCTCGAACCGAGGGCGATGTCGGCACCCATGGCACCGGGAGACTTGAGCAGCACCAGGGCCATCAGGTCGCTGGCGACGGCGACGGTGGCGCCGTGGGCCTTGAGGTTGGCGATGGTGGCGGAGAGGTCGCGGACTTCGCCGTTGTCGCCCGGATACTGCAGCAGGGCGCCGAAGAATTCACCGTCCTTGCAGCTGTCGGCCGGGGCGATGATCAGCTCGAAGCCGAAATACTTGGCCCGCGTCTTGACCACGTCGAGGGTCTGCGGGAAGCAGGCGGCATCGACCAGGAAGCGGTTGGACTTGGACTTGGAGACGCGGCGGGCCATGGTCATCGCTTCGGCCGCGGCGGTGGCTTCATCAAGCAGCGAGGCGTTGGCGATTTCCAGACCGGTCAGGTCGACCACCATCTGCTGGAAATTCATCAGCGCTTCCAGACGGCCCTGGGCGATCTCGGCCTGGTAGGGCGTGTAGGCGGTGTACCAGCCGGGGTTCTCCATGACGTTGCGCAGGATGACCTTGGGCGTCAGTGTGTCGTAGTAGCCCATGCCGAGACAGGACTTGTTGATGACGTTCTTGCTGGCGATGGCCTTCAGCGCGGCCAGCGCCTCATGCTCGCGCTGCGGAGCCGGTAGCGGCAGGTCGGCCGGCAGGCGGATGGCGGCGGGCACGGTCTGGTCGATCAGCTGTTCCAGGCTATCGGCGCCGATGGCGGCCAGCATGGCGGACATTTCGGTGGCGCAGGGGCCGATGTGACGGTCGATGAACTCGTCGTGCTGTTCCAGCGCGGCAAGCGGTTGGGCAAAGGGCATGGTGGAATCCTGGAAAAAGCGTTTCAACGCGCAACGCGCCGGTTCTTCAGCGAACCAGCGCGTGCGGCAGCAGCTGCGGCAAAAGCCGGAGCGGAATCAGGCGGCGTCGGCGGCGGCCTGGTAGGCGGCGGCGTCGAGCATCTTGTCGAGATCGGCGACGTTGTCCGGGGTGAGCTTGAACAGCCAGGCGGCGTAGGCATCCTGATTGACCGATTCCGGGGCGTCGGCGGCGGCCTGGTTCACTTCGGTGACGGTGCCGGCGATCGGGGCGTAGACGTCGGCGGCGGCCTTGACCGACTCGACCACGGCGATTTCCTTCTCGGCGGCGAAATGCGCGCCGACTTCCGGCAGTTCGACGAAGACCAGGTCGCCTAGGGCTTCCTGGGCGTGGTCGGTGATGCCGACGGTGACGGTGCCGTCAGCGTTGAGCAGCATCCATTCGTGGGAGGCGGTGTACTTGAGGTTGGCGGGA
>PHCU01000189.1 GCA_002842345.1 Betaproteobacteria bacterium HGW-Betaproteobacteria-12 | reverse complement strand
AGCGCATTGCGGGCGGCCTTGGGGCCGTCATGGACGCGCGCCAGTTCCTCGTAGTAGCGCACCACCAGCTGGACGCCGTGCGAGGTGGCGCGGGCGGCGATGAGGAAGGGGATGGGCAGCGACAGGGGTTCCAGGTTGATGCCCATCATGGCCATGAAGCCGAGGCCCCAGATCGACGACAGGGCGATACCGAGCAGCGGCAGGGCGACGCCGTAGAAGCGCCGGAAGTAGAGAATCAGCAGCGTCGCCAGCAGGGCCAGCGTGTAAGCCAGGATCTCGACGATCTGGTGCAGATAGGTATAGACCCAGCCGGTGAGCACCGGATTGCCGGTGACGTGGATCTGATGCCCCGGCTTGGCCAGCTTCTCACGGACCTCCTGCAGCGCCGCGAAGGTGGTCGGATAGTCGATGTCGCCTTCGTTGAGCTGGGCCTTGATCAGCGCCGCCTTGAGGTCGGGCGAGACGAGCAGGCCGAAGATGGTCGGATTGGCGATGACTTCCTGTTTCAGCTGCTCGAGTTCGGCGACGGTGCGGCTCGGCTGCAGCGGATCGTAGTAGGACTCGGAGGCGAAACCGCCCTGGTCGTCGAGAAAGACCTTGCGCGCCGTGCGGTGGGTCAGGCTGTTGACCAGGTTGTGATTGACCCCGGGCAGGTTGTCCACGCCCTGCGTGGCTTCGTGGATCAGCTTCAGGGTTTCGTCGTTGAAGATGGTGCCGCGCTCGACCTCGATCGCCATGACGATCATGTTGGCGCCGCCGAAATTCTCCTTCAGGCGGTTGTAGACCTTGATGTACTCGTGGTTCTGCGGCAGCAGGTCGGAGAAGTCGGTGAAGATGCGCAGCTTGGGCAGGGCCATGCCGAACATCAGGGTGATGGCGAGGACGATCGAGAGGACGATCTTCGGATTGCAGAAAATCCATTCCTCGCCCTGATGCAGGCGATGGGTGATGGCGTGGCGGAATTTGCTGACCATGGTGAGACGGGCTCCCGGATTTATTGTTGAGTGGCCGTGCTGACGGTGCGCAGCAGGCCGCCAGGGCCGCCGATGACGATGGCGGCCTGGCCCGGCAGGGAGGCGGCACCGCCGAGGAACATCGGCAAGGGATCGGGATAGGGCACAGTGCGCCAGGCGCCGCCGTCGAGGCGGGCGACGACGCCGCCATTGCCGGCGCCGTAGGGCTGGCCTTCATGCAGGAACAGGCGGTTGAGCGTCACCTGCGTGGCGTTCTCCTGCTTCTGCCAGGTCTGGCCACCGTCGCCGGTGTGCAGCATCTGGCCGGCGATTCCGGCGACCCAGCCTTCGCGGGCATCGCGGAAAAGGGCGGCATACGGATAGAAGTCGCCGGGAATCGCCGGTCCCTTCACCCAGGTTGCCCCGCCATCTGCGGAACTGACGGTCAGGCCGAACTCGCCGAGGGCGACGGCGCGCTGCTCGTCGATGAACTGCAGGGTGGTGATCTGCGTGTCTTCGCCGAGGTCGGTGACCCGCCAGGACTTGCCCTGGTCGCTGCTGCCGGCGATAGTCGCGTTGGAACCGACGACCCACCAGCCGCCCTGCGGGCTGCAGGCGACGGCCAGCGGCGTGCGCGGCTGCTCGAGGTGCACCGAGTGCCAGTTGCGCCCTTCGGCATCGGCCGACCACAACTTGCGGTAGTGGTCGATGGCAATGAAAGTCTTGTCGCGGCAGACCGCGATATCGACCAGCGAGGCGTGGCCGAGCGCCTGACGCTCCCAGGTCACGCCCTGATCGTGGGAGACCAGCGCCACCCCGCTCTGCGTACCGACGACGACGACCTGGCCGTTGGCGGCAATCGCCTGGCTGACGTCATAGCGCTGCACCGCCTGCGCCCCGGCCGTCCGCGCCATGCCGGGCGCCTCCGAGCACGCCGCTAGCAGCGAGCCGGCAAGCAGCGCCAGCAACGGCAATGGTCCTGTGGCAAAAATCCGCCGCATATAACTTCCTCCTTTGGGGGCGCCCCGATCCGGGTGCGCCCCTGAATTGCTTTGTCTCCTGCGTTTGCCAGGCCACCAGGGCCTTCGGGCAATCGCAAAAAATCTCGATATTTTTTTATAGCTTCACTATGGGCGAGCCATGCCAATACCGTCCAATACCATTTGCCGTATCCAGCAATACCGTGACGGTATGACCATAACTTCCGACCACGGGGCGACCCGGCGCCCCGCCGCCAGCGGCCCCGCCCGCTGCTAGCGCCCGAGATCCCGGGCGGTCTGGCCGCCGATCCCCCACTGCGCCTTGGGCACGTCGTGGATCCACACCCGCGTGTTCTCCAGCGGCGCGCCGAGGGCCTCGGCCATGGCGGCGGAAACCTTCTCGATGAGCACTTTCTTCTGCTCGTCGGTCCGGCCCTCAAGCAAATAAATCTGGGCGAAAGGCATGTCTGTTCCTTTCCGGCTCAGATGAACTTGAGGCTGACGCCACCCAGCGACTGGATGCGCAGGCTGACGTGATCGCCGGCGGCGACGGACACCGCTTCGGTGACGCCGCCGGAGAGAATCATCGTGCCGGCCGGGATTTCCTCGTCGCGAGCGCCGAGGTGATTGGCCAGCATGGCGATCGCCGCCGCCGGATGGCCGAGCACGGCGGCGCCGGCGCCGATGGCGACGGGCTGGCCGTTCTTCTCCATGACCACACCTAGCGTGCGCAGGTCGAGCCCGGCCAGCGGCACCGCCATGCCGCCCAGCGCATAGCGCGACGACGAGCAGTTGTCGGCGATGACGCTCTTCAGGTCGAACTTGAAGTCGCGGTAGCGCGAGTCGATGACCTCGATGCCGGGCATGACGAAATCGGTGGCGTCGAGCACGGTGCCGATATGGCAGCCCGGGCCCTTGAGCGCCTTCTTCAGCACGAAGACGATTTCCGGTTCGACCTTGGGATGGATCAGTTCCTTGATCTTCACTTCGCCGCCGTCCGGCACGGTGAAGTAATCGACGAGGAAGCCGAAGCACGGCGTCTCGACGCCCATCTGCTTCATCTTGGCGTGCGAGGTCAGGCCGCACTTCAGGCCGACCAGGCGATTGCCGCGCGCCAGCTTGCGGCGCAGGATCTCGGCCTGGATGGCGTAGGCGTCGTCCCAGTCCATCTCGGGATGGGCGTCGGTGATCTTGACGACGTCGTGGGCCTGCAGCTCGGCGCTTTCCAGCAGTTCGGCCAGCCCGGCAATGGTGTTCTGATTCAGTTTCATGCCAGCAGCCCCCGTGCGCGTGCCATGGTGATGGCGGTGTCTTCGATCATGTCTTCCTGGCCGCCGACCATGCCGCGCCGGCCCAGCTCAACGAGGATCTCGCGCGCCGGCACGCCGTACTTGACGGAAGCCCGCTTGGCGAACAGCAGGAAGGAGCCATAGACGCCGGCATAACCGAGGGTCAGCGCATCGCGGTCGATGCGGATGGGGAAGTCCATGATCGGCACCACCAGGTCTTCGGCGACATCGGTGATCTTGGCCACGTCCACCCCGGTCTCGATGCCCATCAGGCTGCACACGGCGATAAAGACTTCCATCGGCGTGTTGCCGGCGCCGGCGCCAAGGCCGGCCGCCGCCGCGTCGATGCGCGTGGCGCCGACTTCGATGGCGGCGATCGAGTTGGCGACGCCCATGGCCAGGTTGTGGTGGCCATGGAAGCCCAGTTCGGTTTCCGGCTTCAGCGCCGCGCGTACCGCCCCGAGGCGTTCCTTGACGCCGTCCGGCAACAGGTGGCCGGCCGAGTCGGTGACATAGATGCAGTTGGCGCCATAGCTTTCCATCAGCTTGGCCTGCTTGACCAGGCCTTCGGCGCTGTTCATGTGGGCCATCATCAGGAAGCCGACGGTGTCCATGTCGAGTTTGCGGGCCATGGTGATGTGCTGCTCGGAGACATCGCCTTCGGTGCAGTGGGTGGCGACGCGGATGGTGTTGACGCCGAGGTCGCGGGCCATCTTCAGGTGATCGACGGTGCCGATGCCGGGCAGCAGCAGGGCCGAGACCTTGGCCTGCTTCATCTTCGGAATGACGGCGCCGAGGTACTCCTCGTCGGTATGGGCCGGGAAGCCGTAATTGACCGAGGAACCACCGAGGCCGTCGCCGTGGGTGACTTCGATCAGCGGCACGCCGGCAGCGTCGAGGCCGGTGGCGATGCTGACCATCTGCTCGAGCGTCATCAGGTGGCGCTTGGGATGCATGCCGTCACGCAGGGTCATGTCGTGGACGGTGATTTTCTTGCCTTTAAGTGTCATCTCTTTTCTCCTCAGGCGCGGACGGGCTCGAGCTTGAGCGTGCCCTTGATCATTTCTTCGGCGAACATCTCGGCGGTGCGGGCGCCAGCGGCGGTCATGATGTCGAGGTTGCCGGCGTAGGTCGGCAGGAAGTCGCCGAGGCCCTGCACCTCCATGAATACGGAAACGCGGTTGCCGTCGAACACCGGGCCGTTGACCAGGCGGTAGCCGGGCACGTACTTCTGCACTTCCTTGATCATCGCGTGGATGGATTCGGTGATCGCGTCGCGCTGCGGCTCGTCCTCGGTCAGGCAATGCACGGTGTCGCGCATGATCAGCGGCGGCTCGGCCGGGTTGATGATGATGATCGCCTTGCCCTTCTCCGCCCCGCCGACCTGCTCGACGGCGCCGGCGGTGGTGCGGGTGACTTCGTCGATGTTCTTGCGGGCGCCCGGACCGGCCGACTTGGACGACACCGTGGCGACGATCTCGCCGTACTTGACCTTCTGCACGCGCGAGACGGCGGCAACCATGGGAATCGTCGCCTGGCCACCGCAGGTGACCATATTGACGTTCATCTCGCGCTTGCCGACGTGCTCCTTCAGATTGACCGGCGGCACGCAGTAGGGGCCGATGGCGGCCGGCGTCAGGTCGATCATCAGCACGCCGAGGGCGTTCAGCTTGCGGCTGTTCTCGGCATGGACGTAGGCCGAGGTGGCGTCGAAGGCGATCTGCACGTTGTCGGCCAGCACGTGCGGCAGGAAGCCGTCCACACCGGTCGCACAAGTTTTCAGGCCCATCTCGGCGGCGCGTTTCAGGCCTTCGGATTCAGGGTCGATGCCGATCATCCAGACCGGGTCGAGGACGGGGCTGCGCTTCAGTTTGTAGAGCAGGTCGGTGCCGATGTTGCCGGGACCGATCAGCGCGCATTTGATTTTTTGGCTCATGGGGTAGTCCTTGTCGGGTGGTTCAACAAATGGTGGAAACGATGCCGCCCTCGACGCGCAGCGCGGCGCCGGTGGTGGCCGCGGCGCGCGGGCTGCAGACGTAGGCGACCAGCGCCGCCACTTCGGCGGGCTCGATCATGCGTTTGAGGATGGACGTCGGCCGGCCTTCGGCGAAGAAGCGGCGCTCCATTTCGTCGAGGCTGATGCCGGATTCGCCGGCCAGCTTGGCGAAGAAGTCGCCGACGCCTTCGGAACGGGTCGGTCCGGGCAGCACGGCATTGACCGTGACACCGGTGCCGGCGCAGCTCTGGGCCAAACCGCGGGAGACCGCCAGCTGGGCCGACTTGGTCATGCCGTAATGCACCATCTCGCCCGGCGTGTTGATGCCGGACTCGCTGGAGATGAACACCACGCGCCCCCAGTTGGCGGCCTTCATCGCCGGCAGGTAGTGCCGCGAGACGCGCACGCCGCTCATCACGTTGGTCTCGAAGAAGTGCTGCCATTCGCTGTCCGGGATGGACTCGAACGGCGCCGGGTCGAAGATGCCGAGGTTGTTGACCACGATGTCGGCCTGCGGACAGGCGGCGAACAGCGCCTGGCACCCTTCGACCGTCGCCAGGTCGGCGGCGACGCCGCTCACCTGAGCCGCAGGAACCTGCTCGCGCAAACGGGCGACAGCGGCCTCGACACCGGCCTGGCGGCGGCCGTTGATGACCACGGTGGCGCCCTCGCGGGCCAGTTCGACGGCGATGGCGAAGCCGATGCCGGCGGTCGAACCGGTAACCAGGGCGAGCTTGCCGTTCAGTTGGAGATCCATGGCCGGCGCCTTAGACGAAACGCACCGAGCAGCCGCCGATGCCGCCGATGGTGACGCGCAGGCTGTCGCCCTGCTGCACCGGCACCATGGCGCCCATGGCGCCGGAGAGCACGATATCGCCGGCCTTCAGGGCGATGCCGAGCTTGCCCAGGGTGTTGGCCAGCCAGACCATGGCATTGACCGGATGGCCCATGGTCGCCGCGCCGGCGCCGGTGACGACGATCTCGCCGTTCTTCTCCAGCACCATGCCG
>PHCU01000188.1 GCA_002842345.1 Betaproteobacteria bacterium HGW-Betaproteobacteria-12 | reverse complement strand
ACGGTGAATGGCACGAGGGCGCCGACGATGCCGCTTTCGAGAGCGCCGGCCTGGTCGATCAGGGTTTGCGTCGCGCTGACCAGCGCCGTCTGCGTCGCCACCGGATCGGCGGCGATGGCCGCACTCAGCAGCTGGGGATCGAGCGGGGCAGGCGGCGTCGCCCCGGTCAGCAGATCGACGCCGACATCCTGCAGGGCGAGCAGCGCCCCGGCGTCGTCGGCGGCCAGCGTATCCGGCGACGGGGCGAGCAAGCCGGCCAGCAGATCGCTGATGACGTCCGGGGTGGCCTCGGGCAGGGCGGCGCTGCTGTCCTGCAGCGTGGTGAAGGCATCCAGCAGACTCTGCGCCGTGGCGGCGAGATCGGCCGGGCTGGCATCGACGCCGACGCCTGGCAGGGCTTCCAGGGTGCTGCGGAAGGTGAATATGGCGGAGAGCAATTGGCCGCTGGCCGACAGGTCGACCGTGCTGGCCGCGTTGCTGCTGTTGACGGTGCTGGCCGGCACGACCGTGCCGTTGGCCGGTAGCGTCAAGGCTAGCGGCGCGATGCCCGCCGTACTGTTCAGTGCAACGGGCGCAATCGACAGTGCATCTGCCATCGTTGTCGCCTTCGACTTCCCCTGGCCGCAGGGGAGGCCGGAAAAAACCTGAAGCGGCCAGCACGCGCGACGAGGCGCGCGACCGACCGGCCGGAAGCCGCTCGGTAAGGCTTTGAGTGGGCATTCGCCAAAAGATTCATTCGCTGGCGCGTGCCTGCTCGTGGGGCGCTGGCGCCGCGGTGGCAAGCGGCTAGAATCGCGGCTTCCACCTTGAGGAGCTGAACATGAAGATCGGTTTTATCGGCCTCGGCATCATGGGGCGCCCGATGGCGCTCAATCTGTTGAAAGGCGGGCATCAGGTCACCGTCTGGGCGCGCCGCGCCGAATCGATGCAGCCGCTGCTCGCCGCTGGCGCGACTGGCGCGGCCAGCCCGGCGGAAGCGGCGCATGGCGTCGAGCTGGTGATTTCAATGGTCGCCGATGCCCCGGACGTCGCCGAAGTGATGCGCGCCGTCGCCAGTGCCGGCACGCCCGGCCTGGTCGCCGTCGATATGAGTACCATCGCCCCGGCGGCGGCACGCGCGATCCAGGCCGAGCTGGCGGCGGCCGGCGTCGATTTCATCGATGCGCCGGTCTCCGGCGGCGAAGTCGGCGCCATCGCCGGCAGCCTGGCGATCATGGCCGGCGGTTCGGCAGCCGGTTTTGCCCGGGCCAAACCGGCGTTCGAGTGCATGGGCAAGAACGTTGTCCATGTCGGCGGTCCCGGCGCCGGCCAGGTGACCAAGGCGGCCAACCAGATCGTTACCGGCATGGGCGTCCTGGCGGTGGCCGAAGCCATGGCCTTCGCCGCCAAGAACGGCGTGGACTGCGGCAAGGTGCGCGAAGCCCTGCTCGGCGGCTTCGCCTACTCGAAGATTCTGGAAAACCACGGCCAGCGCATGCTCGACCGCAATTTCAAGCCCGGCTTCAAGAGCTGGATGCACGAGAAGGATCTGAACATCGTCATGCAGACGGCGCACGAACTCGGGCTGTGCCTGCCCGGCTCGGCGGCGACGGCGCAGATGTTCAACGCCATGGTCGGCTCCGGCCTCGGCGAGGAGGATTCGATCGCCGTGCTGAAGCTGCTGGAAAAGCTGTCCGGCCAGTCATGAAGGTCGGTTTTATCGGCCTGGGCGTGATGGGGCGCCCGATGGCCCGGCATCTGCAGGCGGCCGGGCACGAACTGCACGTCTGGGCGCGGCGGTCGGCAAGCGCCGACGGCCTGGATGCCGTCGTGCAGGCGACGCCGGCCGAACTCGGCGCCGCCTGCGAGGTGGTATTCACGGTGATTACCTCGAGTGCCGATGTCGAGGCCGTGGCTCTTGGTGCCGATGGCCTGATCCACGGGATGGCACCGGGGTCGGTGCTGGTCGACTGCTCGACCATCGCCCCCGAGGCCGCCCGGCGCATCGCCGCCAAGCTTGGCGAACGGGGCATCCATATGCTCGACGCGCCGGTCTCCGGCGGCGCTCAGGGCGCCATCGACGCAACGCTGGCGATCATGGCCGGCGGCGCGGCGGCGGTGCTCGAACGGGTGCGGCCGCTGCTGGAAAAGCTCGGCCGGCGCATCGTCCATGTCGGCCCGAACGGTGCCGGCCAGGTGGCCAAGGCCTGCAACCAGATGATCATGGTCGCCGCCATCCAGGCGGTGGCCGAGGCGCTGCATCTGGCGCGGGCCGCCGGCGTCGATGGCGCCAAGGTGCGCCAGGCCTTGGCCGGCGGTTCGGCGGCCTCGCGCGTGCTCGAGGTGATGGGTAAGCGCATGGTCGAGCGCGATTTCGCCGCCGGCATCGAGGCCCGGCTGCACCACAAGGATTTCGGCCTGGTGCTGGAGGCGGCGCGGCAGAGCGGCGTGCCGGTACTGCTGGCGGCGGTGGTCGGTCAGCAGTTGAATGCGCTGATGGCGCAGGGCATGGGCCGTGACGACACGGCCTCGCTGCTGCGCGTGCTGGAACTCAGCTGACGGCGGCGGCCTGCCGGCAGTTCGGGCAGGTGGCGCCGATTTCCACTTCCGGATTGTCGAGCTGGTGGCCGGCGGCGGCCAGGGCGCGGCACAGCGCCTGCATCACCGAGCGGTCCTGCAGTTCGGTGATGGCGCTGCATTTCGGGCAGACCAGGAAGAGGCTCGGTTCGACGTGGTTTTCCTGGGTGCAGGCGACGAAAGTGGCGTTGCGCTCGATCTTGTGCGCCAGGTGGTGCTCGGTCAGGAAATCCAGGGCGCGATAGACGGTCGGCGGCGTCGCCCCCGGCTGCTCGGCCTTGATCAGCGCCAGCAGGTCGTAGGCCTTGAGGCCCTTGTCATGTTCCAGCAGCAATTGCAGCACGCGCTGGCGGATCGGCGTGAACGCCAGACCGCGCGCCGCGCAGGCGGCAGCGGCGCGTGCCAGGACGGCGGCAGGGGAGGCGTTTGGCGGCATGGATGTAATGTTATAACATCGCGCTTCCTTTTGTCGTGCCGCCAACCATGAAAATCCCCGCCGTCCTCGCTGCCGCTTTCGCCCAGGCCCGCTACGGCCGCAGCCACGATGCTGGCCGGCGCGCCGGCGCGAACCCGCTCTTCGCCGGCTAAGGCATGACGCCGGCCGCGATCCGCATCGATGATCTGGCGTTCCGCTGGCGGCGGTCGAGGCCGCTGTGCGTGCGCCTGCAACAGCTGACGCTGGCCGCCGGTGCCAGCCTGTTCCTGCACGGGCCGAGCGGCGCCGGCAAGACGACGCTGCTCAACCTGATCGGCGGCGTGCTGCTGCCCGAAACTGGCCGCGTCGAACTGCTCGGCCAGCCGCTCGGCGAACTGTCGGCGGCCGGGCGCGACGCCTTCCGCGCCGAGCATCTCGGCTTCATCTTCCAGCAGTTCAACCTGATTCCCTATTTGTCGGTGCGCGACAATGTGCTGCTACCCTGCCGCTTCTCGCGCCGCCGGGCCGAACGCGCCGGCGATCCGGTCGCAGCGGCGGCGCGCCTGCTCGCCGCCCTCGATCTGGAACCGGCGCTGGCCGCGGCGCCCGCTGCCGAGCTGTCGGTCGGCCAGCAGCAGCGCGTCGCCGCGGCACGGGCGCTGATCGGCCGGCCGGAAATCATCATTGCCGACGAACCGACCTCGGCCCTCGACGCCAGCCGTCAGGAAGCCTTCATCGACCTGCTGCTGGCCGAGGCCCGGGCGGCCGGCAGCGCGGTGGTGTTCGTCAGTCACGACCAGCGTCTGGCCGGGCACTTCGATGCCACCCTGGAATTGGTTAATCCGGGGGCAGCGGCATGAGGGCGCTGCTGCGTCTGGCCCTAGCCAGCGCCTGGAACCGCCGGCTGAGCCTCGGGCTGACGCTGCTTGCCGTGCTCCTGGCCAGCACCCTGCTGCTCTCGGTCGAACGCGTGCGCCAGGCGGCGCGCGACGGTTTTGCCCAGTCGCTGTCAGCCACCGACCTGGTGGTCGGGGCGCGGACCAGCTCGGTGCAGCTGGTGCTGTATTCGGTGTTCCATCTCGGCGAGGCGACCAATACCGTCAGCTGGGCGAGCTACCAGACCATCGCCGCCAACCCGGCGATTGCCTGGAGCGTGCCGCTGGCGCTCGGCGATTCGCATCGCGGCTATGCCGTGCTCGGTACCACGGCCGACTATTTCACGCATTACCGCTACGCCGACAAACGGCCGCTGCGTTTTGTCGAGGGCCAGGCCTTCGTCCAGCTGTTCGATGCCGTGCTCGGCGCCGAAGTTGCCGAGCGGCTCGGCTACCGGCTCGGCCAGCGGATCGAGCTGAGCCACGGCGACGGCGGCCTGCACGGGCTGGACCACGACGACAAGCCGTTCACCGTGGTCGGCATCCTGGCGCCGACCGGCACACCGGTGGACCGTACCGTCCATGTCAGCCTGCCGGCGCTGCAGGCCATCCATCTCGACTGGCTGGGCGGGGCGCCGATTCCGGGTCTGACGATCACCCCGGAACAGGTCAGCAAGTTCGACCTGACACCGAAGACCATCACCGCCTTCCTCGTCGGCCTGCACCAGCGGGCCACGGTGTTCCGGGTCCAGCGCCAGATCAACGAATTCCGCGGCGAGCCGCTGTCGGCGGTGCTGCCGGGCGTCGCCCTCGACCAGCTGTGGCAGACCGTCGGCGTCGTCGAGCGGACGTTGCAGGCGGTTTCCTGGCTGGTGCTGGCGGTCGGCCTGGCCGGGCTGGTGGCGGTGATGCTGGCCGGGCTCAACGAACGCCGGCGGGAAATGGCCATCCTGCGGTCGGTCGGCGCCGGGCCGCGGCACATCCTGTTCCTGCTGGCCCTCGAAAGCTTCGCCGTCAGCCTGCTCGGCGCGCTGCTCGGCCTGGCGCTGGTGACGCTGCTGGCGGCAACGGCGGCCGAGCGCCTGGCGCCGTTCGGCCTGGCGGCGCTGCCGCTGGCGCCGAATGCCGGCGAAATGCAACTTCTCGCCGCCGTCCTGGTCTGTGGTCTGCTCGTCAGCCTGCTGCCGGCCTGGCGCGCCTATCGCCTGTCGCTGGCCGACGGGCTGATTCCCCGTTTGTGAAAAGGACATTCATGTTGCGCACCCTGCTGATCCTGGCGGCGCTGGCCTGTGCCTGGCCGGCCGCTGCCGCCGATTACCGCGTCGGCGAACGGCTGCCGGCCGCCAAGGGGGCCAAGGCGGGCTTCCAGGAAATCAGCTGGGACGACCTGATGCCCAAGGGCTGGGACCCGATGGCGGCGTTCAAGGGGATCGACCTGAGCAAGATGAACGACAGC
The DNA here is from genome assembly GCA_002842345.1 of Betaproteobacteria bacterium HGW-Betaproteobacteria-12. Lineage (GTDB taxonomy): Bacteria > Pseudomonadota > Gammaproteobacteria > Burkholderiales > Rhodocyclaceae > Azonexus. Next base: position 926 of record PHCU01000188.1, on the reverse strand, counting down.
GACCCGCGCGCCATCGAGGCGCTGGAAAAGGCGCGCGCCGAATGGGATACGGCGCCGGTCGAACCGGCCATGAACGGCCGGAAAGTCCGGCTGCCCGGCTTTGTCGTGCCGCTCGAACGCCAGGGCGACCTGGTCAGCGAATTCCTGCTGGTGCCGTATTTCGGCGCCTGCGTGCATGTGCCGCCGCCGCCGTCGAACCAGGTCGTGCATGTGGTGCTGAAGCAGCCGGTCAAGGGCATGCAGAGCATGGAAACTTTCTGGGTCAACGGCACGATGAGCCTGCAGGGGGGCGATAGCGGCATGGGCATCTACGCTTACCGGATCGTCGCCGAGCGCGTCGAACCCTATCAATTCAAGGACAAGAAGAAATGAATACGTTGACCATGATCCTGCTCGCCTGCCTGGCCGGCGGTTTGATCAGCATGGCTGCCGCGGCGACTGTGGTTTTCCGTCTGTCGCGGCAGACCACCGCGGTGCTGGTCGCCTTCGCCGCCGGGGTGATGCTGTCGTCGGCCTTCCTGCATATCCTGCCGGAAGCTTTCGCGACGCTGCCGCCGGTCGATATCCATGCCGGCCACGAGCACGGGGCGGGCGACCAGGCCGCCATCGCCGCCGAGGAAGAGGCGCATGCCGGGCACAACCACGGCGGGCCGTATGCCACGCTGTTCGCGCTGATGCTGGGCACCCTGTTCGCTTTCTTCGCGCTCGAGCGCCTGGCCCTGTGGCGCCATTCGCACGGCGACTGCAGCTCGCACGAAGGTCACCACGCGACGATCACCGCGCCGCCGCTGATCCTGCTCGGCGACGCCTTCCACAATTTCGTCGATGGCGTGCTGATCGCCGCCGCCTTCATCGCCGACCCGATGCTCGGCGTGACCACGACGGTGGCCATCATCGCCCACGAGGTGCCGCAGGAAATGGGCGAC
>PHCU01000187.1 GCA_002842345.1 Betaproteobacteria bacterium HGW-Betaproteobacteria-12 | reverse complement strand
CGTGCTCGGCATGGTCGATGGCGTGGTGCTGCTGGTCGATGCCGCCGAAGGCCCGATGCCGCAAACCCGTTTCGTCACCAAGAAGGCGCTGGCCCTCGGCCTGCGCCCGATCGTGCTGGTCAACAAGGTCGACCGCGACGGCGCCGATCCGGACCAGGCCGTCAATCTGACTTTCGACCTGTTCGACAAGCTGGGCGCCACCGACGAACAACTCGATTTCCCCATCGTCTACGCCTCCGGCCTCAACGGCTGGGCGGCCATGGAACTGGATCAGCCGCGCGAAAACATGAAGCCGCTGTTCGATACCATCCTGCGCCATGTGCCGGCCCCGGACACCGATATCGAAGCACCGCTGCAACTGCAGATCACCGCCCTCGACTACTCCTCCTACGTCGGCCGTATCGGCGTTGGCAAGATCAATCGCGGCAAGGTCAAGACCGGCCAGAACGTGCTGGTCATGTTCGGTACCGAAGAAGAAGCCGCCGAGCACGAGCGCACCCCGATCAAGGCCAAGATTGGCCAAGTCTTCGGCTACAAGGGTTTGAACAAGGTTGAACTGGAAGAGGGCCACGCTGGCGATATCGTCCAGATCACCGGTATCGAAGACCTGGTGCTGGGTTGCACGGTGACCGATCCGGAACAGCCGGAATCCCTGCCGCTGCTGAAGATCGACGAGCCGACGCTGTCCATGCAGTTCATGGTCAATACCAGCCCGCTGGCCGGTACCGAAGGCAAGTTCGTCACCAGCCGCCAGCTGCGCGACCGCCTGCACAAGGAGTTGCTGACCAACATGGCGCTGCGCGTCCATGACACGCCGAATGGCGACGTGTTCGACGTCGCCGGCCGCGGCGAACTGCACCTCGGCATCCTGCTCGAGAACATGCGCCGCGAAGGCTACGAGCTAGCCGTCGGCCGGCCGCGCGTCGTCAAGAAGACGATCAATGGCGTCGAGTGCGAGCCGTACGAACTGCTGACCGTCGACGTCGAGGAAGACACACAGGGTGGTGTCATGGAAAGCCTCGGCATGCGCAAGGGTGACCTGCAGGACATGGTGCCGGACGGCCGCGGTCGGGTCCGTATCGAATACCGTATTCCGGCCCGCGGCCTGATCGGTTTCCAGGGCGAATTCATGAACCTGACGCGTGGCAACGGTCTGATGAGCCACGTCTTCGACGAATACGCCCCAGTCAAGGAAGGTGGCGTCGCCGAGCGGCGCAATGGTGTGCTGATTTCCCAGGACAACGGCGAAGCCGTGGCCTACGCGCTGTGGAAGCTGCAGGACCGCGGCCGCATGTTCGTCAGCCCGGGCGAGAAACTGTACGAAGGCATGATCATTGGCATCCATAGCCGCGAAAACGACCTCGTGGTCAACCCGATCAAGGGCAAGCAGTTGACCAACGTCCGTGCTTCGGGCACCGACGAAGCCGTCCGCCTGGTGCCGCCGGTTCAGCTGAGCCTGGAAGCAGCGGTCGAGTTCATTGCCGAAGACGAACTGGTCGAACTGACGCCGAAGTCGATTCGCCTGCGCAAGCGTTACCTGACCGAAATCGAGCGCAAGCGGTCGGTGCGCGGGCTGTAAGCGGCAAGCCATGCGTTTTTGCCAGCCCTGCCGGGATCTGGTGCAGCATCACAGGAAGGCGGCCCGATGGGTCGCCTTTTTCATAGGTCTGTCGATTTTCTTCACGCTGCTGGGGTTGGTCAGCGATCCGGTTACCGGCGTCGGGTTCTGCCGGGTTTACCCCTGATTCGGGTGCGTTGAACCGTGATCAGCCGCCAGTCATCGACATGAAGCGAACCACCTGCGGCGATTCCATCTGGTGCGTGAAATCGTGGCCGAGCGGCTTGATGCCCATGCTGCTCACGATCGCCTGGCGCAACGCGTTGTCGTCAGCGCCGGAGCGCAGCACTTCCATCAGGTTGACCGCATCGTTCTGCCCGAGGCATGGGTAGAGTTCGCCGCGCGCGGTAATGCGCACGCGATTGCAGCTGTCGCAGAAATTATGGCTGTGTGGCGAGATGAAGCCGACTCGGGTTTCGCTGCCGGGAATGCGCCAGTAGCGCGCCGGACCGCCTGAGTCCTCGGTGGACGGGAGCAATTCGAACTGTTGTGCCAGGCGAGCCCGTGTTTCGTCGGAAGAAATGTAGGAATTGCTGCGGCCGTGTATGTCGCCGAGCGGCATTTCCTCGATGAAGGAAATATCCAGTTCGTTGTCCACGGCGAACTGGACAAGATCGCCAAATTCATCGTCATTGGTGCCGCGCATCATGACCGTGTTCAGCTTGGTCCGGCGGAAGCCGGCTGTGCGAGCTGCGGCAATGCCGCGGAGTACCTTGTTGACATCGCCGATCCGGGTGATCTGGTGGAAACGCTCGGCCTTCAGCGTGTCGAGGCTGATGTTGATGCGCTTGACGCCGGCAGCGAACAGCGGCTGGGCGAAACGATCCAGTTGTGAGCCGTTCGAGGTGATGACCAGATTGTCGAGTCCGGGCAGTGCCCCCAGGCGTTCGATCAGCCACAGTGCATCCTTGCGCACCAGAGGTTCGCCGCCGGTGATACGCAGCTTGCTGACCCCCAGTCCGACAAAAACCTTGGCGACACGCAGGCATTCCTCCAGGCTCATGACCGCGTCGCGGGGCAGAAAGGTCATTTCCTCCGACATGCAGTAGGTGCAGCGGAAATCGCAGCGATCAGTGATCGACAGGCGTACATAGGTGATTCGCCGCCCGTACTTGTCGACCAGTGTTCCCTCGGCTAACCCGCGTTTACCCGACTGGAGGGCCGGCCGAAAATTGGCGAGATCGTCCGGAATTGCTTCAGGGCGCTGTGTTTCGTTGTGCATGGCGGGGTGGCCGGGAGTGTGAGGTGACGACGATTATCGGTAATGCCGGTGTTACAGACAATAAGAAATGTCAAGAACGGAAAAGTTCTACGGTCTTGCGGCATGAAGCCCCTGGTCGAAGCGCCTGCTCGCATGAGGTGATGCCGTCGGCGTGGAGTAGAATGGCCCGCGAAAATGTCTTCGCATGAATGGCCTGTCCGAATACCGGATGCCATCAACGATCCGGAGGGGCAAGGTGAATCGCAGGGGCTGGGAAATGCCGAATGTCATTACCAAAACGGAAACGGCCCGCATAAATGCGGGCCGTTCGAATGGTGGCTCCCCGACCTGGGCTCGAACCAGGGACCTACGGATTAACAGTCCGGCGCTCTACCGACTGAGCTATCGAGGAACAGAGGAGCGCATTCTAGATGCCAAACCCGCTGGTGTCAAGCAAATCGTGAATTTCAGGCAAGAAAAATCTGTCTATGGACTCTAGTCTTATCTATGCAAAAACCCCGGTCGGGGATGAGGCGGTGCGGCAAAGTACGCGCGTGGTGCAGCGCAATTTGCGCATGGTTTTGCTGCAGGTCGACGGTAGCCTCAGCGTCGAGGAATTGATAGCCAAGATCGGTAATCAGCGATTGGTCGAGGGGGCGCTGAAGGAGCTGGAGGAGGGGGGCTTCATCGCTGTCTCGACGGATGCCCTGGCGGCGCGTGCGGAGAAGCGTTCGCCCTCTCTTGCTGAGCGCTTTTCGGCAATTTCCCAGTTTTCCACCTTTGGTCCGCCGAGTGCGGCGCCACCCAGTCAGCCTGCCAGCGGTTTTTCATCTTTTGGCAAGCCCGTTTTTCCCTTGGCGGCGAGCGAAGCAGCCCCATATGGCGTTGAAGGAGAGGATGAGCCGCCAGCGTATTCGGCCGTGCGCATTTCGCCGCGCAAGTGGTTCCTTCGGGGGCTGGGGGGGCTCGTGGTTTTGCTGCTCGCCCTGCTTCTCCTTTATCCCTACGAGAGTTTTCGTCCGGGCATCGAGGCTTCGCTTTCCCGGTTGTTGGCAACACCGGTCAAGGTGGGCGAGGTGCGTGTCGAACTGTTGCCTCGACCAAGGTTGTCACTAACAAACGTGCTGATCGGCGAGACTGGTGATTCGCGTATCGCCTCGATCGCCATCGGGTCGCCCTATGTGTTGCTCGGCAAGGGGCCATATCGTCTTCAGGATGTCGAAATGTCCGGGATTACTGTGACGGCTAATCGGCTGGTCGATTTGCCGATGTTCGGCGGACGGCAGATGGCGAACGACATCTCGGTCCGGCGCGTGCTAGTGCACGGGGTAACGGTGACTCTGGGGGACCTGAGGTCTCCCGATATTTCCGGCGAAATGCTATTGCGCGCCGATGGAACAGCGGAAAAAGCGGAATTCCGTGCTGCCGATGGCAGTTTCCGTGTAGACGCGACACCGTCCGAGCAGGGGGTCATGCTCAATATCGAAGGTCTGAGCTGGAAACCGGCGGGTATGCCGTTTGCCTTCGAGTCTTTGCAGGCGCTGGGGTTGCTACAGAAGAATCGCCTGCTGATCCAGAAGTTGGATACCACTTTCCTGGGAGGTATCCTCAAGGGCAACTGGCTGATCGATTGGAGTGCCGGCATGGTGATGGCGGGCGAAGCCAGCCTGGCTCGCCTCGACTGTCGCAAGGTGAGTGCAGCCATGGCGCCGAATTTGCGCCTGGAAGGTGATCTGAGTGGATCCCTGCGCATGCGGGCGACTGGCGACGGATGGCAGGAGATGCTGGGTCATATCGAGGCCAACCTGGATATCGAGGTGGCGCGCGGAATATTGATCGGAATCGATCTCGGCGAAGTGGCGCGGCGCGGCTCAGGGGCGATCGTGCGTTCGGGTTCGACGCGTTTCGATACCTTGCAGGCTCATCTCGACATTGCCAAAGGGCGTGTCGTCGCCCGGGGCATTCAACTCGATGCCGGCCCGATGCTGGCCAGTGGTCGGGTGACGCTCGACGCGGATGGCCAGACGGACGGCCTGCTGCTTGTGGAGGCTCGCTCCTCGGTGGCGAGTCGGCGCGTCCCGGCGCGTGTCAGCGGTCCATTGTCGGATATGAGTCTGACAGCGGGCAACTGAGGGATGTAGCGTGCAGAAAGGCTTGCTACTCCTGGTGGCTGCAAGCGGGTGAAAAAAACCGGGATGCTGCGCGCGGCAGCAGTCCCGGTTTGCTGGCGGCAGATGCCGCGTGAGGCTAGTAATCAGGCCTTGGTGACGCTAGCGATCGCCTTGGCCACGTAGTCCAGGTTCTTGGTGTTCAGTGCGGCCAGACAGATGCGGCCGGTGGACACGGCGTAGATGCCGAACTCTTCCTTCATGCGCGCAACCTGGGCGGCGGTCAGGCCGGTGTAGGAGAACATGCCGCGTTGTTGGGCGACGAAGGAGAAATCCTGCGGGCAGCCGGTGGCCTTGATCGCCTCGACCAGGCCGGAACGCATGGCGCGGATGCGGTCGCGCATGCCGGCCAGTTCGGCTTCCCACTGGGCGCGCAGTTCGCCCGAGGCGAGTACGGCGGAGACCAAGGCGCCGCCGTGGATCGGCGGGTTGGAATAGTTGGTGCGGATGACGCGCTTGACTTGCGACAGCACGCGGGCCGACTCGTCCTTGCTGGCGGTGACGACGGACAGGGCGCCGACACGCTCGCCGTACAGCGAGAAGTTCTTGGAGAACGAGCTGGAGGCGAAGAACTGCAGGCCGGAAGCCGAGAAGGCACGGATCGCCACGGCATCAGCGTCGATACCGTCGGCGAAGCCCTGATAGGCCATGTCGAGGAAAGGCACCAGACCGCGTTCCTGGCAGATGCCGACGACTTCCGCCCACTGTGCGTCGCTCATGTCGGCGCCGGTCGGGTTGTGGCAGCAGGCGTGCAGCAGGACGACCGAACCCGGAACCATCTTGTTCAGATCGGCCTTCATGCCGACGAAGTTCACGCCACGGGTGGCGGCGTCGTAGTAGGCGTAGTCTTCGACGACGAAGCCGGCGGCTTCGAACAGCGCGCGGTGGTTTTCCCACGACGGGTTGCTAATGTAGACCTTGGAGTCCGGGTTCAGGCGCTTCAAGTAGTCGGCGCCGATACGCAGGGCGCCGGTGCCGCCGATGCCTTGGGCAGTGATCACGCGGCCGGCGGCCAGCAGTTCTGAATCCTTGCCGAACAGCAGGTTCTGCACGGCGGTGTTGTAGGCAACAGGGCCTTCGATCGGCTGGTAGCCGCGCGGCGGAGCGGCCTTCAGGCGGGCTTCCTCGGCGGCCTTGACGGCGCCCAGCAGCGGGATCTTGCCGTTGTCGTCAAAGTAGACGCCGACGCCGAGGTTGACCTTGGTGTCACGCGGATCGGCGTTGAAAGCTTCATTCAGACCGAGGATCGGGTCGCGCGGGGCCATTTCCACCGCAGCGAAGATCGAAGAGGACATAGCGACTCCGTGGAATAATAGATGTGAGGTC
>PHCU01000033.1 GCA_002842345.1 Betaproteobacteria bacterium HGW-Betaproteobacteria-12 | reverse complement strand
CGAGCGGGCAGCCTGAGCATGTGCCATACCGACCGCCGCTTCGCCGTCGAAGTGCGTGGCGGGCCGCAGAACACCGCTTACAAGTTCGACGACATCGGCTGCCTGCTGTTCTGGGTGCGCGACAAGGCCGCCGAGCAACCCTGGCTGGCCGAGGCGGCGACCAAAATGTGGGTGGCCGACATGAACAGCAAGGGGCCGGACGTCAAATGGCTGGACCCGCGCCAGGCGCACTACCTCGGCCGTCATTCGCCGATGGGCTACAACTTCGCCGCCACCGCCACGCCACAGGCCGGCAGCCAGGATTTCGCCAGCATGCGCGAGCACGTGCTAGCCCGGGGCAAGTGATGCCCCGCCCTGCCCCCGATTCAACCACCAAGGCTGAACACAAAAAATGAAGCAACTCTGGCTGACCGCCAAACTGGATATCGTCGAATCGCTGCGTGCCCGCTGGTTCCAGATCTACACCCTGGTCTTCGGCGGCATCGTCGCCCTGCTCTTCGTCTTCGGCCTGACCGAATCGCGGGTGCTCGGCTTCATCGGCCTGTCGCGCCTGCTGGTCACCTACATCCAGCTGACCATGGCCATCCTGCCGATCTTCGTGCTGATCACCACAGTCCGTTCGGTGGCCGGCGACCGTGAGGCCGGCGTCTTCGAATACCTGCTGTCGCTGCCGGTGTCGCTGTCGGCCTGGTTCTGGGGCAAGATCGTCGGCCGCTACATCGTCATCTTCACCCCGGTGTTCCTGGCCATGCTCGGCGCCACCGTCTGGGCCTCGTTCCAGAACATCGAAGTGCCGTGGGGCATGTTCGGCTACTACACCGCGTTGCTGGCGGTGATGGCCATGTGTTTCCTCGGCATCGGCATGCTGATCTCGGCGATCGCCCGCAGCACCGACATGGCCCAGGGCGCCGCCTTCATGGTCTGGCTGACGCTGCTCTTGTTCCTCGACCTGATCCTGCTCGGCGTGATGATCCAGGGCAAGGTCGCACCGGAAGTCGCCATCACGCTGGCCCTGGCCAACCCGCTGCAGGTCTTCCGCACCGCCGCGCTGGCGCTGTTCGACCCGCAACTGATCGTCCTCGGCCCCTCGGCCTTTGTCATCCTCGACCTGTTCGGCGCCACCGGCTACAAGGTCTTCGCGCTGGTCTACCCGGCGGCGCTCGGCGTCGTCAGTGCTACCATCGGCTACGTCCTGTTCCGCCGTGGTGACCTGCCTTGAAACATCTGTTCGCTGCCCTGACCCTGGCCGTCTTTTCCCAGCTTGGTTTCGCCGAAGAACAACCATCGTCGGCCCCACTGTTCGCCGCTACGCTCGCCGACCTCGACGACAAACCGGTGGCTTTGTCCCGCTATAAGGGCAAGCCGCTGGTGGTCAATTTCTGGGCCCGCTGGTGCGGCCCGTGCAAAGCCGAGATTCCCGAGCTGATCAAGTTCCGCAACGCCCACAAGGGCAAGATCGAGATCCTCGGCATCGGCATCGAGGACCGGGCCGAACCGGCCAAGGACTTCGCCAAGGCCTACGAGATGGATTACCCGGTCTTCGTCGCCAAGGACCAGGGCATTCCGCTGATGAAAGAACTAGGCAACACGCGCGGCGGCCTGCCCTACACGCTGTTCATCGACCGCCAGGGCAAGGTCCTGCACAAGAAGATGGGGCTGTTGAAAGGCGCCGACCTCGACGCCATCGCCCCGGCCCTGCTCGGCAAATAAACCGCCTTAGCGGGCGGCGTTCGGGAAGAACAATTGCTGGCCGCCGATCTGGTAGTCGGCAATGGCCTTCTGGCCAGCCGGCGACACCAGCCAGTCGATGAAGCGCTGGCCGTCTTCCTTCTTTACGTGCGGATGCTTGGCCGGATTTACCAGGATCACGCCGTACTGGTTGAACAGCCGGCTATCGCCCTCGACCAGCACCGCCAGGTCACCGCGATTCTTGAAAGCCAGCCAGGTGCCGCGGTCGGCCAGGATGTAGGCGTTCATCGAGGCCGCGGTATTCAGCGCCGGCCCCATGCCGGAACCGGTATCGCGGTACCACTCGCCCTTGATCGCCGGCAGGTCGAGACCGGCCGCCTTCCAGTAGCGCAGTTCGGCGGCGTGCGTGCCGCTCTTGTCGCCGCGCGAAACGAAGGGCGGCCGCGGATTGGCCTCGGCGATACGGCGCAGGCCGGCGTGAATGTCCTTACCGGCGGCCTTGGCCGGATCGGCCTTCGGCCCGATCAGCACGAAATCGTTGTACATCACCTCCTTGCGTTCTACGCCCCAGCCTTCGCCGACGAATTTCTCCTCGGCCACCTTGTCGTGCACGAAGACCACGTCGGCATCGCCGCGCCGGCCGGTATCGAGCGCCTGGCCGGTGCCCAGGGCGACGACGCGGACCTTGATGCCGCTGGCCTGTTCGAACAGCTGCAGGATGTGACCGAACAGGCCTGACTGCTCGGTCGATGTGGTCGAGGAGACGGTGATCACGCGCTCGGCGGCGTGGCTGCCGGCGGCGAACAGCAGGCTGGCCGAAGCCAGGGTGGCAAGCAGGATGCGACGGGATTTCATCGGGTGTCTTCCTCCGGGATTGTTGTTCTGGGCGGCCCCGCCAGCGCGCAAGCCAGCCCGGAGGTTAGGCTAGAATCGGCGCGAGGCTAAATATGTCAGAGATTGCAACAAGCAGCGTCAAACCGCCCGGCGGCATCCGCTGGAGCTGGGATTTCGGCCCGGCCTTTTCGCCGGCCGATTCGGCCTGCCTGCTCGACCTGCTGCGGGCGCTGCGCGATCTCGGCACGCTGGGCAAGGCGGCGGCCGCCAGCGGCATTTCCTATCGCAACGCCTGGGGCCTGCTACGCCGCTGCGAGGAAACCTTCGGCACCAGCCCGGTACTCAAGGAACGCGGCCGCGGCACGCAGCTGTCGGCCTTCGGCGAAAAGCTGCTGGCGCTTGATCTGGCAGCCCGGGCGACGCTGGCGGAAACGCATGCCCCCTGGGCGCAACGCCTGCAGGAAGTACTGTTTCCCGAGCAGGCCAGCGCGCCGGAACGCCTGCGCTTGGCCGCCAGCCACGACCTGGCGCTCGCCGACTGGATCGAGCACGGCCGCCGCATCAGCGTCGACCTGTTCTGGCGCGGCAGCGAGGAGGCGCTGGCGGCGCTGGTGCGCGGCGACTGCGAGATCGCCGGCTTCCATCTGCCGGACGCCTGGCCGGCGGAGCAAGCCACGGCCTGGCTCGGCCGCTGGCTGAAGCCGCGCCAATACGTCTGCCTGCCGGTGATGCGCCGCCAGCACGGCCTGCTGACCGCCCCCGGCAACCCGCTCGGTATCGCCTCCCTGGCCGACGTCGCCAGGCTCGGCCTACGCCTGGTCAATCGCCAGCGCGGCTCGGGCACGCGCAGCATGATCGACCAGCTGCTGGCCGCCAATCGCCTCGATGGCCGCGACATTCCCGGCTACGCCCACGAGGAATTCACCCACGACGCCGTCGCAGCAACCATCGCCGGCGGCCACGCCGATGTCGGCTTCGGCATCGAAGCCGCCGCCGCCCGCTACGACCTCGGCTTCGTGCCGCTGCTGCGCGACCGCTACTGCCTGGCGCTGCCGGCCGGCCTCGCCCACAGCGCCGCCGTCGCCCACCTGATCCGCCGCTTCCGCGGCAATACCTTCCGCGAACGGCTACGGGCGATGGCAGGTTACGAGATGCTGGACGGTGACGAGCCGCTTCCCTGGGAACGCCTGGCGGGCGGTTAAGCGGTCGCGGAAATACGCTTCAGTCGCCGGAGCCCAGCCCGAGGCTGCTCAGGAATCGCCGGCGGGCAAGGTCCAACTCACGCCGGTCGTTATCGCCGACCAGCCCGGAGCAACTGGCATAGAAGGTGGCGAAGGCCGCCGCCACCCGCTGGCGTTCGAGGCTGCTGCTGGCCGCCGCCGGTGCCGCGTCTGCGGCGCCGACCGGGCGCAACACGGCCGAACGCGGAATCACCCGCTGCCCGCCCTTCTCCGAGGCGGCGGTCAGCGGGCCGGTTTTGACATAGACATCGCCGTTGTATTCGAAGCGGTCGCCAATGGCGAGATGCTGCAGTTTCATGGGGGGTTCCAACAGGGTTGATGAGCCAGACCGTAGCGCGGTACGGCACGCGGTGCAAGGTCGGGAGGTCCGAATTCTTTACGGCTTAAGCCGGCAATTTCATAATCCCTGACCCACCGTCATCACTGCGCTAAGCAGCGTCAATTACGGCAGATGACCCAAAGCGGAACCACGCGAAGCGTCAGCCCCACTGCAGGTTTATGGTTCGTCCCACTCGTTGGACTCATAATTTTTCCCAGATAAACGCGTGAACTTGTGTGAGAAGTTGTGGATGGAGTCGAAGAGCATTTCGTCACCAAAGGCCTTTGCGACGAAACCGAATGACAGTATTCCGCGGTAAAAATAGTTCCAAAGATCAGCTCTGTGCTCGTGATGTCTTGGAGTGCCTCGCATACCTTGAACATGGAACCGTGGAGGACTTCCACCGTACATGTCCATAATTTGAGGTGATGCCGCATGAACGTACCCAGAGTATGTCTTGCTCACAGTGCGAGACAATTCAACGGCGGTGCTGCTATCCAATGATCCGGAATCGATTCGCGCCAAGTAGGCGTGAATTTTTCTGCGAGGGATCATCGGTCTCTTTTGCGTTGAAGCCAATGCGGTATCAGCATCAAACTCATCTTCGAAGAATGCATCGAGATAGGTTTGATGCAATGGCGTTACGTCTCCGTAGATAACACCGAATGCCAGAAATGTGATGTCCTCGTTAAGCTCGTCGAGGATGCGCTGCAAAGCGGCTTGCTCTTGGACGAAGCCATTTTCCATAAGAAGACGAGCCGCATGAAGTGTGCTTATTGAGCGCGCAAGCTTCTGCACGAGAGCCTGATGTATCGACTTCTCGGCATAGCGAAACACCGACGATCCCATGTGAGGCACTACCTGCGGCTCGGGAACACGCTTCGCGAGCCCGTGGAGGGTGCTCTCCATGTTTTTAAGGACTAAGTCATAGAGCTTCAATTAGCAAAACCTAATAGTCAGCAAATGGACCAACTGGGTCCGTCTTTGAATCGATAGAGATGCAGCCATAGCTAGGGACGTTGCCCATGGCACAAGGAAGGGCCTTGGCTGGCTTAGCGCAACCAGGCGGCCAGCGCAAGCACTAGCGCGACGGCATTGCCGGCCGCCAGCCAGAGCAAACGCCGGCGGTGCGTTTCGATGCGTACGATCAGTTGGGCGTTTTGTTCGGCCAGGGCCTGGATCACTTCGGAGGAAGCCAGCATCTGCCCGTGCAGGGCGTCCACCTGGGCGCGCAGCGCCGCCAGTTGGGCGGCTGGGGTCTGATCGGCATCGGCGCTCGGAGCCATTGCCTCGCCCTCGCCGCCTTTACCGCCGACCTTGCGCCACAGTTTCTTGGCGCCGTCAGCGACCTTCGGGGCATTGCGGATCACGTCCGACCACGGAACGCTCTGCAGTATCGTCATCCAGCCGATGGCCATGTTCACTCCTCGTTGCCTTGCCGGAACGGCAAAGGGACAAGTTACCGGAAAATGCCGGCCGGCGACAAACGGCAGCGCCGGCCGGACGTCGCCCGGTTCAGTTCAGCACGTCGTCCACGCCGGCCAGCGCGCGGTCGCCGGCCTGCACCGTTTCGCTGTATGCCCGCGCCTGCGGCAGCAACTGGTCGGCGTAGAAGCAGGCGGTGGCGATCTTGCGCCGGTAGAAATCGCGGTCGCCAGCGTCGGCATCGAGATGGCCGGCGGCGGCCAGCGCGGCCTTGCCCATGAACCAGCCACCGGTGACGGTGACGGCCAGATGCAGGTAGGGCACGGCGGCGGTGAGTACCGCCGAGTAACCGTTCTGCGCGTTGGCGGCCAGCCATTCGGTAGCGGCCACCCAAGCCTTCAGGGCGCTGCCGAGGCTGCGGGCGAAGGTTTGCAACTCCGGCCGCGACGACGCGGCCAGCGCCTCGGCGGTAGCCTGGATCTCGGCGAAGACGACGCGGGCGGTGGCGCCGCCGTCGCGCATCAGCTTGCGGAACAGCAAGTCGTTGGCCTGGATGCCGGTGGTGCCTTCGTAGATGGTGGTGATGCGCGAGTCGCGCCAGTGCTGCGCGGCGCCGGTTTCCTCGATGAAGCCCATGCCGCCGTGGATCTGGATGCCGAGCGAGGTGACTTCGATGCCCATCTCGGTGCCGCCGCCCTTGACGATGGGAATCATGAATTCGGCGAGGTAGAGCTGGCGCTTCTGCTCGGCCGGATCGGTCGCCGCATGCACCCGGTCGAGCAGGCCGGAGGTGTAGTAGGTCATCGCCCGGCAGGCTTCGACGCGTGCCTTCATCAGCAGCAGCATGCGCCGGATGTCAGGATGGCGGTCGATGCTGACCAGCGCCTCGCCGGTGATCGCGTCGCGCCCCTGCTTGCGTTCGCGGGCGAAGGCCAGGGCCTGCTGGTAGGCGCGCTCGCCGAGGGCGATGCCCTGCAGGCCGACGCCGAGGCGGGCTTCGTTCATCATGATGAACATGTATTCGAGGCCGCGATTCGGCTCGCCGAGCAGATAGCCGACCGCCCCGCCTTTGTCGCCGTAGGCCATCACGCAGGTCGGGCTGGCGTGGATGCCGAGCTTGTGTTCGATGGAGACGCAATGGGCGTCGTTGCGCGCGCCGAGCGAACCGTCGGCATTGACCAGGAACTTGGGCACCAGGAACATCGAGATGCCCTTGACCCCGGCCGGCGCGTCCGGCAACCGGGCGAGCACCAGATGCACGATGTTGTCGGTCATGTCGTGGTCGCCGTAGGTGATGAATATCTTTTGGCCGAAGACACGGTAGCTGCCGTCGGCCTGCGGCTCGGCACGCGAACGGATTAGGGCCAGGTCGGAGCCGGCCTGCGGCTCGGTCAGGTTCATCGTGCCGGTCCATTCGCCGGAGATCATCTTGTCCAGGTAGATGGCCTTCAGCTCGTCGCTGGCGCAGGTCAACAGCGCCTCTACGGCACCGGTGGTGAGCAAGGGGCCGAGGCTGAAGGCCATGTTGGACGAGCACAGCATTTCCTTGACCGCCACGCCGAGCACGTCGGGCAGGCCCTGGCCGCCGAATTCGGCCGGTGAGGTGATGCCGTTCCAGCCGGCGGCGCAGAACTGCCGGTAGGCTTCCTTCCAGCCATCGGGGGTCGTTACGCCCGACGGACCCAGCTTGCAGCCCTGGGTATCGCCGACGCGGTTCAACGGCGCCAGCACCTCGCCGGTGAACTTGGCCGCCTCGTCGAGGATGGCATCGGCCATGTCCGGCGTCGCCTCCTCGTAGCCCGGCAGCCGGGCAATCTCCGGCAGGCCGGCAAGCTCGTCCATGACGAAGCGCATGTCCTGAACGGGCGCGCGATAGTCGCTCATTGGTGTCTCCTTTTAAGTGCTAGTTATTAGTGGTTTGGGTGGTTAGGGGGCTGGCGGAAGCCGAGCGGTGTTCGCTGTTGCCAATGACTAATAGCTAGCTGCTAACAACTGCTCTTTCGCTGCGCCGTACTCCTGCCGGAGTTGCGCGATCAGCTCGGCAGTCGGCAGCACCTCGTCGATGTGGCCGACGCCCTGGCCGGCACCCCAGATGTCCTTCCAGGCCTTGGCGTCGCCGCTGCTGCCAAAGCTCATCGCGGTCTTGTCCTTGACCGGCAGGTTGTCCGGATCGAGGCCGGCGGCGACGATGCTTTTCTTCAGGTAGTTGCCATGGACGCCGGTGAAATACGGGGTGTAGACGACGTCGGCGGCGGCAGAACCGACGATGGCCTGCTTGTAGCCGTCTACGGCGTGCGCTTCGTCGGTGGCGATGAAGCGCGTGCCGATGTAGGCGAAGTCGGCGCCCATCGCCTGGGCGGCGAGGATGGCGCTGCCGCTGGCGATGGCGCCGGAGAGCGCGATCGGCCCGTCGTAGATCTTGCGGATCTCGCCGACCAGGGCGAACGGGCTCAAGGTGCCGGCATGGCCGCCGGCCCCGGCGCAGACCAGGATCAACCCGTCGACGCCGGCTTCCAGCGCCTTCTCGGCGTGGCGCACGCTGATCACGTCGTGGAAGACCTGGCCGCCGTAGTCATGGACTCGCGGCACGATCTCGTTCGGCGCGCGCAGACTGGTGATGATCAGCGGCACCCGGTGCTTCACGCAGAGGTCCATGTCGTGATCGAGACGTTCGTTCGACTGGTGGATGATCTGGTTCACGGCGAACGACGCGGCGTTGGGATCGGCGGCCAGTTCGCCGGTGATCCGCGTCAGCCATTCGTCGAGCAGTTCCTTCGGGCGGGCATTGAGCGCCGGGAAGGAGCCGATCAGGCCGCCCTTGCACTGGGCGATGACCAGGTCGGGGTTGGAGACGATGAACATCGGGGCGCAGATGACCGGCAGCTTGAGGTTGCGCTGCAGTGTGGCGGGAATCGGCATCAGCCTTGCTCCTTCAGGGCGCGACGCAGGATCTTGCCGACGTTGGTGCGCGGCAGGTCGTCGCGGAATTCGACATGTTTGGGAATCTTGTAGCCGGTGAGCAGGCCGCGGCAGTGCTCGATCAGCGCCTTCTCGGTGACGGTCGGGTCCTTGCGCACGACGAAGATCTTCACCGCCTCACCGGAATGCTCGTCGGCAACGCCGATGGCGGCCACATCGCTGACCCCGGGATGCATGGCGACCGCCTCCTCGACTTCATTGGGATAAACGTTGAAACCGGAGACCAGGATCATGTCCTTCTTGCGGTCGACCAGGAAGACGTAGCCCTGCGGATCGACATAGCCCATGTCGCCGGTGCGCAGGAAGCCGTCGGGGTGGAAGACATTTTCGGTCTCTTCGGGGCGCTGCCAGTAGCCCTTCATGACCTGCGGGCCGCGGATGCAGATCTCGCCGATCTGGGTCGCCGGCACTTCGACGCCGGCATCATCGCGGATCGACACTTCGGTCGAGGAAATCGGCAGGCCGATGGCGCCGTTGAAAACCTTCATGTCCAGCGGATTGATCGTTGCCGCCGGCGATGTCTCGGTCAGCCCGTAGGCCTGCAGCAGGGCGTTGCCAGTGACTTTCTGCCAGCGCTCGGCAACCGGCGCCTGGACCGCCATGCCACCACCGAGGGTGACGTTCATGGTCGAGAAATCGAGCTTGGCGAAATCCGGGTTGTTGAGCAGCGCGTTGAACAGCGTATTGACGCCGGTCACCACGCTCACCGGATACTTCGACCATTCCTTGACGAAGCCGGGAATGTCGCGCGGATTGGCGATCAGCAGGTTGCGCGCACCGATCATCAGGAAGGTCAGGCAGTTCGCCGTCAGCGCGAAGATGTGATACAGCGGCAGCGCGGTGATGATGAATTCCGCGCCCTCATGTACCACCGGCCGGATCCAGGCATGCGCCTGCATGACGTTGGCGGCGATATTGCCGTGCGTCAGCATGGCGCCCTTGGAAACGCCGGTGGTGCCGCCGGTGTATTGCAGGAAGGCGATGTCGTCGTGGTCAAGGGCCACCGCTTTCCAGCCGTGGCGACTGCCGGCGGCCAGCGCCGTCTTGAAGCCGATGGCGTTCGGCAGATTCCAGGCCGGCACCAGTTTCTTGACGTGGCGGACGACCAGATTGACGATCG
This sequence comes from Betaproteobacteria bacterium HGW-Betaproteobacteria-12, assembly GCA_002842345.1. GTDB lineage: Bacteria > Pseudomonadota > Gammaproteobacteria > Burkholderiales > Rhodocyclaceae > Azonexus. The sequence goes on along the minus strand of PHCU01000033.1, from coordinate 23,777 downwards.
CCCCCTTCAACACCCCGAGCATCTCGCCCATCGGCGTCACCACGACATGCTTGACCGCCGTGTGGGCGATGATCTGATCCAGTGTGTGGGCGAAGTTCTCGACGATGACGATGGCCACGGCGCCGGAGTCCTTCAGCTGATGTTCCAGTTCGCGCGGCGTGTACAACGGGTTGCAGTTGACCACGACGCAGCCGGCGCGCAGCGTGCCGAACAGGGCCACCGGGTATTGCAGCAGGTTGGGCATCATCAAGGCCACGCGGTCACCCTTCTTCAGCCCCAACGACTGCAGCCAGCCGGCGAAGGCCTGGCTTTCCGCGTCGAGCTGCCGGTAGGTCATCGTCTTGTCCATGCTGATGTAGGCGACCTTGTCGGCAAACGTGGCGCATGCCTTGTCGAACAGCGCCACCAGCGATGGCACATGGTCGATGCTGATTTCCGGCGGTACGCCCTGCGGGTAACTCTTCAACCAGATCTTGTCCATTTTTCTCTCCTCCTTAGTCACGGTTACCGAGCAGTGCCTTCTTCAGCGAGGCATCCGCCGGCTTGTCGCCCAGCCACACACGCAGCAGCGCCCGGGCGAAATCCGCCCCGGCCACCGCCCCACGAACCTGGTTGTTCAGGCTGAAGGTCAAGCCGTCAGCTGTGAAATCGATGGCCACGGCATCGCCCTCGCGGACCTTGCCGATGCCCTTCATCAAGGTGCCGAGTTGCTCGGCCTGCCCCTGCATCGCCACCAGTTCGGCCGCCGTCAGGTTGTTGCGCAGGCCGTCGTCGAGCGCACCATGCAAGGTCTCGGCGTCCATGTCGCGCAGCATGCGCATCAGCATCCGGCGCGGCGCCGGGCTGGCGTAGATGGCGGCCGGCGTACTGGCCTTCTGCCCGACATACAGCGCACCGACATAGACCTTGATGAACAGCTTGCTGCGCAGGCCGGCGCCGTTCAACACCAGGTCGCTGCCGCCGACCTTCACGGCATCGTCAATCTTGACGCCGGCCACCTCGGCCGCCTGAACCGCGCCTATTGCCAGGCACAGGGCCAGCAGCAGGGCGCGGGGTTTCGCTGCCAATCTCATGGTTTGTCTCCTCCACCGATTTTTCGGCTGTAGTGATTTTTTTCTGCAATATAAACCGTGCGTTCGACCACGGCATGGACGATGCCCTGATCATCCTTGAGTTCGACCTGAAAAGTCCGCTCAAGCTCCGGAAACTCCTGCAGCGCCGCCTGAATGGCCTCGACCTCTTCGCCGGGCAGCAGGAAATCGGCATACAGCGTCGACCGTCCCGGCTTGCGATAACGGATGCTCGCTGCCTTGTCCCAGACGATGTAGCCGTCGCCGAGCGCCGCCATCAGCATCATCGGATGGGCGCCGTCGGTGATGGCGAACAGCGAGCCACCGTACAGCGAGCCGACGATGTTCTTGGTCTTCCAGTTCAGTGGCAGGCAGATACGCATGTGGCGCAGGTCACGCGCCACATGGATCACCCGCCCGCCGGTACCGCGAAAGGCCGGATGCAGGTTGAAGCCCAGGCGCACCATGCGCGCCCGCCAGGCCGGTGAGAGTTTCTTCAGCCAGGCGGGTTTCATGGCTTACAGGGCCTCGATGATGCCGGCCGCGCCCATGCCGGTGCCGATGCACATGGTCACCATGCCGTACTTGCCGCCGGTGCGCTTCAAGCCATGGACGACGGTGGCGATGCGGATGGCACCGGTGGCGCCGAGCGGGTGGCCCAGCGCGATGGCGCCGCCGAGCGGATTGACCTTGTCCGGGTTCAGCCGCAGCTCCTGCAGCACGGCCAGCGACTGGGCGGCGAAGGCTTCGTTGAGCTCGATCCAGTCGAGGTCGTCCTGCGCGATGCCGACCTGGGCCAGCACCTTGGGGATCGCCGCGATCGGGCCGATGCCCATGATTTCCGGCGCGACACCACCGACCGCGTAGCCGGCAAATCGGGCGAGCGGCGTCAGATTGTGTTCGCGCAGCACCTTTTCCGAAACCAGCATCACGGCACCAGCCCCGTCCGACATCTGCGACGAGTTGCCGGCGGTCACCGAACCGCGCGCATGGAATACCGGCTTCAGCTTGCCGAGACGCTCCAGCGAAGCATCGGCGCGCGGACCTTCGTCATGCTCGGCAAGGCGCTCGCGGAGGCGGATTTCGCCGGAAGCCAGATCGGGCAGGCTTTCGCGGATCGCGTAGGGCGTCGTCTCGGCCTGGAAGTGTCCGGCGGCAATCGCCGCGCAGGCCTTCTGGTTGGAGGCCAGGGCAAAGGCATCCTGGGCCTCGCGGCTGATCTTCCACTGATTCGCCACCTTCTCGGCGGTCAGACCCATGCCATACGCGATGCCGAGGTTTTCCTCCTTGGCGAAGATGGCCGGGTTCATCGACATCTTGTTGCCCATGATCTGCGGCATCACGCTCATCGACTCGGTGCCAGCGGCGATCATCACGTCGGCCAGGCCGAGGCGGATCTGGTTGGCGGCATCGGCCACCGCCTGCACCCCGGAGGAGCAGAAGCGGTTGATGGTAATGCCCGGCACGGTGATCGGCAGACCGGCCAGCAGCGCGCCGATACGGGCGACGTTCATGCCCTGCTCGGCTTCCGGCATGGCGCAGCCGACGATCACGTCGCCGATGCGCGCCGGGTCGATGCCCGGCACCTGGGCGACGACCGCCCTGATGACCGCGGCCAGCATGTCGTCCGGCCGCACGTTCCTGAACATGCCGTTCTTCTTGGCCACCGGCAGGCGGGTGGCGGCGACGATGTAGGCGTCTTGAATCTGTTTGCTCATTTTTATCTGTCTCCTCGGCCGATCAGTTGCGCAGCGGCTTGCCGGTTTCAAGCGTGTGCTTGATCCGGGCCTGGGTTTCGGGGGTTTTCAGCAACTCGACGAACAGCCGGCGCTCGACGGTGATCAGCCACTCCTCGTCGACCAGGCTGCCGGTCTCGACTTCGCCGCCGCACAGGGCGATGGCGGCGTATTTCGCCACCTTGTAGTCGTGGGCCGAGATCATGCCGCCCTCCTTCATGTTGACCAGCATCATCTCGAAGGTGGCGATGCCGTTCTTGCCGGCGACCGGAATGGCCCGTGCCTGCGGCGGCGGTGCATAACCGGCCTCGGCCATCGCTCGCGCCTCGCGGATCGCCACATAGAGCAGTTCGTGGGGATTGAACAGGATGGTGTCGGTCGGCCTGGCAAAACCGCACTCGACCGCTTCGACGGCACTCTTGGCGACCTTGGCCATGGCGATGGTCTGGAACACCGGCTGCAGGTAGTTGAACACCTCGCCCGGCGTCGCCGACTGTGCCGCCCAGTCGGCGGCGCGTACGGCGAATTCCTTGCAGCCGCCACCAGCCGGAATCAGCCCGACGCCGGCCTCGACCAGGCCGATGTAGCTTTCCAGCGCCATCACCCGCTTGCCGGCATGCATCAGGAACTCGCAGCCGCCGCCCAGGGCCATGCCCTGCACCGCAGTGACGACCGGCACCTGGGCGTATTTCAGCGTCTGCGAGGCACGCTGGAATTTCTCGACGGTCTGCTCCAGCAGATCGAACTGGCCGGCGGCAATGGCTTCCGTCACCTGGGCCAGGTTGGCGCCGACGGCGAACGGCGCTTCGTGCCAGACGACAACGCCGTCGAGCTGCGTTTCGGCCGTGCGCACGGCAGCGATGACGCCATCGAGCACCTCGTTGCCGATGGTGTGCATCTTCGACTTGATCGACAGGATGCCGATGCCGGCATCGACGTCGGGCAGCGTCCACAGGCGGACGCCTTCGTTTTCAAAGACCGTCTCACCGGACTTCTCGGGTGCCGAGGCGCCTTCGCCGAGCACCGTTTCGGGGAAGATCTGGCGCTGGTAGACCGGCAGTTGCGAACGGTCGACATAGCGCTGCTGGCGCGCCGACCACGAGCCGAACGGCGTATGCACGCCATCGCGGCCATCGCCGACCCAGGCGGGCAGCGGAGCGTCGCTCATCGCCTTGCCGGCTTCGATGTCGGCGGCGACGGCACCGGCGATCGCCTGCCAGCCGGCTGCCTGCCAGGTTTCGAACGGCCCCTGCGCCCAGCCGAAGCCCCAGCGCATGGCCAGGTCAAGGTCGCGGGCATTGTCGGCGACGTGCTCGAGCTGCACCGCCGCGTAATGGAAGATGTCGCGGAAGATGGCCCACAGGAACTGCGCCTGCGGATGGTTCGAAGCGCGCAGCGCGGCGAATTTCTCGCCGGGATGGCGCAGCTTCAGGATGGCGCCGACTTCGTCGGCAATTTCGCCGGCCGAAGTGCGGTAATCCTGCTTGGCCAGATCGAGCACCTGGATTTCCCGGCCCTGCTTGCGGAAGATGCCGCAACGCGTCTTCTGGCCGAGCGCCCCTTGGGCGATCAGCGCCTGCAGCCAGGCCGGCGTGACGAAATGGCGATGCCAGGGATCGTCCGGCAGCGTGTCCTGCATGGTCTTGACCACATGCGCCAGGGTGTCCAGGCCGACCACGTCGGCGGTGCGGTAGGTGGCGCTCTTCGGCCGGCCGATCTTCGGGCCGGTCAGCGCATCGACTTCGTCGAAACCGAGGCCGAAAGCCTGGGTGTGGTGTATCACGGCCAGGATCGAGAAGACGCCGATGCGGTTGGCAACGAAGTTCGGGGTGTCGAGGGCACGGATCACGCCCTTGCCCAGGCGCGAGGTCAGCCAGGTTTCCAGCGCGTCGAGCGTGGAGGCATCGGTGCTCTGCGTGCCGATGATCTCGACCAGATGCATGTAGCGCGGCGGGTTGAAGAAGTGGATGCCGCAGAAACGCGGCCGCACCGACTCCGGCAGGCCCTGGGCCAGCGCATTCATCGACAGGCCTGAGGTATTGGACGCGATGATGGCGTTGGCCCCGAGGTGCGGCGCGATCTTGGCGTAGAGGTCGTTCTTCCAGTCCATGCGCTCGGCGATGGCCTCGATCACCAGATCACAGCCGGCGAGCAGCGGCAGATGCTCGTCGTAGTTGGCGGCATCGATGAACTTCAGCTTGCCCTTGCTGGCCAGCGGCGCCGGGTCCAGTTTCTTCAGGCCATCGAGCGCTTTGGCGACGACGCCGTTCTTGTCGCCCTCCTTGGCCGGCAGGTCGAACAGCACCACCGGCACGCCGGCATTGGCCAGGTGCGCGGCGATCTGCGCCCCCATGACACCGGCGCCGAGTACCGCTGCCTTTCTAACGATCAACTTGTTCAAGCTTGTCTCCTTTCATGATCTTATTTGGGTTTCGTTTAAATAAAACGAACGTTTGAATTATAGACTTGCAACTCGCCGGGTCAAGCCGTTTTCTTGGCAAATTCGCAAAAAAAACCCCGGACGAACCGGGGTGTGAAGTACGCAAGGAATGCGGGATCAGAAGCTGTAGTTGAGCTGGGCCGAGACGATGTCCACGCTGTTGTCCCAATCGCCACGAATGACCTGGCGCGTCGTGCCGGCCGGGAAGTCGACCGCTCTCTCGGTCTTGCCGTTGGCAAAGAAGATGTGCGTGTAGCCAACATCGACCGACGCCTGCGGCGAGAGCTTGTATTTGACGCCGAACGACAGCCAGGTGCGGTCGGTATCGGGCAGGGTCATCGTGCGGTCGGCTGCCGACTTCACCGGTGCCTTGTCGTGGGCGATGCCGAAGCGCAGTTTCAGGTCGTTGTTGTATTGATAGTTGCCGCCGACGCCCACCCGCCACGAATCCTTGAAGTTGTAGCTGAGTGCGCTCAGGTTGGCACCCGTCTGCTTGTTCTTCAACTGGATGGTGTCGACGACGCTCCAGTCGGTCCAGGTGTAATCGGCGAGCAGTTCCAGCCGGTCATTGATCATGTGCGAAATGGCCAGCGACGCATTGGCCGGGGTTTTCAGCTTGGCGCTGATGTCCTGGTTGGCCAGCAGTGGGCTACCGAAGCCGGTAACGCTGGTCTTCTGTTTGCCCTCGAGATCGAATTCCAGTTCTGAGCGATAGGTCAGGCCGATGCGCGTCGACTTCGCCACCTGGAACATGGCACCGAGGTTGTAACCGACCGCCCAATCGTCACCCTTGACATCGAGATGGTTGCTCGTTGCACCTGCGCCCAGGAAGGCCAGGCCCTGCTTGAAGTGCGTCTCGTTGTGGGCGAAGTTGATGCCGCCACCGATCGACACCTGATCGTTAATCTTCCAGGACAGCGACGGATTGATGTTGATCTGTGCGATTTCGGCGAAGTAGCCGGCATTGCGGCCAACGAAATCGAAGTCGTATTCGGTCTTGTTGCCGAAGGTCGGGCCGATCCCCAGGCCGATGCTCAACTGCTGCGAGACACCCCAGACCCAGTAGCCGTGTGGCAGAAAGGAGGTGCCGCCGGCATCTCCGCCATTGGTCGTGCCGAGCGGAAACAAGCCAGCATTGACGGTGGTCGACCCCTGGTTGGAAAAGTCGATCACCCGATGCAGCACGGTGCCCGATAGGGAAATGTTATGTCCGCGCGCCAGATAGCTCATGCCGGCCGGATTGAAGAAGACCGTACCGGCATCCTCGGCGGCAGCGGCAGCGCCGGCGAAGGCATTGCCGTTGCCGGAGCCGGTCTGGTTCTGCAACTGAAAACCAGCAGCGGCAGCGCTGCCGGAAAAGGCGATGGCGAGCAGCGCGGGAATCAGGCGCGGCGTGATGAATTTCTGCATTGTCTTGTCTCCATTTATGTTTTTGAGCGGGATGTCTATCGCTTACTGCACTTACGATTAAATCCCAAACAGCTGCTTGAAATGCCGTATGAATCAACAAAGAAAATTTCTTTGTTGGAAATCTACAACACGGGTTTACTGCACTTTTTGCGAATTGAGCGGCCCTCCCGTAAAGGGCGCGAAACCCGTGCCAAATATTACGCCAGCATCCGCCAGATCAGCATCGGCAACGACGCCCTCGGCAACCAGGCGTGCCGTCCGTTCAATCAGCGGCTGCACCAGACGCTCAGCCAAGCCGGCCGGTATGTTGCCGGCAGTCGATTTCGCCGCCCGCCCCGACGACCAGTCGTAGAAACCCTGGCCACACTTCTTGCCCAATTGCTGACGCGCGATGCGCTCCTGCAGGCAGCGCGGCGGCTCGGCGCCGTCGGCCAGTTGCCGGCCGGCGGCCATGGCGATGTCGAGGCCGACGGTATCGGCCAGTTCGATCGGCCCCATCGGCATGCCGTAAGCGAGCATCGCGGCATCGACGGTGGCCGGCGCGATACCTTCGTCGACCGCCCGCATCGCCGCCAGCATGTAGGGCGCCAGCACGGCATTCACCAGGAAGCCGGGGGCACTCTTGACCGGCAGCGGCAGCTTGTCGATCTGCCGGACGAAAGCGCAGGCGGCGCGCACGGCGGCCGGATCGGCGCCAGCGGCGGCGACCACCTCGACCAGCGGCATCAGCGCCACCGGGTTGAAGAAATGGATGCCGACCAGGCGTTCCGGCTGTTCGAGCACCGTGCGCAGATCTTCCAGTTGCAGGCTGGAGGTGTTGCTGGCCAGCACCGCTGTCGGCTTCAGCTTCGGCTCGAGGGCGCGGAACAGCGCATGCTTGGCCTCGATGCTCTCGAAAATCGCCTCGATGACGACATCGGCCTTGGCTACGCCGGCACCGGCCGGATCGGGAATCAGGCGGTCGAAGGCGGCACGCACCCGCAACGGCTCGCGCAGTTTCTTCTTGAACAAGGCATGGGCCCGCTTCAAGGCCGGCGCGATGCGTTCCAGCGACTGATCCTGCAGCGTTACGGTCAGTCCGCGCAGCGCGCACCAGGCGGCGATGTCGCCGCCCATGACGCCGGCGCCGACGACATGCACATGCTTGGCCGCAAAGTCGCTGTCCTTACCGAAGCCCTTCAGGCGCTCCTGCAGATGGTAGACGCGCAGCAGGTTCTTGGCGGTTGGCGAGGCGATGATGCGATCGACCACCTCGGGCGCCGCCAGCGCATTGCCGTCGTGCTTCTGCCACAGGTCGATGATCGCGTAGGGCGCCGGGTAGTGTTCCGGCCGCGCCTTCTTCGCCACCTGCTTGCGGGCGCCGCTGGCGACCACGCCTTTCAGCGGGCCGCCCAGCAGGCGCTGCAGCAGCGGCAACGGCCGGCGCGGCGTGTTCGACAGCAGCAGTTGCCGGGCGGCCATTTCCATCACCCACGGCGGCACGCAATCGTCGGCCAGGCCTAGGTTGCGGGCGCGTTTGGCGTCGAGCGTCTTGCCGGTCAGCATCATGTCCAGCGCCGCCGCCGGGCCGACGCGCTGCGGCAGGCGCAGCATGCCGCCCCAGCCAGGGAAGATGCCGAGCATGACTTCCGGCAGTCCCATTTTCGTACCGGGCTCGTCGACCGCCAGCAGGTAGCGGCAGGCCAGCGCCAGTTCCAGGCCGCCGCCGAGGCAATGGCCGCGGACCAGCGCCAGCGTCGGATAGGGCACGGCGGCGAGGCGGTTGAACAGTGTCCAGCCGCGCTCGACCAGCGCCCGGCCCCGCTCCGGCGTATCGAGTTGCGAGAACTCGCAGATGTCGGCCCCGGCGATGAAGCCGGCGGCCTTGCCGGAACGGACGATCAGGCTCGTGGGCGGATAGACGTCGAGCTGGTCAAGGATCTGCGCGAATTCGGCCATCACCTCGGCCGACAGCGAATTGGCCGACTCACCCGCCTTGTCGAGCACGGCGACGACGATGCCGTTCTCTTCCTTGTTCAGTTGCCAGTGTTTCATTGGCAGGCCTCCACCAGCATCGCACCACCGAGGCCGCCGCCGATGCAGATGGTCGCGACACCGCGCTTGGCATGATTGCGCCGGAGCACCTGCAACAGGTGCAGCACGATGCGCGCCCCCGAGGCGCCGACCGGATGACCGATGGCCACCGCCCCGCCGTCGACGTTGAGGCGTTCTTCGTCGATGCTGCCGAAAGCGCCGGGCAGGCCCAGTTGTTCGCGGCAGTATTGGTCATCCCGCCAGGCCGCCTGGCAGCCGAGCACTTGCGCGGCGAAAGCTTCGTTGAGTTCCCAGTAATCGATTTCCGCCAGGCTCATGCCGTGGCGCTGCAGCAGCGGCGTCACGGCATGCACCGGGCCGAGGCCCATCTGCTCCGGCTCCAGGCCGGACCACTGACTGTCGACGATTTTGCCGAGCGGCTTGAGGCCATATTTCTGCACCGCTTCAGCCGAGGCCAGCAGCACCCAGGCGGCACCGTCGGTGATCTGCGAGCTGTTGGCGGCGGTGATGTTGCCGTATTTCTTGTCGAAGAAAGGCTTCGGCTTGACTATGCCCGCCAGCGTGGCATCGGCGCGCACGCCGTCGTCCTCGGCATAGACATTGCCGTCGCTATCGACCAGCGGCACGATCTCGCCCATATGTCCGGCTTGTCGGGCTGCGACGGCCCGCTGGTGGCTGCGCACGGCAAATTCGTCCATTTGTTGGCGGGTGATGCCGAACTTCCAGGCCAGGTTCTCGGCCGTCTGGCCCATCAACAGGCCGACCACCGGGTCGGTCAGGCCCTTCATCAGGCCGATCACCGGCGTCAGCAGCGCGGCCGGGCGCAGCTTGAGGAAATGCCGGGCCTTCTCACCGGCCGTGCGCAGGCTCATCATGCCGGCGAACCAGCGCACCATGGCGTCCGAGTACAGCAGCGGCGCCCGCGACAGCGCATCGACGCCGCCGGCCAGCACCAGTTCGGAACGGCCGCACTGGATGTTGGCGATGGCCGAGTCGATGGCCTGCATGCCGGAGGCGCAATTGCGCATCACCGTCCAGCCCGGCACCTTGTTGCCGCAACCCAGGCGCAGCGCGACCATGCGGCCAATATTGGTTTCGTCCGGCGACGGCGCGGCGCAGCCGAGGATGACCTCGTCGAGATCCGACGGCGCAAACGGCTGGCGCAGCAGCAGCGCTCGCCCGGCCTGGGTCGCCAGGTCGGAGGCGGCGAACGGCCCCGGCCCTTTCTGCGCCTTGAGGAAGGGCGTGCGAGCGCCGTCCACCACGTAGATCGTGCGGCTCATGCTCAGGCGGCCATCCGGCATTCGGCCGGCTTGTTGGCCGTCGCCACGCCGTAGTCAAAGGGGAAGTCGTCGACGCGCACGACGATGTCGCGCAGGTGGTTGCGCCGCTGCATGATCTCGTATTCGGCGGCATTGATGACGCCGCACTCGAAGGCGACGATGGCGATGTCGCGCACGTTGGCCCGCGGGTTGCCGTCGAAACGCCCGGCCTTCTCCGCCTCGCGGATCTTGGCTTCGACCGCCTCGGCCTGCAGCGTGGCGGCGAGCGCCAGCTCGATGGCGCCGACCGGTTCGTTTTCGTCGAGCGGCAGGTAGCACTCGGCGGTCAGCCGGTCGCGGGTGGCCGACGGCGAAATCAACGCCTTGGCCACCTGATGGCCGACCTCGTCCGAAGGCACGACGTACGGATGGCCCCACGGGAAGATCGAACGATGCAGGAAGGCGGCGATGAAACGCACCGGGAAGTTGGCGATGACGCCGTCGAAGGCCTGCTGCGCCTTGTACATGGCATCCCAGATCGCCCAGTGAGCGAGCGGCGCGTCTTCCTGCTTGCGGCCTTCGGCCTCGTAGCGCTTCAGCGTGCAGGAGATCAGGTACATCTGGGCCAGGATGTCGCCCAGCCGCGCCGACAGCTTTTCGCGGCGCTTGACGCTGCCGCCGAGCACCAGCAGCGAGATGTCGGCCATGAAGGCGAAGGCCGCCGAAAAGCGCGTCAGTTGCTGGTAGTAGCGGCGCATTTCCGGCGCCACGTCGGTATTGACGCCGGCGAAGTGCGAGCCGGTCATCCCTAGCCATAGCGCGCGGCAACCGTTCTTGATGGTGAAGCCGATGTGGCCGAACAGCGCCTTGTCGAAATCGGCCAGACCCTTTTTCTGGTCCGGATTCTGCGCCGCCTGCATTTCCGGCAGCAGATACGGATGGCAGCGGATGGCACCCTGACCGAAGATGATCAGCGAACGGGTCAGGATGTTGGCGCCTTCGACGGTGATGCCGATCGGCACCTGCTGGTAAGCGCGGCCGAGGAAGTTGGAGGGGCCGAGGCAGATGCCCTTGCCGCCAATGACGTCCATGCCATCGTTAACCACCTGACGAGCGCGTTCGGTGACGTGGTATTTGGCGATGGCCGAAACCACCGACGGCTTCTCGCCGAGATCGACGGCGCCGGCGGTCATCTTGCGCACGGCGTCCATCAGGTAGGTGTAGGCGCCGATCCGGGTCAGCGCCTCCTCGACGCCTTCGAAGCGACCGACCGCCATCTTGAACTGCGAACGCACCCGGGCATAGCCGCCGACGGCACGCGCCGTCATCTGCGCCATGCCGGTGTTGGAGGACGGCAGCGAGATCGAGCGACCGGCCGCCAGGCACTCCATCAGCATGCGCCAGCCCTGCCCGGCCATCTTCGGTCCGCCGATGATGAAATCGAGCGGCATGAAAACCTCGGTGCCGCGCGTCGGGCCGTTCATGAACATGGCGTTCAACGGGAAGTGGCGGCGGCTGGTATCGACGCCCGGATGGTCGTAAGGGACCAGGGCACAGGTGATGCCGATATGCTTGTGGTCGCCGAGCAGGCCATCCGGGTCATACAAATGGAAGGCCAGGCCGAACACCGTGCACACCGGGGCCAGCGTGATGTAGCGCTTGTCCCAGGAAACGCGCATACCGAGCACTTCCTTGCCCTGGTAGATGCCCTTGCAGACGACGCCGCTATCGGGGATCGAGGCCGCATCGGAACCGGCCCATGGGCTGGTCAGCGCGAAGGCTGGGACCTCGATGCCCTTGGCCAGACGCGGCAGGTAATGGTTCTTCTGCGCTTCGGTGCCGTAGTGCAGCAGCAGTTCGGCCGGGCCGAGCGAGTTGGGCACCATGACCGAGACAGACAGCGCGCTTGAGCGCGTCGACAGCTTGGTCACCACCTGCGAATGGGCATAGGCGGAAAACTCCAGGCCACCGTACTTCTTCGGGATGATCATGCCGAGGAAGCCCTGCTCCTTGATGTAGCGCCAGGCTTCCTGCGGCAGGTCGTACAGCTCGTGCGTCACTTTCCAGTCATCGACCAGGCGGCAGGCTTCTTCGCATTCGTTGTCGAGGAAGGACTGCTCTTCCGGCGTCAGCTTCGGCACCGGGTAGGCATGCAGCTTCCGCCAGTCCGGCGTGCCGCGGAACAGCTCGCCTTCCCACCAGACGCTGCCGGCTTCCAGCGCATCGCGCTCGGTCTCCGACATCTGCGGCAACACCTTGCGATAGGTGGAAAAAATGGGCCGGGTGATCACCGCCCGGCGCAGTGGCCGGACGAAGAGCAGCCCGGCCAAAGCCACCAGGGCGGCTAACCCGAGCAGAGGGATGAGGCTGTTGAACATGCTGTTTGTCTCCATTTATGGTTTTGTGTTTTTTTGGGCGGGGGCTGGCCGTCAGTCGGCGCCCGCCGCATCGGCGAACTGCGGCAGCGGCGCGCGCAGGCCGCCGATCAGGAAGGACATCAGGCGCGGCACCAGGCGGTCGAGGCGATCGGTCGCATCCTCGTCCTCGATCTGCCAGTCGGTGACCAGGCGCAGCGCATCGGTGCCGGCGATGGCGTAGGAAGTGGCCCCGAGCATGAAGTGAAAGCGCCAGACGATCTCGGCCTTGGGCACTTCCGGCAGCGCGCGGAACAGCGCCTCCTTGTAGCGATCCATGACCGTCTTGTATTCGTGGGCGAGAAAGGCGCGGATGAATTCCGAGGGATCGGTCAGCGTCCGCCCGAGCAGGCGCAGGAAGGTCACCCCGCCGCGCTTCTCGTCGTCGGCCATGCGCAGCAGCGTGCCGAAAAAGGCGTCGACAATGGCCGATGGCTTGACCGGCTGCTCGCCGGCCTCGGCTTCCAGGGCGTCGAGCACACGCATGCGCTCGTCGTTGAGCCAGTCGAGGCGGCGGCGGAACACCTCCTGCATCAGCGACTCTTTCGAGCCGAAGTGATAATTCACCGCCGCCAGATTGACGCCGGCCTCGCCGGTGATGTGGCGCATCGAGGTGCCGTCGTAACCGTGCGCCATGAACAGGCGCTCGGCGGCATCGAGAATGCGCTCGCGAGTATCGACAGATCGAACTTCAGCCATAGGGCCCCCAAATGATTCATACGTTCGTTTGAATCATAGGAAAAAGGCCAATACAACGCAAGCGTTTTTCTCGGTTCAGGTGAAATTGATCATCGCAGGCGCCGGTGCCGATCTTTCAGCGGCCAGCGCCGGGGCCGTCCGCTCAGGCCTCGGCGGGATCTCCGCCCGGCGCCGGTAACGGCCGCGGCTGGCGCTGTTCGTACTGCAGGAAGTGGCAAGTGACGTCCTGGCCGCTGTTGCGCTCGCGATAACGCTGCGTCACTTCGCTAACCAGATCCCACGAGTCCAGCGGAATTTCCGCGGGAAACAGCGTATCGCCGGCAAACGGCATGTCGATGCGGGTCAGGTAGAAGCGCCGGCAATAAGGCCAGGCGGCGGCATAGATCGAGGCGCCGCCGATGACGAACACCGGCTTGCCCGTGGCCAGCGCCGCCCGCAGGCCCTCTTCCACCGAGGCCACGCGCCGGCAACCGGGACGCAATTGCAGATCGCCCCGGCGACTGACGATGAATGAATCCGCCGGCACCACATCCATCGACTCGTAGGTCAGCCGACCGATGACCAACGCCGCGCCGGCCACCGTCGCCTCGAAATAGGCCAGCTCCTCCGGGATGTCCCAGGGCAGCCAGCCATCCAGCCCAAGCATGCCGTTGCTGGCGACGGCGCCGATCGCGGCGATCAACGGTTCAGCGTCTGCCATTGCGCGCGCGTCAGCTTCAGCGAAATGGCCGGCGTTCCCTGGCCGTTATAGACATGCGGCTTGTGCATCGAGACGAAAGCCTCGGTGACAATGGCCATCGCGAAGATGGCGTCCATCACTTCGAGAATGCTCGACTCCAGGCAGATGCAGTGCTCATTCTGCTCCAGCTTGCGTATGGCCAGGAAAATCACCTCGTAATCCACCACCTGGCGAATGTCGTGCGGGTCGGCAATGGCGGCCACCGGCGCCCAGGCGTCGGCGTGCACGATCACGGCCTGCGGCCCGTGTTGCTCCAGCGGATTGCATCCGGTCCGCAACTGGATGGTGGCATCGACGGAAGCGCACCAATGGTCGGCTAGCACAGAAAAACTCCCTTGCTTGATGAACGGTTGGCAATGCCGCAACGATACCAGACGGCCGGGCATGAAAAAGGGCGCCGCAGCGCCCGATCGTCTTTTGGAAGAAGCTTCCTCAGGCCGTCACATTCACCAGCGTGCCGGTCGTCTGGCCAAAGGCATTCGTCACCGGTTGTGCCGCCGGCTCGACTGCAGCGACCTGCGGTGCCGGCACCACCGCAGCGGCCACCTTGGCTACCTGCTGATCCAGCTGTACCAGCATGTCATCCCGGGATTTCATCGCCACCAAGCCGCGTCGCGCGCTTTCGGCGCTGCCCTGCGCCTGACTGGACTGGCTTTTCAAGGATTGCGCAGTTACCTGGGCCTGATCAGCCACCGACTGCGCCTGCCGTGCCCTGGCCTGCAAGGCACGCGCCTGCTGCTCAGCCTGATCGGCGTTGCGTTGCGCCTGTTGCTGCTGAACCTGTCCCCAGATTCCGCCGCCGGGCGACTGCAACCCCACGCTTGCGGCAATGGCCATGATCCGACTCGCCGAATCCCGTTCCCGACCGTTGCCCGGTCAGGCAATAACGTTGATCAGCGTACCGGTGCGCTGTCCCTGCGCATTGGTCACCGGCTTCGGCGCCTCTTCCGCACGTTCGACGCGCTGCTCGGGACGCGGCTGCTCCTGCTGCTCGGCCTGTTGCGCCTGCCGGGCTTGTTGCGCCTGCTGTGCCTGAGCCGAGTTGGCCGAGGAAACGAAAGGATTGGTACTCGACGAACTTACCGATTGGACATCCATGACACACTCCTCAATAAATCAACATGCCAATCTGACTCTACACCATTCGGCCGATTTTTCCAGTGCGACAAGGGCTTGCCGCGCGGTCAGCGGCCCGGATTGTTGCCGGCACACCAGAAAGCGACCAGGCCCATTCAATAGTGCCCAGCAGAGGAAAGCGCACCAGATCTGTGCGAATGCACCGTCACTGACTAGGCTCCCGACACGGTCGCATTGGCCATGCCGCCGGCCAGACAGGCATAACGGGATGGCAGCGCACCGGGCAGGCGCCAGCCGAAGAGCAGTTCCTCGGCATCGGCCAGCGGCGCCCCGGTCGCCAGAATATGTTCGGACAGACTGGCAAACGCCGCTAGACGCAGCCAGAAGCGCGTTTCTTCATTGATTCGGATCGACATCGCCGTTCTCCACGATGAGCTGCGTACCGGACGGATACGGCGGGCACATTGCCTCCGGCCCATGCCTTTCCATCGCCCCAAACCGCCAGGATTGCCTGTCGTTGTGAATCGCCCATAGCGCACCTCCCGCTCAAGTCAGTCGGAGAACAAACGTCTTGTGCAAATCGAGCAACAACTGGGCCAGATCGAAGGGTGCAATCGGATCGACGTAACGATGCCGAGAAAAACGCAGCTGATGCAGAAGGTCGTCGGCGTTATGCTGGACACCATGAAATCGATCCTCATCGTTTACCACTCGATGACCGGCGGTACATTGCAGATGGCCCAGGCTGCCGCCGCAGGCGCCACCTGTGAAGGCACGGTCGACGTCCGCCTGCTGCACGCGCCGGCCGCCGGCCCGAGCGATGTTCTGGCCGCCGACGCCTACCTCTTTGCCACCCCGGAGAATCTCGGCGCTGTCTCCGGCCTGCTCAAGGATTTCTTCGATCGCTGCTATTACCCGGCGCTCGAACGGATCAACGGCCGACCCTATGCGACCCTGATCTGTGCCGGCAGCGACGGCGCCAATGCCGCGCGGCAGATTGAGCGTATCGCCACCGGCTGGCGCCTGAAGGCGATTGCCGAGCCACTGATCGTCTGTACGCATGCGCAAACCCCGGAAGCCATCCTGCAACCCAAGACGATCGCCGCCGATGAACTCGCCCGCTGTGCCGAGCTCCGCGCGGCACTCGCCACCGGCCTGGCGCTGGGAGTTTTCTGAACGGCCCGACCAAGGCACGTACTGCGGAAACACGTCGGGTTGTCCGCGTTACTTACGGTTACGTAGCCATACTGTTTGTCATTTCGTTCTGCGCAACAATTGCTGCTTCCCACAGGAGAATTCAATGAGTTCGCAGAATCAGACCGACATTGCCTGCAATCACTGGGTGGCCCAGATTCGCTCGCGCTCGGGCAGTAACGTGCTGATCCATATTCACCGCGGAGCGCCGATCGTGGCCAAGGATGCCATGTCGATTGCGCGGCGGACGGCGAGTTTCGGCAAGGTTGCCGGCTTGTCGCCGGTCGGGCCGTGCACCCCGGCTGCCGACGAGGACTGTTAGCGCGATCTCGCTGATAGGGGTTGGCTCGCCCGGACCAACCGATCCGCCATAAGCATATGCCAGCGGAAAAATAAGCAGCGCAAAAGAGGTTCGTTCGTCACCGGCAGGCAGGTCCGTATAGTTTCTCCACCCACCCAGCCTATGACTAGACGTCTGCCACCCTGGTTCGTGCGGACGTCGATCCTCACCAGGAGAATCCCATGCCTCTCACCGATCTGGTCCGCACCCTGAACGCGCCGAACGGCATCCTGCCGGCGCCCTACGCCCGCTCCGGCCTCGATCAGCCCTTCGTCGCCAGCGATGGGCGCGTCTTCCTGCATTACGCCAACATCCGCATCGAATCGCAGTTCCTGCCGGTGGTCGAGACGGCGACTGGCAAGCTGCACGGCCATGCGGCGAGCTTTCAGGCCTTTGGCCTGTCGAATCGGGTGCCGCTGCTGCCGGAGGCCGTGTTCGTGCTGCCCTCGGACGACCGTGAATTCATTTACCTCGACCGCCTGGTGCGCACGCTGCATGCGCTGAACTACCTGACCGCCCCGCGGCGCGGCAACCTGTTGCTCAAGGTGCATGCCCGCCACGTGCTCAGCGTGCCGGCCGACCACGGGCTGGCCTTCGAGGAAATCCTGCGTCCATGCGGCCTGTTCCCCGAACAGGTCACGCTGGAGATTGACAGCGACGGCATCGAGGACAGTCAGCACCTGATCCGCGCCGTCAGCAGCTACCGTGCCCGCGGCTACGGCATCGCCATCGGCAACTTCGGCCGCAGCACGCTCGATTTCGGCCTGCTGCGCGAACTGCAGCCCGACATCGTCAAGCTGGACAGCCAGCTGCTCGCCGCCTCCCGGACGCTGAAACGCATCATTGCCCAGCTGCACCAGTTGCCGGCCCGGGTCATGCTCGAAGACAAGGAAACTGCCACCCTGCGCAAGGCCAGCGTGGCCAGCGAGATCGACCTGCTGCTGGCCCACGCACCGCTGAAACACCTGTACCACGCCGGCGATACGCCTAGCGCCAGAGCCCCCTGGGAGCAGGTGCGCAGCGCTGCCTGAAGAAAAAACGGGGAAAAATCTCCCCCGTTTATCTGCCTGCCCATCGCCGGACTACCGGACTCAGTCGCCGCCGTTCGGCAACTTCAGCGCACTCTTGATCGTCTCTTCACCGACATCCGGGCAGACCTTCTCGATGAAGGCATGCACATAGCTACGCAGGTAGGTGCCGCGGCGCACGGCGAGGCGCGTGGTATTGCTTGGGAACAGCTCGGGCACCGGGAGCAGCGTCAGATTGCGGTCCTGCTCGGGGTCGTAGGCGACCGAGGCGACGATGCCGACGCCCAGGCCGAGGCTGACGTAGGTCTTGATCACGTCGGCGTCGATCGCCGAAAGCACGATGTCCGGCACGATGCCTGCGTCGGCGAAGGCCTTGTCCACATGCGCCCGGCCGGTGAAGCCCTCGTGGTAGGTGATGATCGGGAACTCGGCCAGGGTTTCCAACGTGATCTGCGGCAGCGTCGTCAGCGGGTGGCCGTGCGGCACGATGATCGCGTGATGCCAGGAATAGAACGGGAAGGAGGCCAGTTCCGGCACCTTGTTCAGCGCCTCGGTGGCGATGCCGACGTCAGCCTGGCCGGTGTTCACCAGTTCGGCGATTTCGCGCGGACTGCCCTGCAGCAGGGTCAGGTGCACCTTCGGATAGTCGGCCTTGAACCACTTGATGATTTTCGGCAAGGCGTAGCGCGCCTGGGTGTGCGTCGTTGCGATGACGAAATGCCCGGTCTCGCGGCTGGCGAACTGGTCGGCGATGCGGCGCAGGTTGTGGCTGTCGAGCAGGATGCGCCCGACCACCTCGACCAGCTCCTTGCCCGGCTCGGTCAGGCCGAGCAGACGCTTGCCGCGACGAACGAAAATCTCGATGCCGAGTTCGTCCTCGAGATCCTTGATGTGCTTGCTGACCCCCGGTTGCGAGGTGTACAGCGCGTTGGCCACTTCCGTCAGGTTGAAATCCTGGCGGACGGTTTCGCGGACGATGCGCAATTGCTGGAAATTCATTTCCCCTCTCCTGGTGAGCGTGCCTGGGTAGCCTGCGGCTGGACCGGCACGCAGAGTCTAGGACCCGCGGCTTATAAGAAGAAATAATGAATATCTAAAAGCTAATCAATATTTAGCATATAGAAAGAGCGGGGCCGACCGCGCCCCGCTCTCCTGGTATCCGGCGAACGACTCAGCGTTTGCCGGAGGACAGGAAAATCTGGTCGAACACGCCGCCATCGGCGAAATGCACCTTCTGCGCGTTGCGCCAGCCGCCGAAGGACTTGTCGATGGTCACCAGCCGGGTCTTGACGAACTGCTTGTTGTACTTGGCGGCGATCTTCGCGTCCTGCGGGCGGTAGAAATGCTTGGCGGCGATTTCCTGGCCTTCCGGCGAATACAGGTAGTCAAGGTAGGCCTGCGCCACCTGGCGCGTGCTGCGCTTGTCGACCGTCTTGTCGATCACCGTGACCGGCGGTTCGGCCAGGATCGACAGCGACGGCACGACGATCTCGAACTTGTCGCCGAGCTCCTGCAGCGACAGATAGGCCTCGTTCTCCCAGGCCAGCAGCACGTCGCCGATGCCGCGTTCGACGAAGGTGGTCGTCGAACCGCGGGCGCCGGAATCGAGCACCTTGACGTTCCGGAACAGCTGGCCGACGAAGGCTTTGGCCTTCTCTTCATTGCCGCCCGGCTGTTCCAGGGCATAGGCCCAGGCCGCAAGGTAGTTCCAGCGGGCGCCGCCGGAGGTCTTCGGGTTCGGCGTGATGATCTCGGTGCCCGGCTTGACCAGGTCGTTCCAGTCCTTGATGGCCTTCGGATTGCCCTTGCGCACCAGGAAGACGATGGTCGAGGTATAGGGCGAGGCGTTGTGCGGCAGGCGTTTCTGCCAGTCGGCCGGAATCAGCCCGCGGTCGCTGATGGCGTCGATGTCGTAGGCCAGCGCCAGCGTCGCCACATCGCCGTCCAGGCCGTCGATCACACCGCGCGCCTGCTTGCCGGAACCGCCGTGCGACTGGTTGATCTTGACGTTGTCGCCGGTCTTCGCCTTCCAGTACTTGGCGAAGGCCCGGTTGTAATCCTGGTACAGCTCCCGCGTCGGATCGTAGGAGACGTTGAGCAGCGTGACATCTACGGCGAAGGCCTGGCCGGCAAGCAGGGAGGCGGCCAGCAGACCGGTGAGCAGGGATTGACGTTTCATGGTGGCTCCATCGAGTGAAAGTGGAAGCCAGTTTAGGAAGTGCGAATACGGCGCCGAACGATGCATTTGTTATTTACTTATATGGCGACCGACTTGCCCGAATCTCGTCGTGCAGCCAACAGGATGGCCGAGGCGAACAGCGAAGACGCCGCCCCCGCCTCCCTTCCGGTTCTCTGCATATGCCAAAGAATTCGTTGGCCGCGCCGCCATCCAGGCGGCCGACAAGACCCCTGCCGCCAGCCCGAGGCCCTTCCCCTAGCTGCCGGCCACCACGCCGGCCGGCTGGCATTCGTTGGCCAGCGGCTTGTTGGTTTTGGCATCGAGCAGCAGCCCCTTCCACGGCAGATCAATCCATACCAGGCCCCCCGCCGCGTTCTCGAAGCGGGGTAAGCCGGAGATGGAGGGATCGCGGTCAAGACTGTAAGTGGAGCCTTTCCAGGCAAGCCGGATGCGGTGATTGACCTGTTCGTGAACCTCGCGCTCGACCTTGAGCCGGACCCCCTGCGCACAGTTGTAGTTGCCGCTGGCCAGCTGCAGATTGAGTTGCGGCCGGACGGCAAAGTCACCACTCCCGGAGGGCGGCACTTCGCTCGTGGCCGGCGTTCTGCTTGTCGTCCCGCAGGCCGACAGGCCAAGCGAGACCAGGGCGAAAAGGAGATAGGGAGCCAGGGAAGCCATAGCGAGCACCTCATCGGAGGTCCGTAGATATGTCTTAGACAGGCGCCGCATCAAAGATTGCATCGACGCCTGCCGCCCGCCCTGGCTCGACATGAACACGGCATGCAGCGATTTCATCCCAGGTTATTCGACCATCGGACAGCAAAACGGCCCCGAACGCTTGCACCTGTTCGATCGGCTGCGCCGCGCGGCAAACCCATAGACGAAAAGCTGATAAGCATCGACGAATTCGTTCTTTTTGCTTCGCTTCGGCCTGCGTAGACTGCACGCATCCCATTCCTTCCTGGATTCGCCGCGATGCGCACATTCGGCAAGCAGGCGCAGAAGACGCATGTTGCGAACGGCGGCACTTTCGACCAGATCGACCTGAAAAAATAGCGATGAAACGCCACGGCTGGAGCGAGCAGGATCTCGAACTGACGGCCGACCGCTGCAAGGCGATCGCCCATCCCCTGCGCCTGGCCATCCTCTGCCTGCTCGGCGACAGCGAGCATTCGGTCGGCGACATCTGTCAGGCGCTGGGCTCCTCCCAACCCAACATCTCACAGCACCTGAACCAGCTGCACAACCAGCACCTGCTCAAGTCGCGCAAGGAAGCGAACTTCGTCTATTACTCGATTGCCGACCAGCGCCTGCAGCAAATCATCGCCATGCTGCAGAAAATCTACTGTCCCTGAGCGGCTGCCCGATTAATGGGCTGCGCCTGCAAAGCGCTGCTGCGCCAAGGCGTTAGCGCCAGTACCCAGTGACTACTCCCAAGCTTATCCACAGGAAATGGGGATAAACGTGCCGGCTTGGCGATCAGCCGTTTCCGCCCCCACCCGGCAACCCGGCCCATGCCGCGCGTGCCTCCACTCACCGCCACCTGCTGGCCACGCCGGTGACGCCAAGGCGTTCGCCCCGGCAGTGCCGGCCTGGCGCATCAGCAAGAACTCGCGCGTCACCGCCGGCGACACCTGGCACCGCGACGTTTCTGACCCGAAGATGCTCATACGCGCCGGCCGCTGCGCTCGCGGAGGGCCAGCAGCGCGGCCAGGGCGACGGCCGACAGGGCGATGGTCAGCGCCAGCCCGGCCGTCGCGCCGCCGGATGCCACGACCAGCGCGAAGAGGAACGGGGCCAGCGCCTGGGTTAGGCGCTGGGCGATGGCCAGCCGTCCCTGGCGAAGGCCGTAGCCGACGCTGCCGAACAGGTGCAGCGGCAGCGTGCCGCGGGCGATGGTGATCAAGCCATTGCCGGCGCCATGCAGCACGGCGAACAGGCAGGCGGCCGCCGGCGCACCGCCGAAGCCGAGCAGCAGCAGGCCGCCGGCCGGATGCAGCGCGGTCGCCAGCCGGGCGCCGCGCAACGGGCTCGGCTGCCAGCGCCGGTCGACGATGAATTCGCCGATCCGCGCGACCACCTGCGCCGGCCCGACCAGGGCGGCGGCAGCGACGGCCACGGCGGTGCCGACGCCAGCCGAGAGCAGCAGCAGCGGCAGATGCGCCGCCATCGCCGACGTCACGAAGGCGGTGGCGGCGCCGAAAATCACCAGCAGCGCGAAATCGCGGCGACTGGCGACCGCCGCTAGCGGCGCATCCTGGCTGACCACCGCCGGTGCCGCCTCGCCGGAGACGGGCAGGAAGGCCGTGGCGAAACGGAAATTGAGCGGCAGCGCCAGCGCCAAATTGGCCAGCGCCCAGAACAGGCAGGCGACGCGCCAGTTCCACAGTTCCACCAGCAGGCTGCTCAACGGCCAGCCGACGGTGCTGGCAAAACCGCCGAGCAGCGTGATGCCGGTGATCGCGCCGCGCGCCCCCAGGCCATGCTCGCGGACCAGCGCGGCGAATGCCGCATCGTAGAGGGCGCCGGCCATGCCGACGCCGAGGAGCAGCCAGCCGGCGAACATCGTGCGCGGGCCGGTCGCCCCCGCCAGGCACAGCAGGCCGGCGGACAAGGTCAGGCTGCCGAGGCACAGTACCCGGCGCCCGCCGCGCCGGTCGATGGCGCGCCCGACCGCCGGGCCGAGCACGGCCATCAAGCCCAGCGCGCCGGAGAAGGCGGCGAAGACCCAGGACACGGCCAGCCCCAGTTCGCCGGCCATCGGCACGGCGACCACCGCCGGCAGGTAGGTGGAGGATGCCCAGGCCACCAGTTGCGCAGAGCCGATGGCCACGATTTGCGCCTTGCGCGGCTCAGCCATGCGGAAGCCCCCGGCCGACCACCCCGGGCAACGGGGCTCGATGCGGCTTGCGGCACGGCAGATGGCGATACGGCACGGCGGTTCCTCCCGAATGCGCTGGCCGGATCATGCCTGTTTGCTGATTTGCTTCGAAGCTTTTCATCCTTCCCGCCGATTGCTGCGCGGGCTAGGCTTTCGGGATTATTGCAGCGCATCACCGGAGAAGAAATGCCCATCGGGAAGTTGGTCAGTTATTTCGAGCCATGGAACAGCAATTCCTCGACGTCGCCGCATCACTTGCGCTTCGACCACCACGGGGTATTCCAGGCACTGCGCGACGCCCGGGAATGCGTCGGGTCATTGGCCGCGGGAGATGATTGTCGAGGTGCGAATTCAAGCACTGCACCCTGCGAGCGCTGGCCGACGGACCGGATCAGTTCTGTTTACGGCGTGTTGTAACGGGAGCAAAAACTACTGATCAGCGCGGGTAATTTGCCGGAACCAGAGCTGCGCTCAAGGGGCGCTCGACGGCGGAAAGCCAGGCTCCGCCAGCATGTAACATCCACTTACATCTGGGCGTCGGTCTACGCCAGCACGCGGACGTTAATCAGAGGTATGGACCTTTCCAGATTGGAGTTCGCCATGCTGAAGAAGATACTCACCGCCCTCGTCGTCGCCATTACCGTCGTCTCCGTGAGCGCTTGCTTCCCGGTATTCATTCCGGGCGGTGGTCATCACGGCCATCACGGTCACCACGGAGGCCGCTGACACCGTTTACCTCGTATGGCAATTGGCTTAAAGGTCGCGCCCTGTATTCAGGGAGAATAAAAATGCGTTCATTGCTGTTTGCCGGTGCGGTGCTAGTGATGTCTGGGTGTGCCAGCATGCCGATGGCGATCCTGCACGCAGTGCGGACCGCAACGCGCGTAGCCCCGGATATGATCAATCGTCTGTGTAAACTTTTCCGATGCTCGGTTCATGACCTATTTGAATTCATCGACGATAGTAACTAGCAGCTGGTGGGCGCGGAATGCAGTGATCACTTTTCGACCATTCACAGAATCGCGCCGAAAACCTAGGCACAAAATGGGCGCCGCATGGGCACAAAATGGGCACGGAAGTGAAATCCAAGACCAGTTGGGGTAGCCAAAGCCTAGCGGACACGCAACAAAAAACCCGCTGAGCCTTGAGCTGAGCGGGTTTCCGTTCTTCCGTCGAATGGTGGGCGGTACTGGGATCGAACCAGTGACCCCTGCCGTGTGAAGGCAGTGCTCTACCGCTGAGCTAACCGCCCATTCGAGAGGCGCGCATTTAAA
>PHCU01000032.1 GCA_002842345.1 Betaproteobacteria bacterium HGW-Betaproteobacteria-12 | reverse complement strand
GCGGCAGAAGAGTCTCGAACTCTCGACCTCAACCTTGGCAAGGTTGCGCTCTACCAACTGAGCTACTGCCGCGTCAAACAGAGCGCGCATTATAGACGCTCCGAAATCGATGTCAACCCCCTCTAAGCCTTATCTGCTGTACGTTTGGCGATTTCCGGCCATGCCATGCGCAGGTAGTAACCCATCGACCACAGCGTCAGCAAGGCGGCGATCCAGATCAGCCAATTGCCTACTTCCCGAACATCGATGCCGAACAGCGGCACGTGATACAGCAACAGCGGAATGGCTGCCATCTGCGCGGCCGTCTTGACCTTGCCGAGCATCGACACGGCGACGCTCTTGGCCGCGCCAATCTTGGCCATCCATTCGCGCAGCGCCGAAATGGTGATCTCCCGGCCGATGATGATCATCGCCACGATGGCGTCGGTCCGGCCTAGCTGGACCAGCACGAGCAGCGCGGCGGCAACCATCAGCTTGTCGGCAACCGGATCGAGAAAGGCGCCGAAGGCTGAAGTCTGGTCGAGCTTGCGGGCCAAGTAGCCGTCAGCCCAGTCGGTAAGGGCAGCAGCGATGAAGATCAGGGTGGCGAACAGGTCGCGCTCGTACTGGGTGGCCCAGGCTGCCGGCAGGAAATAGAGCGCGATCAGCAGCGGGATGGCGACGATGCGCAGCCAGGTCAGCAGGATGGGCAGATTGAAAGGCATAGGCCGTCAGTGTAAAGCGGAATGAATCTTCTCGGCCATCTCGCGGCTGATGCCGGGCACCTCGGCGAGTTGCTCCGGCGTCGCCGCCAGCACTCCGGCGATGCCGCCGAAGCGGGCAACCAGCGCCTTGCGCCGGGCCGGACCGACACCGGGCAGGCTTTCCAGCGTCGACGTCTTGCGCGCCTTGCCGCGTTGCGCCCGGTGGCCGGTGATGGCGAAACGGTGCGCCTCGTCGCGCACTTCCTGGATCAGGTGCAGGGCCGGATGGTCGGACGGCAGGTTGAGCGGCGGCCGACCAGCGGCCTCGGGAAAGATCAGGCTTTCCAGGCCCGGCTTGCGCTCCTCGCCCTTGGCGACGCCGACCATGGCCAGATGGGTCAGACCGAGATCGGCCAGCGCCGCCCAGGCCGAGGCCACCTGCCCCTTGCCGCCGTCGATCAGGATCAGGTCGGGGGCCACGCCCTCGCCCGCTTCGGCCCCATGCGCGATGCCGTCGTAGCGCCGGGTCACCGCCTGGCGCATCGCCGCATAGTCGTCGCCGGGCGTGATGTCGCGGATATTAAAGCGGCGGTAGTCGCTCTTCTTCATCTTGTTGCCGTCGTACACCACACAGGAAGCGACGGCCTTCTCGCCCATGGTGTGGCTGATGTCGAAGCACTCGATGCGGTTGATCGGCTCGGCCAGCTGCAGCGCTTCCTGCAGCGCGGCCAGGCGCTGTTCCTGCTGCGCCGTCGCCTGGTTACGGGCGAGGATGGCCAGCCGGGCGTTCTGCACAGCCATCTCGACCCAGGCTTTCTGCGTCAGGCTGCGCGCCTCCTGGATCGGCACCGGACGCCCGGCCAGTTCGGCCAGCGTCGCGGCGCTATCGGCTTCCTCTTCCTCGTTCGGCAAGGGCGAGACCAGCAGCCGCGCCGGCGCCGGATGGACGGCGTAGTGCTGACGGAGGAAGGCCGCCGTCGCATCGGACGCCGTCGATTCGCCGGCATTGCTCGGGAAAAACGGCCGGTCGCCGAGATGGCGGCCGCCGCGCACCATGGCCAGATTGACGCACAGTTGCCCCCCCTCCTTCACGGCGACGACGATATCGACATCCTCGCCCTTGCTGCTGGAAACGAACTGCTTTTCCTGCACCTGATGCAGCGACTGGATCTGGTCGCGGTAGATGGTGGCCTGCTCGAAGGCCAGCCGCGCCGAGGCCTCTTCCATCGACTGGTTTAGGCGCCGCGTGACTTCCTGCTGCTTGCCGGACAGGAACATCGCCGCCAGCTGCACGTCGGCGGCGTAATCCTCCGGTGCGATGAAATCGACGCAGGGACCGCTGCAGCGCTTGATCTGGTACAGCAGACAGGGCCGCGAGCGGTTGGCGAAGACGCTGTCCTCGCAGGTGCGCAGACGGAACATCTTCTGCAGCAGCTGGATGCTGTCGCGCACCGCCCAGCTCGACGGGAACGGCCCGTAGTAGTCGGCCTTGCGATCCGGGTTGCCGCGATAGAAGCCGAGGCGCGGATACTGGCCGCGGCTGAGCACGATGTAGGGATAGGACTTGTCGTCGCGAAACAGGATGTTGTAGCGCGGCGCCAGCGACTTGATCAGGTTGTTTTCCAGCAGCAGCGCCTCGGCCTCGGTGCGCGTCGCCGTCGTCTCGATGGCGGCGATCTGGCTGACCATGTGCGCGATGCGCGGGCTGGAGAGATTGTCGCGGAAGTAGGAGGCCACCCGCTTCTTCAGGTTCTTGGCCTTGCCGACGTAGAGCACGGCGCCGTCCGCACCGAGCATGCGATAGACACCGGGCAGCTCGGTCAGCGTCGCCAGAAAGGACTTGGCATCAAAGGCCATGGACGAACGCCGTTGTCAGCCGAGCAGTTCTTTGACGCCGGCGAAGACCGCTTCGAAACTTTCCCGCGACAGCCGGCCGGTGCGCCAGTTGTAGCCGCTGCAGTGATAGCTGTCGATCAGGATGCGGCCATCCGGCAGATCGTGGCGAACGTTGTGGGCGAACTTGAAATGGGCCGGCTTCAGCCCGTAGCCCCACAACAGCGCCTGGTGGGCGACGGTGCCGAGGGCGACGATCACTTTCAACCGCCCCATGGCCGCCAGCTCGGCCTTGAGGTGGCCGTTGCACTGGCGGATCTCGGCGGTCGTCGGCTTGTTGGCTGGCGGCAGGCAGCGCACGGCATTGGTGATCCGACAGTTATCCAGACGCATGGCCGGATTGGCCCAGTCATCGGGGCCGAGCGCCGCGGCGGCGGTGGCGAAGCCGAAGCGATGTAGCGCCGGATAGAGCAGTTCGCCGGCCACGTCGCCGGTGAACGGCCGACCGGTGCGGTTGGCGCCGCGCTCGCCCGGACCGAGCCCGAGCACCAGCAGTTCGGCCTCGAGCGAACCGAAGGCCGGGACCGGCAAGGCGTGCCAGTCGGGATCACGGCGGCGGATCGCCGCCAGATGCTCGGCCAAGCGCGGGCAAGCCGTGCAGCCGAGCGGGTCTTGAAAGAGGGGGTCAGGTGCGGACATGGGGCGGGATGTTAACATGCCGGCCATGCAGCTTCATTGGGACCTCTTCTGCCGCGTCGTCGACAATTACGGCGACATCGGCGTCTGCTGGCGCCTCGCCCGGCAACTGGCACGCGAGCACGGCAAGGCCGTCCGGCTGTGGGTGGACGACCTGGCCAGCCTGGTGCCGATCTGCCCGGACTGTGACGCCAACTTGCCGACGCAGCACGTCCAGGGCGTCGAAATTCGTCGCTGGACGGAAAACTTCACGGTCGATCGCGTTGGCGCGGTCGTCATCGAAGCCTTCGCCTGCGAACTGCCATCGCCCTACATTGCGGCAATGGCGGCAACGACGCCGAAGCCACGCTGGATCAACCTCGAATACCTGACCGCCGAGCCGTGGGCGGAGAGCTGTCACGGCCTGGCATCGCCTCACCCTTCCCTGCCGCTGGTCAAGCATTTCTTTTTTCCGGGCTTTTCACCGGCCACCGGCGGCCTGCTGCGCGAAACCGGCCTGCCCCTGCCCGCGCCGCATAACGAACCTGATCCGTTGGAAATCAGCCTGTTCTGCTACGACACGGCGCCGGTCGCCAGCCTGCTCGCGGCCCTCGCCGCCACGCGGCAGCCTAGCGTCTGTCATGTCCCGCCGGGCAAGCCGCTGACTGCCGTGACCACCGTCCTGGGCGGCGCCGGCCCCTGGCAACTCGGTGCCGCCCGCATCGCGCCAATCGCCTTCCTGCCGCTGGATGACTACGACGCGTTGCTGCGCCGCTGTGCCATCAACTTCGTCCGCGGCGAGGATTCCTTCATCCGCGCCCAGTGGGCCGGCCGACCCTTCGTCTGGCAGATTTACCCACAGGACGACGCGGCTCATCACGTCAAGCTGGAGGCCTTCCTGGATCGCTATTGCGCTGCCATGGACGGCGAACTAGCCACCACCATGCGCGGCCTGTTCACGGCCTGGAACAGCGGCCACGATATCGCCGCCCTTTGGCCGACTTTCGTTGCGCGCCACCAGGAAATCGCCCGCCACAATGCCCAATGGGCCCGGCACCTGGCCGGACAAACCGACCTGACAACAGCCCTCGTCAACTTTGCCGCCGCCAAGGTATAATTTAACGTTTTTCTTTTTCCGATCTTAGCTTAGAGAATCCCGAATGAAGACCGCAATGGAACTCCGCTCCGGCAACGTCATTATGGTTGGTGCCGGGTTGGTGCCGACCCGCTCGTCGTCCAGAAGACCGAGTACAACAAGTCCGGCCGCAACGCCGCCGTCGTCAAGATGAAGCTCAAGAACCTGCTGTCCGGTGCTGCATCGGAAGCGGTTTACAAGGCCGACGACAAGTTCGAACAGATCGTGCTCGACAAGAAGGAAGTGAGCTACTCCTACTTCGCTGACCCGATGTACGTGTTCATGGACGCCGAATACAACCAGTTCGAGGTGGAAGCCGAGAACATGGTCGACGCCCTCAAGTACCTTGAAGATGGCCTCGCTTGCGAAGTCGTTTTCTACAACGGTAAGGCCATCTCGGTCGAACTGCCGAACAGCGTGGTGCGCGAAGTGGTCTACACCGAGCCGGCCGTCAAGGGCGACACCTCAGGCAAGGTCATGAAGCCGGCCAAGCTGGCCACCGGTTTCGAACTGCCAGTTCCGGCCTTCGTCGCCATCGGCGACAAGATCGAAATCGACACCCGTACCGACGAATACAAGAACCGCGTCAAGTAAGCCGGCTTCTTGCTGCAAGACCCGCGGGCAGCTTCGGCTGCCCGTTTCGCTTTCCGGGCGGCATTGTCGCCAAAGCGACATGCTTTTCTGCCAGAATTCAGCTTTCCCCAAACCCAGTTTCCGCGGATTTCCCATGACCTACAAAGTCTTTGTCGACGGCCAGGAAGGCACCACCGGCCTGCAGATCAACGAATACCTGGCCAAGCGCGCCGATATCGAACTGCTCAAGATCGAATCCGATAAGCGCAAGGATCTGGCCGAGCGCAAGCGCCTGATCAACGCCTCCGACATCACTTTCCTGTGCCTGCCGGACGATGCCGCCAAGGAATCGGTGACGCTGGTCGATAATCCGGATACCTGCATTATCGACGCCTCGACCGCGCACCGCGTCAATCCAGCCTGGACCTTCGGCCTGCCGGAACTGGGCCCGGAGCAGCGCGCGAAGATCCGCGCCAGCAAGCGCATCGCCAATCCCGGCTGCCACGCCTCGGCCTTCATCCTGGCCCTGCGCCCGCTGGTCGCCGCCGGGCTGCTGCCGGCCGCTACTCAGATCGCCGCCAATTCGATTACCGGCTATTCCGGTGGCGGCAAATCGATGATCGCCCATTACCAGAGTCCCGAGCGCATCGATGCCCCGCGTCCCTACTCGCTGGCCCTGGCCCACAAGCACCTGCCGGAAATGCAGGCCTACACTGGCCTGACCGTGGCGCCGATCTTCCAGCCGATCGTCGGGCCGTTCTACAAGGGCTTGGCCGTCACCGCCTATCTGCATCCGCAGCAGTTCAGCCGCAAGGCGACGCCGGCCGATGTGCAGAAGATCCTCGCCGACTACTATGCCGGTGAAGCCTTTATCCGCGTCGCGCCGGTCGATCTAGAGGCAAATACCGATGGTGGTTTCTTCAATGTCGAAGCGAGCAACGACAGCAACCGGGTCGACCTGTTCGTCTTCGGCAACGACGAGCGCATGCTGCTCGTCGGCCGCCTGGACAATCTCGGCAAGGGCGCTTCCGGTGCTGCCGTACAGGCGATGAATGTGCATCTGGGCGTTGAGGAAAGCCTCGGGCTGATCTGAACGCCAGCACCCAAGAGCAGCTGAGAACCCGCCATCTGGCGGGTTTTTGCGCTCTAGCCCAGCCAGCGCCGGCGCCAGAAAATCAGCCCCAGCGTCGTCGCCACGCCGAGCATCAGCATGATCGCGTAGATAAAACCGCTGGCATCGTCGAGCAGCGGCATGACCTTGAAGTTCATGCCGAAAATGCCGGAGATCAAGGTCGTTGGCATGAAGACCAGGGCGATCACGGTCAAGGCCCGGACTTCCTTGTTGACCCGGTTGCTGATTGACGAAAGGTAGATGTCGAGCATGCCGGCGATCAGATCGCGGATGGCCTCCAGCGACTCGATCAGATGCACCGTGTGGTCGTAAATGTCACGCAGGTAGAGCAGGGTATCGGGCTTGAAGAAACGCTGCTCGTTGCGCACCAGCGAATTGACCACCTCGCGCAGCGGCCAGATGGCCCGGCGCAGATTGAGCGTCTCGCGCTTGAGTTGGTGCAGGGTCTCCAGTTGCGCGGTGCCGGGATCGCGCATTAGTTCTTCCTCGAGTTCCTCGGCCCGGTCGCCGATCTGCTCGAGAATGGTGAAATAGCGGTCGACCACCAGATCGAGCAGCGCATAGGCGAGATAATCCGTGCCCAGCTGACGGATGCGGCCACGATCCGAACGCAGCCACTCGCGCACCGGGTCGAAGTTGCCGGTCGGCCGTTCCTGAAAGCTCAGCACGAAGTTCTCGCCGATCACGAAACTGACCTGCTCACTGCTCACCGCCAGGCTCGCCGGATCGTAGTCGAAGACGCGGGCGACCAGATACAGGTAGTTGCCGTAGTCATCGACTTTCGGGCGCTGGTCGGTATTGAGGATGTCTTCCAGGACTAGCGGATGGAGCTGGAAGCGGCGGCCGATTTCCTGCAACACCTCCGGTTCGTGCAGGCCATGCACATTGAGCCAGAGCTTTTCGCGTCCCGGCGTCCAGGCCTGACAGGCCGCCAGATCCGCGAAACGGGTTTCTTCGACCGCCGTCCCGTCGTAGGCGATCAGGGTGATCGCCGCCCGCTCGATCTTCTTCTCGCCGAGATGAACCAGCGCCCCTGCGGGCAAGCCCGCCTTGCCCGAGCGCTTCGGCGAGGCTTTCTTGAGGCGCGGCTTCGGCGAAAGATGTTTGGCCATATTAGCTTGCCAGGATGGCGAGCGAAGCCAGAGCCGCTCGGTAGCCCGAGCCATCCAGCGATGGTGGCGGATGCACCGGCAACAACTTCAGCACCCGCTGGCTGTGCTGCGGATCGGGCTGCGGCTGCCAGTTGTCAAGCACCAGCGCCACCGACTCCGGCGCATTGCACACCAGTAACATGTCGCAGCCGGCGGCCCAGGCCGTCTGCACGCGTGCCAGCATGTCGCCGACCACCCCGGCACCGGCCATCGACAGGTCGTCGGTGAACACCACGCCGTCAAAGCCGATTTCGTTTCTCAGATAATCGATCCACTTGCGGGAAAACACCGCGGTGTTGCAATCGACGCATTCGTAAATGACATGCGCCGCCATCACGGCATCGAGCGGCAGACGGCGGTAGGGTTCGAGGTCCTCCTGCATCGCCGCCAGCTGGCGGTCATCGACTGGCAGTTCGACATGCGAGTCGGGAATGACGTAGCCGTGACCGGGAAAATGCTTGCCGCAGGTCCCCATGCCACCCGCCTTCAGCCCTTCGCCGAGCGCGCCGGCCAGCGCGATGACGACCGCCGGATCGCGGTGGAAGGCGCGGTCGCCGATGACGCGCGACGGGCCGTAGTCGAGATCGAGCACGGGCGTAAACGAGTAATCGACGCCGCAGGCGCGCAACTCGGCGGCCAGCACCAAACCGACATCGTGCGCCGCCGCCAGCGCAGCCTGCGGATCGCGGTCGTACAGCTGGCCGAGCGCACGCATCGGCGGCAGCCGCGTGAAGCCGTCGCGGAAACGCTGCACCCGCCCACCTTCATGATCGACGGCAATCAGCAGAGGCGGTTGGCGCAGCGCGTGAATCTCGGCGGTCAGCGCCGTCAGCTGCGCGCAGTTCGCATAGTTGCGCGAGAACAGGA
This sequence comes from Betaproteobacteria bacterium HGW-Betaproteobacteria-12, assembly GCA_002842345.1. Classification (GTDB taxonomy): domain Bacteria; phylum Pseudomonadota; class Gammaproteobacteria; order Burkholderiales; family Rhodocyclaceae; genus Azonexus. The sequence continues at coordinate 28,839 of PHCU01000032.1, read as the reverse complement.
TGATGCCGCCGACCAGCGGATGGCACAGGCGTTCGCGGTCGAGTTCGCTCAGTTCGGTGCCGGCGATGTCGATCATCAGCGGCCCGGGGGGCAAGGCGGTCATGCGCGCTCCAGAATGACGTAGGCGACGGCGTATTCTGCCTCGTCGCTGATCGAAAGGTGGGCTTTCAGGTCTTGCGTGGCCGCGGCCAGCGACCCGTTGAAGGCGAAGGCCGGCTTGCCGAGTTCGTCGTGCGTCACGGCAATGGCCGGCAGCAGCACCGGCGGCCGCACGCCGGTACCGAAGGCCTTGGCGAAGGCCTCCTTGGCCGCGAAGCGCTTGGCCAGGAAGCGGCCCTTGTCAGCTGCCCGGTCAAAATCCTCACGTTCCTGCGGCGCCAGCAGCCGCTCCAGCGCCCGCTCGCCATGCCGCTCCCACATGCCGCGCAGGCGGGCGACGGCGACGATGTCGGTGCCGATGCCGTGAATCATTCGCCCTGCCCTGCGGCCTCGCGCATCAATGCTTTCATCTCGCGCACCGCCTCGCGCAGGCCGACGAACATCGCCCGGCTGACGATGGCGTGACCGATGTGCAGCTCGCGGATACCTGCCAGGCGTGCGATCGGCTGCACGTTGTAATAGTTCAGCGCATGCCCGGCATTGAAGCGCATGCCCAGTTGCTGCACCAGGCGCCCGCCCTGGCGGATCTTGTCGAACTCGGCCAGCACCGCCGGCGCCTCGGCGTCGCGCCCCTTTTCGTAGAAGGCGTGTGCATAAGGCCCGGTGTGGATTTCGCAGACGCGGGCGCCGATACGCGCCGCCGCCTCGATCTGCGGCAGTTCGGCATCGATGAACACGCTGGTGGTGATGCCGGCCTCCGCCAGCCGGGCGATGACCTCCTGCAGCCGGGCTTCCTGTCCGAGGATGTCGAGGCCGCCTTCGGTCGTCACTTCGTGCCGCCCTTCCGGCACCAGCATGGCCATTTCCGGCTTCAGGCCGCAGGCGATGCCGACCATCTCGTCGGTCGCCGCCATTTCCAGGTTCAGCTTGATCTGCGTCGTTTCCTTGAGCCGGCGCACGTCGCTGTCCTGGATGTGCCGGCGGTCCTCGCGCAGATGCACGGTGATGCCGTCGGCACCGCCCAGATGCGCCTCGACGGCGCCCCACAGCGGATCGGGTTCGTAGGTACGGCGCGCCTGGCGGAGGGTGGCGATGTGGTCGATGTTGACGCCGAGTTCGATCATAGCTCCTGCAACTCCTTGAAAATCTTGCGTGTTTCGAGTTCCTTGCCGGCCAGGTAGTAGGCCAGCAGCGTGCGCATCAGGGCCTTGGCTTCGGCCCGCGAACGCGGATCGGAAAAGTTTTCGTCGGCCAGATCGAGCAGCGTCTTGCCGCGCACCACCTGGGCCGCCGCCGCGTCATGCTCGAGACGCACCGGCCCCTGTTCCATGCGGTAAGTGTAGAACGCTTCGGCGCTCACCGGCTGGCCGGCGGCATCGCGGTCGAGCATCAGGCCGTAGCCGAGTTCCTGCAGTAGCGCCTTCTCGAAGCGGCGCAGGTCGGCTTCGCGGACCTTGCCGGCGGGATCGGCGGCCAGCCGTTGCAGCATCTCGGCATAGCGCGCGAACAGGGTCTCGTGGGCATCCTCGCGTGGCAGCAGATGCATCAGCAATTCGTTCAGGTAGTAGCCGCAGAACAGCGCCTCGCCGGCCAACAATGGCTGGCCGCCCTGCCATTCGGCTTTCATCAGCGTCAGGACTTCGCCTTTACCGGCCCAGCCCAACTCCAGCGGCTGGAAACCCATCAGCAGGCCGCGGATGGCGGCACGCGGGCGGCGGGCACCGCGCGCCAGCAAGGCCATGCGGCCAAAATCGCGGGTGAACACTTCGACGATCAGGCTGGTTTCCCGAAAGGGATAGCTGTGCAGAACGTAGGCCGGCTGGCCGTCGACCTTGCTGCGCTGATTCATCGCTACGCCGCCGGATTACTCGTAGCCGAGGCTCTTCAGCAGGCGCTCGTCGTCGTTCCAGCCGGACTTCACCTTGACCCAGACTTCGAGATAGACCTTGCCGCCGAACAGCCGTTCCATGTCCTGGCGGGCCTCGCTGGCAATGCGCTTCAGCGATTCACCGCCCTTGCCGATGACGATGGCCTTGTGGCCCTCGCGATCGACGACGATGGCGGCAAAAATGCGGCGCAGGTTGCCTTCGACCTCGAAACGCTCGATCTCGACGGCGGTGGCATACGGCAATTCGTCGCCAAGCAGGCGGAACACCTTTTCGCGGATGTATTCGGAAGCGAGAAAACGCTCGCTCTTGTCGGTCAGGTCATCCTCCGGGAACATCAGGCCGTCGTTGGGCAGATGCTTGCGCGCCTCAGCCAGCAGATCCTGCGTCTGCCGCCCCTTGGCGGCACTGACCGGGACCACGGCGGTGTAGTCGAAATCGGCGGCGACCTCGGCCAGGAAGGGCAACAAGGCCGTACGATCCTTCAGCAAGTCGGTCTTGTTCACCACCAGGATCACCGGTCGGTCCTTCGGCAACAGGCGGACGACGGCCTTGTCCTTGGCGTCGTAACGACCGGCCTCGACAACGAAGAGGACGAGGTCTACATCGCTCAGGGTCTGCGTCACGCCGCGGTTCATCGCGCGGTTCAGGGCGTTGGAGAACTTGGTCTGAAAGCCCGGTGTGTCGACGAAGACGAATTGCGATTTTTCATCGGTCAGGATGCCGGTCACCCGGTGCCGGGTCGTCTGCGCCTTGCGCGAGACGATGCTGATCTTTTCGCCGATCAGATGGTTGAGTAGCGTTGACTTGCCAACGTTGGGGCGGCCGACGATGGCGATATAACCGGAGCGGATCTGTGTCATGCGTTCAATGCTTTCATGGCCTGTTCAGCGGCATTCTGTTCGGCGATACGCCGGCTGGACCCCTTGCCCAGCGTGCGCAGCGGCGGGTCTTCGATTTCACAAGCCACGGCAAAGGACTGCTCGTGGGCAGCGCCGCTAGCCTCGATCAGGACATAGCGCGGCAAGGCTTTTTTCCGGCCCTGCAACCATTCCTGCAAGCCGGTCTTGGCATCCTTGAGCACTTTGCCCGGCTTTTGTGCATCGAGCAGCGGAGCATAAAGTTTAAGCACCACGGCCGCCGCCGCATCGAAACCGGCATCGAGGTAGATGGCACCAAACAGCGCCTCCAGTGCATCGGCCAGTATGGAAGGACGCTGCGCACCACCGCTTTTCAGTTCCCCTTCACCCAGACGCAGGGCCGCGCCGATGTTCAATTCGAGCGCCAGCTGATGCAGGGTGTCCTGGCGGACCAGATTGGCCCGCAGGCGCGACAGATCGCCCTCCGGCAAATCGGCGAAACGCTGGTAGAGCGCGGCGGCAATCACGCAATCGAGTATGCCGTCGCCAAGAAACTCGAGCCGCTCGTTATTCGGTGAGCCAAAACTGCGATGCGTCAGCGCCGTCTTGAGAAGCTTTTGATCGGCAAACTGATGGCCAAGCCGGCTGGCAACGGACGGCACGGTCATGCCTAGCGCCCGGCCGCCCCTTGGTAGTCGATCACGAGACTGACGTTGGCAAACAGCGGAATGCGCTTCTCGTAAGCGAATTCGATGACGATCTTGCCGTTCTCCTTGGAAATTTCCAGATCCTTGGACGAGAACGCGAGCATATCGATTTCGGCAAAGCGGTCGAAGGAGTTGCGCACATCGGCTACTGTCGAATCAGGCCCCATCTTGGCCAGAGTGCCTTCGGCGCTCTTCTTGATCTTGTAGTACTCGATGGTCGTCGGGGCGACCTTCATGCCGAGCACGGCCACCAGAACCAGGACGACGCCCCAGAAAATCATGCCGGAAAGTGCCACGCCACGTTGATACTTCATCGCTTCCCCCTTACTTGAACGAGCCGATACGGCCCAGATCACTGAAATTGAGCCAGACGAAGAACGCCTTGCCGACGATATTCTCTTCCGGCACGAAACCCCAGGCCCGGCTGTCGCGGCTGTTGTCCCGATTGTCGCCCATCATGAAGTAATGGCCGGCCGGCACCTTGCAGGTCACACCCGCGGCATTGTAGGTGCAATTTTCGCGGTACGGGAAGCGGCCGGCATCGGGTATGAAGGCCGGGGCATCGGTATCGTTGAGCAGGCGGTGCTCGACCTCGCCGAGTTTGGCCAGGTACTGTTCGGAGTAAAACAGGCGCTCCGGATGCAGGTAATCGGCCGTCTTGCTCACTTCGACCGGCTGGCCGTTGATACTCAGGCGCTTGTTCTGATAAGCCACGACATCGCCCGGCACACCGACCACGCGCTTGATGTAATCGAGCGACGGATCCTCCGGATAGCGGAAGACCATCACATCGCCGCGCTGCGGTTCGTTGAGCGCAATGATCTTCTTGTTGATCACCGGCAGGCGGATGCCGTAGGTGTACTTGTTGACCAGGATGAAATCGCCGACCAGCAGGGTCGGAATCATAGAACCAGAGGGAATCTTGAACGGCTCGAAGAGAAAGGAGCGCAGGACGAAGACAATCAGGATGACCGGGAAGAAATCGGCACCCCACTCCACCCACAGCGGCTCCTTGCCGGTTTTACCGCGCAACTTGCGAAACTTGAGGATGTCGATCGCGTAGAGCACGCCAGTCACGACCAGCAGCACGAAAAGAATCAGGGCAAAGTTCATCGCAGTTTATTCAGCAATATCAATTATCGACGCGCAACACGGCGAGGAAGGCTTCCTGCGGAATTTCCACGCTGCCCACCTGCTTCATGCGCTTCTTGCCAGCCTTCTGCTTCTCGAGCAGCTTCTTCTTGCGGGTGATGTCGCCGCCGTAGCACTTGGCCAGCACATCCTTGCGCATCGCCTTGACGTTTTCCCGGGCGATGATGTGCGAACCGATCGCCGCCTGGATCGCCACGTCGTACATCTGCCGGGGAATCAGTTCGCGCATCTTGGAGGCCAGTTCGCGGCCGCGATATTGCGAATTGGCACGGTGCACGATCAGCGACAGGGCATCGACCTTTTCGCTGTTAATCAGGATATCGAGCTTGACCACGTCGGCCGCCCGGTATTCCTTGAAGTCGTAATCGAGCGAGGCATAGCCCTTGGAGCAGGATTTCAGCTTGTCGAAGAAATCCATCACCACTTCGGCCATCGGCATTTCGTAAACCACTTTGACCTGCCGGCCGTGATAGTGCATGTCGACCTGATTGCCGCGCTTCTGGTTGCACAGCGTGATGACGTTGCCGAGAAAATCCTGCGGCACGAAGATCGTCGCCGTGATGATCGGCTCGCGCACTTCCTCGACCTTGCTCAACTCCGGCAACTTGGCCGGATTTTCCACCTGAATGATTGAACCGTCGCGCATGACCACTTCGTAGACAACGGTGGGCGCGGTCGTAATCAGGTCCTGGTCGAATTCGCGCTCCAGGCGTTCCTGGACGATTTCCATGTGTAACAGCCCCAGGAAACCGCAGCGGAAGCCAAAGCCTAGCGCCTGCGACACTTCCGGCTCGTATTGCAACGATGCGTCGTTGAGCTTCAGCTTTTCCAGCGCTTCGCGCAACGAGTCGTACTGATTGGATTCGACCGGATACAGCCCGGCGAACACCTGCGGCTTGATTTCCTTGAAACCGGGCAAGGGCGCTGCGGCCTTGCGGTCGACCCGAGTGATGGTGTCGCCGACCTTGGCCGCCTTCAGTTCCTTGATGCCGGAAATGACGAAGCCGACTTCACCGGCCCGCAGGGCGTCGCGCTGCTCGGATTTCGGTGCAAAGACACCGACCTGCTCGCACAGTTGGACGGCCTCGGTGGCCATGAAGAAAATCTTGTCCTTCGGACGCAACACACCGTCGACGACGCGCACCAGCATGACGACGCCGACGTAATTGTCGAACCAGGAGTCGATGATCAGCGCCTTCAATGGCGCTTCCGGATCGCCCTGGGGCGGCGGTATCTTGACGATTACCGCTTCGAGAATGTCCTCGACGCCCAGGCCGGTCTTGGCAGAACACAGGACGGCATCGGTCGCATCGATACCGATCACATCCTCGATTTCCTGACGGGCGTTATCCGGGTCGGCCGACGGCAGGTCGATCTTGTTGAGTACCGGCACCACTTCGACATCGAGCTCGATGGCGGTATAGCAATTGGCCACCGTCTGCGCCTCGACGCCCTGCGAGGCGTCGACCACCAGCAGCGCCCCTTCGCAGGCCGACAGCGAACGCGAGACCTCGTAGGAGAAGTCCACGTGTCCCGGCGTATCGATCAGGTTCAAGTTGTACACTTTGCCATCGCGCGCCGTGTAGCTCAGCGCCGCCGTCTGGGCCTTGATGGTGATGCCGCGCTCGCGCTCGATATCCATCGAGTCGAGCACCTGGGCTTCCATTTCGCGGTCGGAAAGACCGCCGCAAAGATGGATGATGCGATCAGCCAGGGTCGACTTGCCATGGTCGATGTGGGCGATGATGGAGAAATTACGGATGTGATCCATTGATGCTAGTAAAAAAGGGCGCTTTTCCGGCGCCCTTCCCTGTTCAGAAGACCCTGAATTTTAGCGGATTTCAGCCAAATATTCACGGGTTTTGGCCACATCCAGGAAGTAATGGCAAAGCTCGGTCTCACCGTGCAGCAAAACCGGAACCAGTTCGTCGTACTTCGCTTCAAGTTCCGGATCAGCATCGACGTCGAGCACCGTCACCGTCGCCGAAAACTCCTCGGCCAGCGGTGCCACTGCCACCTCCATGTCATGACAAAGGTGGCAATAGCTGCGACTCAGCAGCGTCAACTCAATCGCCATTGAGATTCCTGATGGTAACAAAGGTCTGCATTTCGCCGCGACGGATCAGCAGGGTAACGTTGCTGCCCTTCTCGAAACGGGCCAGCAGCTTGTTGAACTGGTCCACGGTCTTGACCTCCGTCGTGGCGCCCCGGCTGATCACGGCGATGACGATGTCGCCCGGCCGCAGATCTGCCCGCGCACTAGCGCTACGGACATCCTCGATGAGCAGGCCGGAGTTCATCTTCAACTCGCGCTTCTGCTCGGCCGTCAGTTCGCTGACCACCAAACCCAGCCGGTTGGCCGCCTGCTCCGGCACCCGAGAACCACGCGACTGACGAGCGCTGGCCTGTTTCTCCTCGATCATTTCACCAATCGTCACGGGGATGTCGCGATTCGTCCCCTTACGCCAGACCTGTACCACCGAACGGTTACCCGGCCGTGTCGAGCCAACCATGCGCGGCAGATCGGCGGAATTATTGATCGGCTTGCCATCGAAGCGCAGGATGACATCACCGGGCTCGAGCCCGGCCTTCTCGGCTGGCCCGCCTTTTTCGACGGCATTGACCACAGCCCCCATCGGCCGGGATAGCCCCAGGGAATCAGCCAGCTCCTTACTGACTTCCTGGATAACGACACCAAGGCGACCGCGACTGACCTTGCCCGAACTACGCAACTGCTCCTGAATCTCCATCGCCACATCAATGGGTATGGCGAAGGAAACACCCATGTAGCCGCCACTCCGGCTGTAGATCTGCGAATTGATGCCGACCACCTCACCACGCAGATTGAATAGCGGCCCACCGGAATTACCTGGATTGATCGCCACATCGGTCTGAATGAAGGGCACGTAGTTCTCCTGCGGCAAGGACCGCCCCTTGGCCGAGACGATGCCGGCCGTCACCGAATTGTCGAAGCCGAAGGGAGAGCCGATGGCCACCACCCATTCCCCGACTTTCAGTTGGGAGGCATCTGCCAGTTTCACCGCCGGCAGGCCGGTAGCCTCGATCTTGATCAGTGCAATATCGGTCCGCTTGTCGGCACCGATGGTTTTTGCCTTGAATTCGCGCTTGTCGTTCAGCCGTACCGTCACTTCGTCAGCACCATCGACGACATGGGCGTTAGTCAGGATGTAGCCGTCGCCACTGATGATGAAGCCCGAACCCAGCGATCGGTTCTCGAATTCACGCGGCACACCACCACCCGGTTGACGCGGTATGAAGCGCTTGAAAAACTCGAAAGCCGGGTCGTTTTCATCAAAAGGGAAAGGCATCACCTGACTCTGCCCGCGCACCATCTGCGTGGTACTGATATTGACCACGGCCAGCCCCTGCTTCTCGGCCAACTCGGTAAAGTCGGGTAATCCACGCATCTGGGCGGCAGCCAGCGCATGCACCGCGATCAGGAGAATCAGGGCAATAAAGCGTTTCATTGGCAGTTTTCCTCCTTGTACTGGGAACGGGAAACGATATGGGGACGCTCGCCAGGATTTCCAGAGCCTCTTCTGGAACGATGGCGAACGTAGATGACAGCTGCCAGAAAAGCGAACACCGCCCCCAGCATGCCCCCCACGTCGCCATACCAAGCAGTTCCGGCCAGAGCACCGACAATGGCAGCAAGCAGCGGAATACCATAAGCCAGATTGGCGGCACGGCGAACGCTGCCGGCTGCGATAGCAATGGTGACCCGCTCGCCGACAACGGCACCGAATTGGTTATCGACACGATATTTGCGTGGGCCGCTGGCGAATATCCGGGTCAGACTCGGTCCGCCACAGCCACCCTTTTCATGACAACGTCCGCAACCGCCCTGCTCGACCTCGACATCTGCCCCGTCACCACTCACCGCGCGAACAATGCCGCACACCGTACTACCCTCGCCCATCATGCTCACCAGCGGCGATCCGGCGCGGTATCCAGCAATGGGCGAAGGCGCAGGGCCACTGCCTCACGCGCCCGGAAGATGCGCGAACGGACGGTACCGATCGGACAGTCCATGATGGTAGCGATCTCTTCGTAAGACATGCCATCGATCTCGCGCAGCACAATCGCCGTCCGCAACTCCTCCGGCAAAGCCTCCATCGCCGCATTGACGGTCTGGCCGATCTGCTTGGAAAGCAACAGACTCTCCGGGGTATTGATGTCGCGCAACTGGCTGGCATCCTCGAAGCCTTCGGCCTCTTCGGCGTCGTACTCGGTCGAGGTCGGCGCCCGCCGTCCCTGCGAGACAAGGTAGTTCTTGGCTGTATTGATGCCGATGCGGTACAACCAGGTGTAGAAGGCGCTTTCCCCGCGAAAGGCCGGCAAGGCACGGTAGGCCTTGATAAATGCCTCCTGCGAGACATCCTCTACTTCAGCCGGATCGCGAATGAAGCGCGACAGCAAACGACCCAGCTTGCGCTGGTATTTGCAGACCAATTGGTCGAAGGCGTGCTGATCGCCGCCCTGTGCTCGCTCGACCAGCAACTGATCGACTTCGCGCTCACTCATGGCTCTCGTTGTTCCCTGGGGATAATCGTTGATATACGTTGTCAGCGCAGTATAGCGCAGCAATTTTTCCCGGGCAGATTGGGAGTTATCCTTATTTGTGACTTTCTGTAACGGGATGGATCGATTGCTGCGTGCTATATTTCGCGCAAAACCATTCATTCAGAGAACAGATTTTGCTTAATTTTGATGTCCTCATCATCGGCAGCGGCCTGGCCGGACAATCCGCCGCCTTGCGCCTGGCCAAACATTGCCGCGTCGCCCTCGTCAGCAAGCGCCAACTCGAGGATTCGGCCTCCGGCTGGGCTCAAGGGGGGATCGCTGCAGTTCTCGACAGCAAGGACTCGATCGAAGAACACATCCGCGACACGCTTATCGCCGGAGCCTGGCTCAATGATGAAGCCGCCACACGTCACGTTGTCGAGAACGGCCGGCGGGCCATCGAGTGGCTGATCGAACAGGGTGTCCCATTCACCAAGGACGAAGCCGGCTACCACCTGACTCGCGAAGGCGGCCACAGTGCTCGCCGGGTCATCCACGTTGCCGACGCCACCGGTTCGGCGGTTCAGGAAACGTTGACTCGCAAAGTTCGCGGTGAAGCGAACATCACGGTTCTGGAACACCATATCGCCATCGACCTGATTACCGGCGAAAAGCTGGGCACCGGCGAAAAGCGCTGCTTCGGCGCATATATACTGGACAGCCGCAATGGTGAAGTGGTCACCATCGGTGCCAGAAACACGCTGATTGCCACAGGCGGCGCCGGCAAGGTCTATCTGTACACGACCAATCCGGATACTTCAACCGGCGATGGCATTGCGATGGCCTGGCGGGCGGGCTGCAGCGTCGCCAACATGGAGTTCATCCAGTTCCATCCGACCTGCCTGTATCACCCGCAGGCAAAATCCTTCCTGATTTCCGAGGCCGTCCGCGGCGAGGGCGGACTGCTCAAGCTGCCGGACGGCAGCCGCTTCATGCCTGAACACGACGAACGCGCCGAACTGGCGCCGCGCGACATCGTCGCCCGGGCCATCGACTTCGAGATGAAGAAGCGCGGACTTGACTGCGTATTTCTCGATATCTCTCATAAGGGCGAAGCCTTCATCAAGGAACACTTCCCCAACATCCATGCCCGCTGCCTCGAACTTGGCATTGACATCGCCCAGCAGCCGATCCCGGTCGTTCCGGCTGCCCACTACACCTGTGGCGGAATCGTTTGCGACCTGCAAGGCCGTACCGATGTCAGCAGCCTCTATGTTGCCGGCGAAGCCTCATGTACTGGCCTGCACGGAGCCAATCGCCTGGCTTCCAACTCGCTGCTCGAATGCCTGGTTTTCGCCGAAGCGGCGGTCACCGACATTCTGGCATCCAATACACAACCGGTTCCGGCGCTCCCCGAATGGGACGAAAGCCGGGTCACCGATGCCGATGAAGAAGTCGTCATCTCGCACAACTGGGATGAACTGCGCCGCTTCATGTGGGACTACGTCGGTATCGTCCGCACCAACAAGCGGCTGAAGCGGGCCGCGCACCGCGTGCGCCTGCTGAAACGCGAAATCCACGAGTTCTATTCACACTTCCGTGTTAGCCATGACCTGATCGAGTTACGCAATCTGGTGCTGACTGCCGAATTGATCATCCGCTGCGCCATTCTGCGCCGCGAAAGTCGTGGCCTTCACTACTCGCGCGACTTCCCGTATCTGGCCAAGAAAGTGAAGAACACCGTTCTCAGGGGCCGCCGTCCGGCACGCTGAAATCTGCCCGCCAGCGCAGAAAGACCCGCAGGCGGCGAAAGTCCTCGGCAGCCATGCTGCCGGGGCCGACCAGAACGGTATGTCGTGTACCGTCGGTTAATTGAAGACGGACCACCGTCAGCCACGAATTAACCGTTGCCCGCGGCAACAGAGTCGTTCGACAAAACTCGGGATCATCGGCCGTTGCTACTAGGATCTGTCCGTCACGCTCAAGCCGGATGGCGGACAGAGTTGGTACCAACCTCCGCCACGACCACAGGGCAAGGCTCCAGACCGCCAGCAGAAACCCCGCCTGGACCTGCACCGCTCGCGGAAACGACAGTAGCGCGCTGGTCGCCGCTACGGTGATAGAGATCAGCAACGCATCACAAAAACGGCAACGGTGCAACCCGATGGTAATCGGAAGTTGCACCGTTCTCTGCCCGCCGTGCAAGCGACTCAGATACGCTTGAAGACCAGCGATCCGTTAGTGCCGCCAAAGCCAAAGTTGTTCTTCAACGCCACATCGATCTTCATTGGCCGCGCCACATTGGCGCAGTAGTCCAGATCGCACTCCGGATCCTTGTTGAAAATATTGATGGTCGGCGGCGAGATCTGATGATGAATGGCCAGCACGGTGAACAACGACTCGACCCCGCCAGCACCACCCAGCAGGTGGCCAGTCATCGACTTGGTCGAATTGACGACGATACTCTTGGCCGCAGCACCGAAAGCTGCCTTGATGGCATCGGACTCATTTTTGTCACCGAGCGGCGTAGACGTACCGTGGGCGTTCACATACTGCACATCGGACGGTGAAATGCCGGCATTGTTCAGCGCATTGACCATGGAGCGCCGCGGGCCGTCCATGTTCGGCGCGGTGATGTGGTAGGCATCGGCGCTCCTGCCATAGCCGGCGACTTCCGCGTAGATCTTCGCCCCGCGCGCCTTGGCATGCTCGTACTCTTCGAGCACCAGAACCCCAGAGCCCTCGCCCAGCACGAAACCGTCGCGATCCTTGTCCCAAGGACGACTGGCAGTTGCCGGATCGTCATTGCGGGTAGACAGCGCACGGGCCGCACAGAACCCCCCCATGCCGAGCGGCGAAACGGTCGATTCGGCGCCGCCGGCCACCATCACGTCGGCATCGCCGTACTCGATGATGCGTGCAGCTTCGCCGATGGAATGCGTACCGGTGGTACAGGCGGTGACGATGGCCAGGTTCGGCCCCTTGAAACCGAACTCGATCGACAGGTTGCCGGAAATCATGTTGATGATCGAACCGGGGACGAAGAACGGCGACACCTTGCGCACGCCGGCCGCGTTGTACTCGTCCTTGGTTTCCTCGATCAGCGGCAGGCCGCCGATGCCGGAACCGATGGCGACGCCGACGCGCTCGGGATCGGCAGCGCCTTCCTGGTCCAGGCCGGCGTCGCGCACCGCCTGTATGCCCGCAGCCAGGCCGTAATGGATGAACCTATCCATCCGGCGCGCATCCTTGGCGGAAATATACTGGGTGATATCGAAGTTCTTCACTTCGCCGGCAAACTGGACCGGGAAGGTGGAGGTATCGAAACGGGTGATGGGAGCAATGCCGGAACGACCGGCAATGATGTTCTGCCAGCCCTCTTCGACGCTGTTGCCGACCGGGGATATCAGACCCAGGCCAGTGATGACGACTCTGCGACGTGCCAAGATGCACTCCGAAAGCAAATGTAGCAAGGCCGGCCAATACGGCCGGCCTTGCCTGGTTCAAACCGGAATTGGCTTACTTCTTGTTGGCGAGGATGTAATCGACGGCCTGCTGGACGGTCGTGATCTTCTCGGCCTGGTCGTCCGGAATTTCGCACTCGAATTCCTCTTCCAGAGCCATGACCAGCTCGACGGTGTCCAGGGAATCCGCGCCCAGATCGTCCACGAAGGAGGACTCATTCTTGATGTCCGCTTCGTTCACGCCCAGTTGTTCGGCGACGATCTTCTTGACGCGCTCTACGATGTTATCCATTAGAAAAGCTCCTTCCCCTCAGGGGTACGAAAAAAACGTTGTGATTCTACCAAAAGCCGAAGCTTGGGGAAATCAATCCATGTACATGCCGCCATTTACATGGATGGTGGTGCCCGTGACATACGACGCGGCGGGCGAAATCAGGAATGCGACGGCGCCGGCGACATCTTCCGGCGTACCGGCGCGAGCCAGCGGAATAGCGGCAATCATGGCCGTCTTCTGCTCTTCGGTCAGGGCATGCGTCATGTCCGTGGCGATGAAGCCTGGGGCGACGCAATTGACCGTGATGTTACGGCTGCCCAGCTCGCGGGCCAGCGAACGGCTCAGGCCGGCGACGCCAGCCTTGGCGGCGCAGTAGTTGGCCTGGCCGGCATTGCCGGAATAGCCAACCACCGACGAGATATTGACGATGCGCCCGAAGCGGGCCTTCATCATGCCGCGCATGACGCCACGCGACAGGCGGAACACCGCCTTCAGATTGGTATCGATGACGGCATCCCATTCGTCGTCGCCCATGCGCATCGCCAGGTTGTCGCGGGTGATGCCGGCATTGTTGACGAGTATGGTGATGGCACCGAACTTCTTGGCCAATTCCGCCAAGACGGTATCGGTCTGAGCGATATCGGTGACGTTCAGCACCACACCGCTGCCCTTAACGCCGGCTTCGGCAAGGTAGGCAGAAATCTTGCCAGCGCCATCGTCACTGGTCGCCGTACCGATCACGGTGGCGCCGAGACGGCCCAGCTCAAGCGCGATGGCGCGACCGATGCCACGGGTGGCACCGGTAACGAGAGCGATCTTGTCGTTGAGCACCCTGATCACTCCAGCCCGAGATTGGCTTCGATGGCGGCGGCATCGGCCAGCGCGACGCCGGCAACCCCGTCGGCACAGCGCTTGGTCAGCCCGGCCAGAACCTTGCCCGGGCCGCATTCGGCGACCGTCGTCACGCCAATAGCCGCCATTTTCTGCACAGTTTCGACCCAGCGTACCGGGTTGTAGGCCTGGCGAATCAGGGCATCCTTGATACGGGCCGGATCGTTCTCGATCGCCACATCGACGTTGTTGATCACCGGAATGAGCGGCCCTTTCAACGTCAGTTCGGCCAAACGGGCAGCCAGCTTGTCGGCGGCAGGGCGGATCAGCGAAGAGTGAAACGGGGCCGACACCGGCAGCGCCTTGGCCAGCTTGGCGCCGCGGGCCTTGCAGGCTTCCATGGCGCGTTCGACGGCGGCCTTGTGGCCGGCGATCACGGTCTGGCCGTTGGCATTGAAATTGACCGGCTCGACGATCTCGCCTTGTGCCGCCTCGGCACAGGCGGCAACGATGCCGGCATTGTCCAGGCCAAGCACGGCGGCCATGGCGCCGGTACCGAGCGGCACGGCTTCCTGCATGGCTGCCGCGCGCAGGCGCACCAGCGGCACCGCGTCCTGAAAGTCGATGACACCAGCGGCGACGAGCGCCGAATATTCGCCCAGACTGTGGCCGGCGACGACGGCCGGCTGGCGGCCGCCCTTCTCGCACCACAGGCGCCAAGCGGCGATACCGGCAGTCAGCATCACCGGCTGGGTGTTGACGGTCTGCGTCAGCACTTCGGCCGGACCGTCGGCAACCATCGCCCATAAATCGTCACCCAGCGCCGCGGAGGCTTCGTCAAAGGTGGCGCGGACCACGGCGGCATCGCCATAGGCGGCCATCATGCCAACACTCTGCGAGCCCTGGCCGGGAAATACGAAAGCAAAAGGCATCTTCAAAGTCTCCTGGTTCAGAATTCGAGCAGGGCAGCGCCCCAGGTAAAGCCGCCGCCGACGCCTTCGAGCAGCACCTTGTGCCCGCGCTGGATGCGCCCGTCGCGCACCGCCTCGTCGAGCGCCAGCGGCACCGAGGCAGCGGAAGTGTTGCCATGGCGATCGACGGTGACAATCACGCGGCTGCGCTCGATACCCAGTTTTTTGCCGGTGGCGTCGATGATGCGGATATTGGCCTGATGCGGAATCAGCCAGTCCACCTCGCTCGTCTTGACGCCGGCACTGGCGCAGACTTCCTCGGCAATATCGGCCAGCACGCGCACGGCGAATTTGAAGACGGCCTGGCCGTCCATGCGCAGGAAGGGATCGCCGGTAACCTGACCGCCGCAGACCTGCCCCGGCACGTTGAGAATACCGTTCTGACTGCCATCGGCATGCATGGCCGTGGCCAGAATACCCGGCCGCTCGGCTGCTTCCAGCACGACAGCGCCGGCACCGTCGCCGAACAGCACGCAGGTACCGCGATCGTTCCAGTCGAGAATGCGGGAGAACACCTCGGCTCCAATGACTAGCGCCTTCTTGTGACTGCCGGAAGCGATGAATTTCTCGGCAATACCCAGCGCGTAGGTAAAACCGCTGCATACCGCCTGCACATCGAAAGCCGCTGCGCCCTTGTTACCCAGACGCCCCTGGATCAGGCAGGCGGTACTGGGAAAGATGAAGTCCGGGGTAGATGTGGCGACGATGATCAGATCGAGATCGGCAGCGGCAACACCGGCCATCTCCAGCGCCCGCTGCGCAGCGATCAGCCCGAGTTCGCTGGAATTGGTCCCGGGTTCGGCAAGATAGCGGCTGCGGATCCCGGTACGGGTTACGATCCATTCGTCGTTGGTATCGATGCCCCGTGCTGCCAGATCGTCATTGCTGACAGGATTGCCCGGCAGATAGCTGCCGGTACCGATCACGCGTGCGTACATTCAGACATTCTCCACAGCCACGGCCTGCGCCGCAGCCAATTGGGCCATGCGTGCCGAAATTCGCTCGAGTGCGCGGTTTTCCGCGGCGTCATAGGCACGGGAAATCGCATTGCCGAACGCCAGCTCATCGGCCGAGCCATGGCTCTTGACGGAAATACCCTTGAGCCCGAGCAGGATCGCCCCGTTGTAGCGACGGTGATCGAAGCGCTTCTTGAAGTTGTTCAGCACTGAAATGGCGATCAAGGCCGCGATTTTCGTCAGCCAGTTGCGCTTGAATTCGCTTTTCAGCGCCGAAGCCAGCATCTGCGCCAGCCCCTCGGACGTTTTCAAGGCCACGTTGCCGACAAAGCCATCACAAACGACAACGTCCGCCTCGCCCTTATAGATACCGTCGCCCTCGACATTGCCAATGAAATTGAGCCCGGAAGCGCGCAACAACTCGGCGGCCGCCTTGACCACTTCATTGCCCTTGATTTCTTCCTCGCCGATGTTGAGGAGACCGACCGTCGGACGTTCCTTGTGCTCCATGGCCTCGACCAACATGGCCCCCATGATCCCGAACTGAAGCAGGTGCTCCGGTCCGCAATCGACGTTGGCCCCCAGATCGAGCATGTGCGTATGCCCCCGGGCAGTCGGCAGCGGCGCGCAGATCGCCGGCCGGTCGATGCCCGGCAACATTTTCAGCACGAAGCGGGAAATGGCCATCAGCGCACCGGTATTGCCGGCCGAAACGCAGACGTCCGCCTCCCCGGCCTTGACCAGGTTGACGGCGACGCGCATCGACGAATCCTTCTTGTTGCGCAGGGCGAGGGCCGGCGATTCGTCCATGCCGACGACTTCGGTCGCATGGACAATGCGCAAGCGGGGATCGCCAACACGATTGCCGATCAGGGGACGTAAAACGTCCTCCTGACCGACCAGAACGAGATGGGCTGCCGGATGTTCTGCAAGAAAACGGATAGCCGCCGGCACCGTCACCGACGGACCGTGGTCACCCCCCATGCAATCAATGGCAATGCGGGTTGTCATGGCAAAATAAAAGGCAGGCGGCTCACAGAGAACCGCCTGCCCTTGATTGAACGATTACTCGCCCTTGCCCTTCAGGACCTTCTTGCCGCGGTAGAAACCGGTCGGGGAGATGTGGTGGCGCAGATGCGTCTCACCGGTGGTCGGCTCGACGGCCAGCGGAGGAGCGGTCAGAAAATCGTGAGCGCGATGCATGCCACGCTTGGAGGGGGACTTCTTGTTCTGTTGAACGGCCATGTTGTGTTACTCCAAAAAAATCAGTTCGGCTTGCCCTTGAGGTTGGCCAACGTAGCGAACGGATTGACCCGCTCGCCGGCATCGGCAGCCCCCGGCAAACCACATCTTTCGTGCCGCGGCGCCACCGGCAGGGCCAGGAGAATCTCGTCCTCCACCAATTCGGCCACATCCAGTTCGCGTTCCACCGGCAGGAAATCACGGGTGTCGTCTTCCAGCTCGTCTTGCGACAATTCGACACCTGCCGGAACGACCTCCAGCAGACTATCGACATCCAGATCAAACGAGATCGCCTCCAGGCAGCGCTGACAAGCAAGCAGAACCGTTCCGCCAACCGTCAACTGCAGCAGAGGCTCGCCGCGCTTTCCCTTGAAACCCTCGATGCGCCAGGAAACCTCCCCGGTCACATCGGCCAGCAAATCATGCAGGCGTTCAAGCTCCGCGATCGCCAGCGTTCCTTCCAGAACACGCGAATCACGGGCAAAAGCGAAAGCGTCGTTAATCCTTTTCAATCTGTAGCTGTTGCGACTTAAACGCGAGATGATATTATTTTTGGCTTTCCAAGTCAAAACAAAGTGCTGCTTCAAGACCTCTTCGCAAGGCCTTGTTGCAACGACGCTTTCACGATGCAAACCCTGATTCTCGCCTCCACCTCGCCCTATCGCCGCGAATTGCTCGCCCGACTGGGACTGCCATTTTCCGTCACCAACCCGCAGACCGACGAAAGCCCGCTGCCCGGCGAAACGCCGGAAGAGCTTGCCCTGCGTCTTTCAGAGGCCAAGGCCAGGGCCGTTGCCAACCAGCACCCGGACGCCTTGATCATCGGCAGCGATCAGGTTGCGACCGTTGACGGACAAATCTACGGCAAGCCCGGCAGCCATCAGCGCGCCGTCGAACAGTTGCGCGCCCTGTCCGGCAAGACGGTCAATTTCTTCACCGGTCTATGCCTCTTTAACAGCCGTACCAATCTGGCCGACGTACGCGGTATCGCGACGCTGGTCACCTTCCGCCAGCTGAACGACGCGGAAATCGAAAACTACCTGCGCCGTGAGCCAGCATACAACTGCGCCGGCTCGGCAAAATCCGAGGGACTGGGGATCGCCCTGCTGCAGAGCATGCGCGGTGACGACCCGAACGCCCTCGTCGGCCTGCCGCTGATCGCGCTCTGCGACATGTTGCGACGCCAGGGTGTTTCCGTTCTCTGATGGCCGGTACCCTCTATCTGATCCCGGTACCACTCGGCCCGACGGCGCCGGCAGACTCACTTCCCCCCGGCGTTCTCGCGACGGTCAGGCCTCTGGCCCATTTCATCGTCGAGCAGGCAAAAAGTGCCCGCGCCTTCCTCAAGGCAGCCGGCACCGAACTACCGCTACAGGAACTGTCGCTCGCCGAGTTGAACGAGCACACGCGAAGTAGTGAACTTGAAGCGCTGCTGGCGCCACTGTACGCCGGACACGACGTCGGCCTGCTGTCGGAAGCAGGCTGCCCGGCCGTTGCCGATCCCGGTGCCGACCTGGTCGCCCTCGCCCAGCGCGACAACATCAAGGTCATCCCACTGATCGGCCCTTCGTCGCTGTTACTGGCGCTGATGGCTTCCGGCCTGAATGGCCAGCGCTTTGCCTTTCACGGCTATCTGCCGGCCAAGGATGGGGAACGCCGCAAAACCCTGGCCAATCTTGAAACCGAGTCGCGCAAGCAGCGCCAGACGCAATTGTTCATCGAGACTCCCTATCGCAACCGGGCGATGTTCGACGCCATCCTGCAAGCCTGCCAGCCGACAAGCCGACTGTGCGTCGCCACCGATCTGACGCTGCCCGGCGAATCGATTCGTACGCGCACGATAGGTCAGTGGAAACAGGAAACGCCGCCCGATATCGAGCGACGTCCGACGGTGTTCCTGCTGCTCGCGTAAGCTCGCCTGTAGCGCGTGCGAGGCGATGCTCGACAAGCTCGGCAAAGGCTGACACCATGCCGATGGCAAGCACGGAATCGCTGAAAGTCAATCCCCGGCGAGCGGCCAGGCGGGCCGCAATGGCAGGAAACGGACGACACCGAAGGTAACACTGCTTTGCAATAAGTGCTATAAGTAGCAAAATCGTCGCAATCGCAAAGCCGGTCATCAATGCTCGACGCCCGGCACGTTCCGCTCAGGTAACCGATACCGATGTCCGACACGCCCAAAATCAGCATCGATCAACTCCGCATCGGGCTTTACGTCTTTCTGGACCTTAACTGGTTCCAGCACCCGTTCGCCTTCAGTCATTTCAAGATCAAGTCGGCAGACCAGATAAAGACTATCCGCGGCCTCGGCCTGAAGAGCGTCCGTTACGATCCGGCGCTGAGCGACAGCGATTCGCCTCCAGCCGCCGGTGGCGCAAGCACCGACGCGACCAACGAACCGAGTCCGTTCGTGCGGCAGGCGCTGGAAGCCAAACGGGCGATGATGGAGCGCATCCGCGTGCAGCGCGAGGCAGCGGCGCGCATCGAGAATGCCTTCGTCAATACCGCCAAGACGGTGCGCGAAGTCGAGAAGAACCTGTTCGCCCAGCCGCAGGAAACCGTGCATCAGGCGACACAACTGGTCAAACAGATTGCCGACTCCATTCTCTGCGCGCCGGAACTGGCGATTCATGTAATGGGTGACCGGCTGGGCGGCGAGGAACTCTATTTCCATTCGCTGAATGTCACCATGCTGTCGCTGATGGTGGCCCGCGACTTGCGCCTGCCGCCGGAAGTGATCGGCCCACTGGGGATGGGAGCGCTGTTCCACGATATCGGGCGCAAGGAAATCCCCAACCGCATCCTGATGAAGCTGGAGCCCCTGAGCCAGGCCGAGCGCCACCTCTACGAGATGCACTGCCAGTACGGGATCGAGATGGGCCAGCGACTCGGCTTCGCGCCGCCGATCCTGGCCATCATCCGCGAGCATCACGAACTGTTCGACGGCAGCGGTTATCCGCAGAAGCTGAAGGGCGAAGCGGTCGGCCTGCTGTCGCGGATCGTCGCCCTGGCCAATCATTACGACGAGTTGTGCAATCCGCTCAACATCGCCAATGCGCTGACGCCGCACGAGGCGCTGTCGCTGATGTTCGCCAAGTTGCGCAACAAGTTCGACCCAAAACTGCTGCAGGTCTTCATCCGCTGCCTCGGCGTCTATCCGCCGGGCACCATCGTCCAGCTGTCGAACGGGGTGGTCGGCATGATCGCCACGGTCAATACGCAAAAGCCGATGAAGCCGATGATCGTCATCTACGACGAAGGCATTCCCAAGGACGAGGCGATGATGGTCGATCTCGAACGCGAAACCGACCTGAACATCGCCAAGGCCATCCGCCCGGCCCAGGTGCCGACGGAAATCTACAACTACCTCAGCCCGCGCAAGCGGGTCAGCTATTACTTCGACGCCAGTCAGCCCGGACAGGACAAGGCAAGCCCATGAGCAGCCTGGAAAAACTGATGCTCGACCACAGCCCGGACATCATGCTGCTGGTCGAACCAGCCGAATTGCGCATCGTCATGGCCAACCGGGCGGCCGGGCAACTGCTCGGCTACAGCGAGGAACAGTTGCTGACGCTGCCGATCACCGACATCGAAAGCTCGTTGCAGGATGTCTTCTACTGGGAGGACGTGCGCAACGGCCAGTACCTGAACATCGCGGCCCAGGAAGGCCTGTACCAGTGTGCCGACGCCTCGCTGCTGACGGTCAGCAAGTCGGTCCGCGTCGTCGAGCACGACGGCCGGCCGCTGTTGCTGATCGAGGCCAGGGACGTGCGCAACGAGCGCCAGGTCGAGGATGCGCTGGAACAGACGCTGTCGCAGTTGCGGGCGACGCTGGAATCGACCGGCAACGGCATTCTGGTGATCGACTGGCAGGGGCGGATCGCCAGCATGAACCGGCTGTTCAGCGCCATGTGGCAGATCCCGGAAGAACTGCTGCTCGACCGCCGCGACGCTGACATTCTCGCCCTGATCAGCCAGCAGGTCGTCGACAGCGAACTCTGCCGCAGCCGCCTGCAGGCCATCGTCGACCGCGTCGAGAGCGAGGATGTCCTGCGCCTGAACGATGGCCGGGTCTTCGAATGCAAGTCGCGGCCGCAGTATCTCGGCGAGCGCATCGTCGGCCGGGTCTTCGGCTTCAACGACATCACCCAGCGCACCCAGGTCGAGGAAGCGCTGCGCGACTCGCGCGATCGGCTGGAGGAACGGGTGCGCGAACGCACCACCGACCTGCAGGCGGCCAACGCCCGCCTGCAGGCCGAGAAGCAGCGGCAGGAAGAGCTGATCCGCAAGCTCGAGGAGGCGCAGAACCAGTTGCTGCAATCGGAGAAGATGGCCTCGATCGGCCAGTTGGCCGCCGGGGTCGCGCACGAGATCAATAACCCGGTCGGTTTCGTCAGTTCCAACCTGGGCACGCTGCAGCGCTACATCAACGACATGTTGCGCCTGCTCGCAGCCTATGAGCAGCTGGAGGAATTGATGGTCGACACGGTGGTCGATGACATCAAGCTGCTGAAGAAGGAAATCGATGCCGCCTACCTGCGCGATGATGTCGTCGTGCTGCTGACCGAGTCGCTCGACGGCCTGCAGCGCGTCAAGCGCATCGTCCAGGACTTGAAGAATTTCTCGCACGTCGACCGCTCCGAACAGGAGGTGGCCAATCTGGAAGCTGGCATGGAAAGCACGCTCAACGTGGTCTGGAACGAGCTCAAGTACAAGGCCCGGGTGGTCAAGGAATATGGTGACATTCCGCCGATCGAATGCGTACCGTCACAATTGAACCAGGTGTTCATGAACCTGCTGGTCAATGCCGCGCATGCCATCGAGGAACAGGGCGTCATCACCATCCGCAGCGGCCATGACGACAGCCAGGTCTGGATCGAGGTCGCCGACACCGGCAAAGGCATCGCCCCGGAACTCCTCGGGCGGATTTTCGAACCCTTCTTCACCACCAAGCCGGTCGGCAAGGGCACGGGGCTCGGCCTGTCGCTGTCCTACAGCATCGTCAACAAGCACGGCGGGCACATCGAGGTTAACAGCCAGGTCGGCCAGGGCTCGACCTTCCGCGTCGTGCTGCCGCGCACCCCGGCCAGCGTCGGCGACGCGACGCACTGAGCTGGTCGCCGAGTTCGGCGGCCAGCCGCCGGCCGCTTGCCGGTTCCTGAACGAAATCCTTTGCCGACTGTCGATTTCAGCAGTCACCTCCGCTGCCGAACGGCTTCCCGCTGCGTGGCAGACGCACTGCTCGAGGAGTAGTCGATGCTCAGCCCGATCCTTATCGCAATTTTCCTGGTCATCACCGCCCTGCTGCTCTACGCCGCCAGCCGACCGGACACTTTCCGGGTCGAGCGGTCGACGCGCATCGCCGCCCCGGCCGCAACGATATTCCCGCTGATCGACGACTTTCATCAGTGGGAACGCTGGTCGCCCTGGGAAAACCTCGATCCGTCACTGAAACGGATCTATGACGGCGCCGACAGCGGCAAGGGCGCGACCTATACCTGGGCCGGCAACAAGGATGTCGGCCAGGGCCGGATGGCGATCATCGAGTCGACGCCACCCGCTCGCCTGCTGATCCAGATTGATTTCATGGTGCCGTTCGAAGCGCACAACACCGTGGAATTCACCCTTCAACCGGAGGGCGACGGCACCTTGCTGACGCACGCCATGTTCGGACCCAGCCCCTTCATTTCCCGCCTGATGGGAATTTTCTTCAGTATGGACAAGATGATTGGCGGGAAATTTGAGGAAGGCCTGGGCAAGCTGAAAGCCATCGCCGAAGCGAAAGACGATGCCCCTGCCTGACGGCTGGCCGCACAGGGCAGACGCCGCAGGTTGAGGGCCGGCAATGGGCCGCCGGGAAACTGCTGCAGACGCCCGCCCGCGCTCAGGACCGGCGGCGGGCCAGCCAGGCCTGTAGCTCGGCCGGCTCGATGAAAGTCTCGCGCCGGTTGATGTTGCCCGGCAGCAGCCGCCCTTCCCATTGCTCGGTGGCCCAGCGCTTGACGCTGGCGTGCAGCGTGCCGCTCTCGATGGCTTCGGCCAGCAGCACTTCGGCCTCGTGCGGGTCGCTGCCCGGAGCCGCCAGCAGTTGCGCCGCCTCGCTCAGGGTCATCGTCTTGTCGTTCATCGTCGGCTCCCTACCGAACCCGAGCTCGGCTGCCCGCCGCCCCCGGCCACCCATCAAAATAGCCATTGCCGTTCGCCGGCGGAACCATCGTCGACTGCCGGCGTCCAACCTCATTGAACTCGAATGGCCGGAGGCACAATATGGTTATCTCGACAGTCGAACGCCGGCACCAGCAACGGCACCAACCCCAGCAACAACCGCAACAAAGCGAAGCCTTTCCCGCCCCGGCCGGCAAGAGCAGCGCCCCGGCCAACCGCGAATCGCCGCGCCGGGTCTGGCAGGCGCTGGCCGAAGCCCAGGCGAAAAAGCAGTCCGGCAAGCTCTAGGAGAGGCCGGCAAGGCGGAAGTTCCACCCGTTGCCGGATCCGGCAATGCGGCCCGGTCTGGCCTCGCCCCGGAAAGGAGACAGCGATGAACAGCGTACCAGCGATTCCCAGCGGCATGACGGCAATCACGCCGCACCTCGTCTGCGATGGCGCGGCAGCCGCCATCGATTTCTACGTCCAGGCCTTCGGCGCCGTCGAGGCGGGCCGCCTGCCCGGCCCGGACGGCCGCCTGATGCACGCCATGATCCGCATCGGCGACGCGCCGCTGATGCTCGTCGACGCCTGTCCGGAATACGGCGCCGTCGGCCCGAAGACGCTGAACGGCTCGCCGGTGACCATCCACCTCTACGTCGCCGACGTCGATGCCACGATAGCCCGCGCCGTCGCCGCCGGGGCACGCGTCACCATGCCGGTCGCCGACATGTTCTGGGGCGACCGCTACGGCAAGCTGGAAGACCCGTTCGGCCACCAGTGGTCGGTCGCCACCCATATCCGCGACGTCGGTCCGGAGGAAATCAACAGCGCGATGCTGCAGGCCTGTCGCGACAGCTGAGGCCAAGGCCATGGCCGGCGGCGCCTCGCCGACCGGCATGGCCAGCCTTGTCGCCGCGTCCGATCGCACGACACCCGGCGCTACGCCGACGGCCGTCGCCGGCGGGGAAAGGAGTACGGCAATGATCTACAAGGGAAGTTGTCACTGCGGCCAGGTGGCCTTCGAGGTCGACGGCGAACTGAACGGTGTCGTCGACTGCAACTGTTCAATCTGCTCGCGCAAGGGGGCGCTGCTCTGGTTCGTGCCGCGCGCCAAGCTGCGCCTGCTGACGCCGGAGGAAAACCTCGCCACCTATACCTTCAACAAGCAGGTGATCCAGCACCGCTTCTGCCGGCGCTGCGGCATCCATCCTTTCGGCGAAGGCATCGCCCCGTCCGGCGAGTCCATGGCAGCGATCAACGTCCGCTGCCTCGAGGCCGTCGACTGGAGCACCCTGCCCATCCGCCATTTCGACGGGCGGGCGCTATAGGCGGTCTTGCCGGCCCTGCTGCAGGCCGCCTGCGGCTGGACATGCCATCGGGAAGTCTCCGATACTGACGCCTCCCCCAACACGGAGCGTCCCATGACCGCACTGTCCATCGCCTTTCCCGGCCGGCCCACCCTGGCCCGTCTGCTGCTCGCCAGCCTGTTCCTGATCTTTGCCGGCTTTGCCGCGGCCGAGGCGCCGCAACAGAAGACCCAGGTACCCGGCTACTACCGCCTGATGCTGGGCACTTTCGAAGTGACTGCGCTCTACGACGGCGCCATCGATCTCGACGAGAAGTGGCTGAAGAACATTCGTTCGCGCGACCTGCAGCGCCTGCTCGCCCGCCAGTTCCTGCAGGGGCCGAAGGTGCAGACGGCGGTCAACGCCTACCTGATCAATACCGGCAGCAAGCTGATCCTGGTCGACGCCGGCGCCGCCCAGCTGTTCGGGCCGGGCCTCGGCCACATCGTGGACAATCTGCGGGCCGCCGGTTACCGGCCGGAACAGGTGGACACGGTGCTGATCACCCACCTGCACGGCGACCACGTCAACGGTCTGGTCAGCGCCGACGGCCAGCGCGTCTTCGCCAACGCCGAAGTCTGGTCGGCCCAGGCCGACAACGACTTCTGGCTGAGCGAAGCCGTCGCCGCGCAGGCGCCGGCTGAAATGCAGGCTTTCTTCAAGATGTCGCGCGATGCTGCGGCGCCGTATCTGGCTGCCGGCAAGTGGCAGACCTTCGCCAGCGATCGCGAACTGCTGCCCGGCGTCGCCAGCGTCGACACCCACGGCCATACGCCGGGCCATGCCAGCTATCTGGTCGCCAGTGGCGGGCAACGCCTGCTGATTCTCGGCGACCTGGTGCACAACCATGCGGTGCAGTTCGCCCGGCCGGAAGTCGCTTTCGAGTTCGACAACGATCCGCAGCAGGCGGTGCTCACCCGTAAGCGCGTCTTTGCCCGGGCGGCCAAGGAAAAACTGATGGTCGCCGGCATGCACCTGCCCTTCCCCGGCATCGGCCACGTGCGCCGGGACAAGAAGGGTTACGCCTGGGTGCCGGCCGAGTTCGCACCGCTCCAGCCGTAACTACTGGAAGGCCCCCGGCGCCAGTCCGCTGCCGACACGCAACGGCCGGCTGCCGAGCGGGTAGCTGAATTCCGCTGCCGGCAGCAGGTCGACGCCGCGCACGCTGCCCGGCGGCCGGACGCTGCCGCGCAACGGTGACTGACTGGTCAGACGCAGCGGTGTGCCGGCGATTTCGATCAGCTCGGCCCGCCGCACCCGCCGGTTGCCCTCGACCCGCCCCTGGGCCGGCGGGAAGAAATTGCCGTCGCCGACCAGCAGGTTGTTGATCTGCCAGACCTCGATGCCGGCGGCGAACTTGTCGGCCCAGAGGCGCAGGAAATCGCCGGCAAAATGGTCGTTCACCAGCGTGTTGTGCGCCAGGTACAGGGCATTGTCCGCCCAGCGCTGCCCCTCGGCACCGTAGGAAACAAGGGCCGGGTTGTCGGTGCCGGCGCTCTGGCCGATGGCGTTGCCGAGCACATAAACCAGCCCGCCGTTGGGGAACTCCAGTTCATAGGAGGCTTTGCCCTCCTTGCCATCGACCAGCAGGTTGTACAGCACGTGGCTTTCGCGTGCCCGCGACTTGACCAGATGGCCGAGATGCCCGCCGGAGAAGCGGCTGCCACGCAGCACGAACTTGCCGATGGCGCCGACGTAGAGCAGGTGGTGCAGATCGCCCGGATGATGCGGCGCATCGGCAAACTCGCTGTCGCTGATCTCAAGCGTCTGGCTGGCCAAGTTATTGGTCAGCAGGCCCATCTCGTTGTCCACGAAGCGGCAGCCATGGACGCTCAACTGGCCTTTCTCGAAGCGGATGCCGGCGCCGTTGAAATCGGCCACCCGGGCGCCGCGAAACTCGATGTTCTCGATCCGCACCTGGCCGCCGCGCACCACCCAGATGCCCTTGCCCTCGGCATTGCCGCCCAGCATGACCGGGCGTTCGCCGCTGCCGCGGATGAGCAGGCGGTTCTGCGTCCACACCGCCGGCTGGCCGCGATAGGTGCCCGGCCGGATCTCGATGACCTCGCCGTCGCGGGCCAGGCGCGCCGCCTCGCCGATCGTCGCGATGCGCTCGCCGGGGCCGACGACCATCGTCGCCTGGGCATCGGCACCGGGCATGCTCACGGACTCGGCCGGGACCACGCCCAGGCGACCATCGGCACCACGCCGGATCTCGCCACGGTAATCGGGGGGCGGCGGCAGTCCGTCGGCCGACTGCGCGCCGAGCGGATGACTGGCCAGGGCGGCCAGCAGAAGCGCAGCTATACGCCGCGGGAAAGTGAAGGTCATGGCAGTGGCTCACCGGACAGCGAGCGTTCCATGAGACGGCAGACATCATCCATATGTCAAGGCTGGCAGCCGTGGCACAATCGCTCTCCCGCTCCGCGCCGCCACCGAGAAGTCACCCATGAAAACCTTCACCCGCCGGTTAGCCGCCGGACCCCAGACCCGCCACACCTCGGCACGGACGGCCTAACACCATGCAGATCTGGGTCGATGCCGACGCCTGCCCCGGCGTCATCAAGGAAATCATCTTCCGCGCCGCCGAACGCCGGCAGATACAGACCACGCTGGTCGCCAACCAGATGCTGCGCACGCCGCCCTCGCGCTTCATCCGCGCCATCCAGGTGCCGAGCGGTTTCGACGTAGCCGATGCGCACATCGTCGACCAGCTGGCCGCCGGCGACCTCGTCGTCACCGCCGACATCCCCCTGGCGGCGCTGGTCATCGAACGCGGCGCCCATGCGCTGAACCCGCGCGGCGAGCTGTATACCACCGCCACCATCCGCGAACGCCTGAACATGCGCAATTTCATGGAGGAACTGCGTAGCGCCGGCGTCGAGACTGGCGGGCCGGCCGCCTTCAGCCAGGCGGATCGGCAGGCATTCGCCAACCAGCTCGACCGTTTTCTCGCCAAAGTTCCCGCCGCCCCGGAGGTAAAACCATGAAACAGCTGAGCGCCCTGCTCCTTGCCGCCCTCGCCTTGCCGCTGGCGGCCGAGGAAATCGACTGCGTCACCACCACCTGGAAACTGCTCGGCGCCAATCACCGCATCTGCGTCTATGCCTACGACGACCCGAAGATTCCCGGTGTCACCTGCCATGTCAGCCAGGCGCGGACCGGCGGCATCAAGGGCAGCTTCGGCGTCGCCGAAGACCCGTCGCAGTTCTCGCTGGCCTGCCGCCAGGTCGGCCCGATCGCCCTGCCAGCCAAGTTGCCGGACGACGAAGTGATCTTCAGCGAGGACACCTCGCTGCTATTCAAGGAAACCAAGATTCACCGCCTGGTCGACCGCCAGCGCAATGTACTGGTCTATCTGGCGATCAGCCGCCGCATCATCGAAGGCGCCCCGGCCAACGCCATCTCGACCGTGCCGGTACAGCCGTGGAGCGGCAAGTAGACTGCAGCGCACGGTCGGTCGTCAGCGGCTGAAGCGGGAGCATCGTCAGGTAGGTGAGCGAAGAACAGCCGGTGCCAACGTGCGCCGCCCCCCCCATTCGCCCGCAGCGGTCGCACCCATGAAAAACCCCCGGCGGTTTCCCGGCGGGGGTTGGGCAATACGCCACGGCGACAGCGGCGAGCGGTCGCCGTACGGCGATCAGGCCAGCAGGCGGAACTGCAGCAGATACACGCCGGCGCCGGCAAAGTAGCCGACCAGCGCCAGGCCGCTGATCCGCTTGACATACCAGAAGAAGTGGATCTTCTCCAGGCCCATCGCGGCGACGCCGGCGGCCGAGCCGATGATCAGGATGGAACCGCCAGTGCCGGCGCAGTAGGCCAGGAATTCCCACAGGAAGCTATCGGTCGGGAAAGTCTCCAGGCTGTACATGCCCATCGCGGCGGCGACCAGCGGCACGTTGTCGACGATGGCGCTGACGATACCGATGATCAGCACGATGACGTCCTGGCGGCCGACCGTCTGGTCCAGCCACTGGGCGAGCGAAGTCAGGATGTGCGTATGTTCGAGCGTTGCCACCGACAACAGGATGCCGACGAAGAACACCAGCGAGCTCATGTCAATCTTGCTCAGCGCATGCGCCAGGGTGTAGTGCTGCTTGAACTCGTCTTCCTTGTGCCGATGCACCAGATCGCCGACCAGCCAGAGCAGGCCCAGGCCGAACAGGATGCCCATGAACGGCGGCAGGTGGGTGATCGTCTTGAAGGCCGGCACCGCGACCAGGATGCCGAGGCCCATGAAGAACATCAGATTGCGTTCGAATTCCGTGGTGTGCACCCCATGGTCGCTATCCACGATCTTGGGCGAAACGACCTCGCGGCCGCGCAGGACATAGGCGGTGATGGCCAGCGGCACCAGCAGGCTGACCACCGAGGGCAGGA
>PHCU01000031.1 GCA_002842345.1 Betaproteobacteria bacterium HGW-Betaproteobacteria-12 | reverse complement strand
CTCATCCTTTGCAAGATGTGAGAGACAAGCTAAGTTGTACTGCATTCGTTAGGGACAAGAGACGTTGTCTCTCATCCTTTGCAAGATGTGAGAGACAAGATTGCTTCGTTGAGTGCCACCTTCTTGCCCATCGCCTTGAGATCAATATAAAAATTATTGTTGACGTCAACGTGTGTTGTTGTCAATAATTCTCCCAATTATTACTTCATGGTGTCAGCATGTCAGGTCTAACAACAGAGCTAAATTTTGAGAAAGCCGTTAATTATCACTATGACGGTTTCCCTCCTTCCGCGTTGAATTACTCAAAACTGGTTCCCCAACTAGTCAAGGCCACCGATGCGGTCGCTCGCTATGACCAAATGCTAAAGAATATGCATAACAGTGAGATCCTTTTGGCGCCCCTGCGAAACCAAGAGGCAGTCATTTCCTCCCGAATGGAGGGCACGGTCAGCACTATGGACGAAATATTGAAATACGAGGCTGATCATGAAGAGAATTCCGGGGAGGAGGCTAACGTTCGCTCGGAGGTGATTGAGACCATCCTCTATCAAAGGGCACTTAAGGCCGCACAACGTGCAATGGAGTCCGGTCAGCCGCTGAGTCCATTTTTGATTAGGGCAGCACATCAACGCCTTTTGTCCTATGGGAGGGGAGCATCAAAATCCCCTGGAGAATATAAAACAGAACAAAATTACTTGGCTGATAAGACGCGAAAGAACATCTTATTTGTCCCCATTAGTCCTGAACGCCTACAAGAGGGAATGGATCGACTTTTCTCTTACATAGAGCAAAGCGAAGATACCCCTTTGATAAAGGCAGCCATATCTCATATTGAGTTCGAGGCTCTTCACCCATTTAAAGACGGAAACGGGCGCATTGGTCGAATGATCATCACGCTGCTGCTTTGGTCATCTAAAGTTATTTCCGCCCCTCATTTCTACGTTAGTGGATATTTAGAAGAAAACAAAGATCTGTATATCGATACGATGCGAACTGTCTCAGAAAAAGGGGATTGGACAGCTTGGTGTATTTTCTTCTTAGAAGCCATAGAGCAACAAGCAAACCGTAACCTTCAGATTGCTGAGAACATTGGAATTCTGTATGAAAGTATGAAACAGCAATTTAGTGATGCATTAGCTTCGAAGTTCAGCGTTAATGCGCTTGATTTTGTTTTCACGAATCCTGTTTTTCGAAACAATAAGTTCACAAATTCAAGTGGTATCCCAAGCTCTACCGCGGCAAGATTTGCTAGGGTATTGCTCGAACGAAAACTAATTACAACTATTGAGGAGCCGTCTGGCCGAAGAGCGGCTATGCATGCTTTTGAGCCATTGTTGGAACTGGTTCGGGTGTAGCAAAATCGTAGCTATTCTGTGTGGTTAGTAGGCTGTTTGAGACATTTGGTGACTCTTAATCTATTTGGCGATCGCTGCAAGGCATTGATTATAAAGAGACCAAAAATGGATGCCGATTCTCTTAATCCGTAGGTCGAGTGTTCGAATCACTCACGCCCCACCAGATACCCAAGCAAAAGGGCCAGTCAGCTGACTGGCCCTTTTGCTTTTTGTG
Organism: Betaproteobacteria bacterium HGW-Betaproteobacteria-12; assembly: GCA_002842345.1. Taxonomy (GTDB): domain Bacteria; phylum Pseudomonadota; class Gammaproteobacteria; order Burkholderiales; family Rhodocyclaceae; genus Azonexus. The sequence goes on along the minus strand of PHCU01000031.1, from coordinate 30,997 downwards.
CTGCCGGTATCAGCGGCCTTTACGGCCGAATTTTTCGGTCAGCTGGGACAGTTTGGCAGCGCGCTGCTCTTCGGCACGGGCGGCGGCCTCGGCGGCGCGGGTGGCAGCTTCGGCGGCCTTGCGCTGCTCGATCTGCTTTTTGAAGCGTTCCTTGAGCAATTCGGCGGCGTGCTGACGGTTTTCATCGGTCACTTCGCCGGCCGGGCTGCCGTCGAGGTTGAGGCGCACGGCGGCCTTCTCCATTTCCTTCAGATAGCGGGTGGAAATGGTGTGGCTGCGCATGGCCAGGCGCAGCGCCTTCTTCTCCAGATCGGGCAACTGGGCCAGCACCTGCTTGTCGATGCCGATGGCCAGCGGGCTGTGGTTGCGGAAGACATCGAAACGGGCTTGCAGGTCCTTGAGCAGGACGCGGGCATCAGTCGGTTTGGTGGCGGGGGATTCGGCTGTGGTCATGATCGGGAAGTAGGTCTTTCGAGGCGCGAAGCGTAGCATGAAGCCACGCCCCAAGCCCGCAAAATCACCGCTTCCGCGGCCGATTCGGCGACAGTTTGTGCCGTGGAAAACACGCTTTCCGGCAACCGTTTCCGAAGCCCGCCGGCGCGGGCACCGGGAAGACGATGCGGCACCGGCTAGACGCCGTGCTTCTTGAACCAGGCCAGCATGCGCTGCCAGCCGTCAGCGGCCTCTTCCTTGCGGTAGCTCGGCCGGTAGTCGGCATGGAAGGCGTGCGGCGCATTGTCGTAAACATGGATTTCCGACGCCCGGGCGGCGGCGCTGCCGGCCTTCAGCTTCGCCTCCATGGCCTCGACGGTTTCCAGCGGAATGCCAGCGTCAAGACCGCCATAAAGGCCGAGGACCGGCGCCTTCTGTTGGCCGGTCAGATCACTCGGGTACTTCGGGGTGAATTCGCTGACCGTGCCGACCAGCCGGCCGTACCAGGCGACGCCGGCCTTGAGTTGCGGGTTGTGCGTCGCGTACAGCCAGGTGATGCGGCCGCCCCAGCAGAATCCGGTGATCGCCAGGCGGCCGGTATCGGCGCCCTGGCCGGCGGCCCAGGCGACGCAGGCGTCGAGATCGCTCATCACTTGCGCGTCGGGGGTCTTGCTGGTGATTTTGGCCTGGATTTCCGGAATGCTCTCGATGGTCCGCGGATCGCCCTGACGGGCGAACAGTTCCGGGGCAATGGCGCAGTAACCGAGCTTGGCCAGGCGGCGGCAGGTGTCGCGGATGTATTCGTGAGCGCCGAAAATTTCCGAGACGACCAGCACCACCGGCGGTTTCTTGGCGCCCTGCGGCAGGGCGCGGTAGGCGACCAGCTCGCCGTCCTTGACCGGCACCTTGATTTCGCCGGCGAGCAGGCCGGCGTCGTCGGTCCTGATCGCCGTCTGCGCCATCACCGGCTGGACGGCCAGCGCGAAGCCGGCGCCCAGGCTGGTGACGAGAAAATCCCGGCGATCAAAGGACTGTTGCGGGACGAGGGCATCGAGTTCGGAATCCGTGGTCATGCGTTGTCTCCTTTGTTGTCGTTACATCAGGACGATGTCGTACTGCTCGGGCGAATAGCTGGGTTCGGATTGCAGCGAAACGGACTTGCCGATGAAATCGGAGAGCATGGCCAGCGCCTGCGACTCCTCGTCGAGGAACAGGTCGACGATGGCCGGGCCGGCCAGGATGCGGTATTCGCGGGCGTTGAACTGGCGCGCCTCGCGCAGCAGTTCGCGGAGGATTTCGTAGGCTACGGTGCGCGCCGTCTTGACTTCGCCGCGCCCGCCGCAGGTCGGACAGGGTTCGCACAGCACGTGCGCCAGCGACTCGCGGGTGCGCTTGCGCGTCATCTCGACCAGCCCGAGCTGGGTGAAGCCGTTGACCGTCAGCCGCGTGTGGTCGGCGGCCAGCGCCTTGTTGAACTCTTCCAGCACCGCCTTCTTGTGCTCCTCGTTCTCCATGTCGATGAAATCGACAATGATGATGCCGCCGAGATTGCGCAGGCGCAGCTGGCGGGCGATGGTCACCGCCGCCTCGAGATTGGTCTTGAAAATGGTGTCGTCGAAGTTGCGCACGCCGACGAAGCCGCCGGTGTTGACGTCGATGGTGGTCATCGCCTCGGTCTGGTCGATGATCAGGTAGCCGCCGGACTTCAGGTCGACGCGGCGGGCCAGCGCCTTCTGGATTTCCTCCTCGACGCCCTGCAGGTCGAACAAGGGCCGCTGGCCGGTGTAGTGATCGAGCAGGGGCAGCACCGCCGGCGTGTATTCCTCGGCGAAGGCAGTCAGTTTCTGGAAATTTTCCCGCGAGTCGATGACGATGCGCGCCGTTTCCGGATTGACGAAGTCGCGCAGCACGCGCTGGCCGAGCGACAGCTCCTGGTAGAGCACGGTCGGCGGCCCGGCGGTCTGCGATTTCTCGCGGATGTCGGCCCAGGTCTTCTTCAGGTAGGCGATGTCGGTGGCGAATTCCGCGTCGCTGGCGTTCTCGGCCATGGTCCGGACGATGAAACCGCCCTTCTCGTCGGCCGGCACCAGGCGGGTAATGCGTTCGCGCAGCAGCTCGCGCTCGGCCTCGGACTCGATGCGCTGCGAGATGCCGATATGCTTTTCCTGCGGCAGGTAGACCAGCATCCGGCCAGCGATCGAGATCTGTGTCGCCAGCCGGGCACCCTTGGTGCCGATTGGGTCCTTGACCACCTGGACGACGATGCTCTGGCCTTCCGCCAGGATCCGCTCGATCGGCCGGTCGGTCGCCGTCTCGCGCGGCTGCCAGATGTCGGCGACGTGCAGGAAGGCGGTGCGCTCCAGGCCGATCTCGATGAAGGCCGACTGCATGCCCGGCAGGATGCGGCAGATACGTCCGAGATAGACGTTGCCGACCAAGCCGCGGCTGGCCGTCCGCTCGATGTGCAACTCCTGGACGACGCCCTGTTGCATGACGGCAACGCGGGTTTCCTGCGGCGTGAAATTGATCAGGATCTCTTCGCTCATACACTCTACAATTCGCGGTTTTTGCTGGATTCTACTATGCGCACGGCACCCGAACTTCTCGCTCCGGCCGGCTCGCTCGAAATGATGCGGACCGCCTTCGCTTTCGGCGCCGACGCGATCTACGCCGGCCAGCCGCGCTACAGCCTGCGCGTGCGCAACAACGCCTTCGGCACCATCGCCGCCCTCAAGGAGGGTATCGACGAGGCCCATGCCGGCGGCAAGCAGTTCTTCGTCGTCAGCAACATCTTCCCGCACAACGCCAAGCTCGCCACCTACCTGGCCGACATGGCGCCGGTCATTGCCCTCAAACCGGACGCGCTGATCATGTCCGACCCCGGACTGATCGACATGGTGCGCGAAACCTGGCCCGAGCAGGCGATCCACCTGTCGGTGCAATCCAACACCGTCAACTGGGCCACCGTGCGCTTCTGGCAGAAGCTCGGGCTGACGCGCATCATCCTGTCGCGCGAACTGTCGCTCGACGAAGTCGCCGAAATCCGCCAGCAATGCCCGGACATCGAGCTCGAAGTCTTCGTGCACGGCGCGCTGTGCATCGCCTACTCCGGCCGCTGCCTGCTCTCCGGCTACTTCAACCACCGCGATCCGAACCAGGGCAGCTGCACCAATTCCTGCCGCTGGGACTACAAGGTGTCGACCTCGGACAACTCTGGTGTGCCGACGACGCAACCGGTCTCCTTCTACGCCCACCCGGAACAGGAAATCCTGCTCGAGGAAAGCCAGCGTCCGGGCGAGCTGATGCCGATCGAGGAAGACGAGCACGGCACCTACATCATGAACTCCAAGGACCTGCGCGCCATCGAGCACGTCCAGCGCCTGGTCGACATCGGCATCGATTCGCTGAAAATCGAAGGCCGCACCAAGAGTCCCTACTACGTCGCCCGCACCGCCCAGTCCTACCGCCAGGCGATCGACGACGCCGTCGCCGGCCGGCCGCTCGACCCGAAACTGTTGCGCGAGCTGGACGGCCTGGCCAACCGCGGCTACACCGACGGTTTCTACCAGCGCCACCACGATGCCGAGTACCAGAACTACCTGCGCGGCCACTCGGAATCGGACCGCAGTCTCTATGTCGGCGATGCCGTCGCCTTCGACACCGCGCGTGGCCTGATGGAAATCGTGGTGAAAAACAAATTCTCGCTCGGCGACCGCCTGGAATGCGTGCATCCGGCCGGCAACCACGTCCTGACGCTGGACCGCATGGAAAACGCCGACGGCGCGCCGGTCAGCGTCGCGCCGGGCAGCGGCCACCGGGTGTGGATCGATTTGCCGGCGCCGTACACCAACAGCTTCGTCGCGCGTTTTGTCTGATTCCTCCGCAACGCTGGCGCCCGAGCGGCGCCATCCCCCGGCACCATGACCCAGCCCGCCCAGCGCCTGCCCCTGATCGACGCCCTCAAGGCGATCGCCGCGCTGCTCGTCCTGCTCACCCACTTCTCCTCCTACGGCCCGCTGGCCGCCGCCGGCCACAGCGCCCTGCCCGGGCTGTTCGCCTGGTGCTACGACTACGGCCGGATGGCCGTGCAGGTCTTCCTGGTCATCGCCGGCTTTCTCGCCGTGCGCGCCTTGTCGCCCGACGGCCAGCCGCTCGCCCAATCCCCCTGGCCGCTGCTCGGCAAGCGCTACCGGCGCCTGATCATTCCCTATTTTGCCGCCCTGGTATTGGCCATCGCTGCCGCCGCCGTTGCCGACATCTGGCTGGACGACGAGGCCATTCCGGCACCGCCGAGCCTGGCGCAACTGCTCGCCCACCTGCTGCTGCTGCACAGCCTGCTCGGCGTCGACGCGCTGTCGGCCGGCGTCTGGTACATCGCCATCGATTTCCAGCTGTTTGCGCTGATGGCCCTGCTGCTCTGGGCGGGACGCCGCGACCGGCTGGCGCCGGCACTGGTACTGGGCGTCGCCGTGCTGTCGCTGTTCTGGTTCAACCTGGATACCGGCTGGGACAACTGGGCGATCTACTTCTTCGGCTCCTACGGCCTCGGCGCCGCCGCCTGGTGGGCCGCCGGTCTGCCGCGGGCCCGGCTGCTGCTGGCGCTGCTCGCCGCCGTCACCATCGCCGCGCTGCTGGTCAATTTCCGCCTGCGCATCGAGCTGGCGCTGAGCGTCGCCCTGCTCCTCGGTTTCGCCCGCCACGGCCGCTGGCTGGAACGCTGGCCGGATGTCGGCGTGCTCAACTTCCTCGGCCGCATTTCCTACTCGCTGTTCCTGGTGCACTTCCCTGTGCTGCTGCTAGCCAATGCCTTGTATGCCGGTCTGGCGCTGGCGACGCCGGGCGCCGCGCTGGTCGTGCTGCTGGCCGCGCTACTGGCCAGCATCGGCGTCGCCACGCTGTTCCATCGCTGGATCGAAAGCCCGGAAGCCGGGCGGCGCATCACCGCCGCCCTCGGCCGGCGCTTCTAGTCGCCCAGCTCGCTGCGCCCGCGGAAGAAGTCCAGCGCTTCCGGATTGGCCAGCGCTTCGACATTCTTCACCGGCCGCGCATGCACGACATTGCGCACGGCCAGTTCGACGATCTTGCCCGACTTGGTGCGCGGAATGTCCTGGACCTGGACGACCTTGGCCGGTACGTGGCGCGGCGTCGTGTTAGCTCGGATCTGCCGCTTGATGCGCTCGGTCAGCGCCTCATCGAGCATCAGGCCCTCGCGCAACCGGACGAAGAGCACGACGCGCACGTCGTCATGGCGCCCCGGCGGCCAGTCCTGGCCGATGACCAGGGCTTCGACGACTTCCGGCAACTGCTCGACCTGGCGGTAGATTTCGGCGGTGCCGATGCGCACGCCGCCCGGGTTGAGCGTGGCATCCGAGCGGCCATAGATGATCATGCCGTCGTGCGCGGTCAGTTCCGAGAAGTCGCCGTGGCACCAGATGTTCTCGAAGCGCGCGAAATAGGCGTTGTGATATTTCTCGCCGTTCGGGTCGTTCCAGAATCCGACCGGCATCACCGGGAACGGCCGGGTACACACCAGCTCCCCCTTCTCGCCGCGTACCGGCCGGCCATCGTCGTCGAACACCTCGACGGCCATGCCCAGGCCGCGGCACTGGATTTCGCCGCGATACACCGGCAGCACCGGGTTGCCGAGCACGAAGCAGGAGACGATGTCGGTGCCGCCGGAAATGGACGCCAGCAGCAGATCCTGTTTCACCTCGCGATAGACCCAGTCGAAACCTTCCGGCGACAGCGGGCTGCCGGTCGAGAACATGGCGCGCAGCGCCGACAGGTCGTGCGTCTGGCCGGGAGTGAGCCCTAACTTGGCGGCCGCGTCGATGAACTTGGCCGAAGTGCCGAAGTGGGTCATCTTCTCAGCCGCCGCGTAGTCGAACAGTACCGTGCCGCCGCCGGCGAACGGTGAGCCGTCGTAGAGCAGCAGCGTGGCGCCGGCAGCCAGGCCGGAGACCAGCCAGTTCCACATCATCCAGCCGCAGGTGGTGAAGTAGAACAGCCGGTCGCCGGGGCGCAAATCGCTGTGCAGCACATGCTCTTTCAGGTGCTGCAGCAGCACGCCGCCGTGGCCATGGACGATGCACTTGGGCACGCCGGTGGTGCCCGAGGAGAACATGATGAACAGCGGATGGTCGAAGGCGACGCGCTCGATATGCACCGCCCCGGCTGCCGCCGGCAGGTCGTTCCAGCTCACGGCCTGGGCAATGCCGGCGATAGCCGGCGCGGCGTTCAGATAGGGCACGACCACCGTCTTGACCAGCGACGGCAGCTGCGCCGCGACCTCGGCGTTCTTGGCCAGGCAATCGACCGACTTGCCGTTGTACCAGTAGCCATCGACGCAGAGCAGCACCTTCGGCTCGATCTGGCCGAAGCGATCGAGCACGCCCTGCACGCCAAAATCCGGCGAGGCCGATGACCAGATGGCGCCGAGCGCGGTGGCGGCGAGCATGGCGATCAAGGTTTCCGGCAGGTTGGGCAGGTAGCCGGCGACGCGGTCGCCCTTGCCGACGCCGTGGGCGACCAGGAATTGCTGGAAGCGGGCGACCTCGGCATAGAGTCCGGCGCGGCTCAGGCGTCGCTTGACCTTGTCCTCGCCCCAGAAGACCAGCGCTTCGCCGGCGTCCCGTTCCTGCAGCAGGTTCTCGGCGTAGTTCAGGCGGGCTTCGGGGAACCAGCGAGCGCCGGACATCTTGTCGCCGTCTTCGAGGACGACCGCGCCGCGCTCGCCGACAGCGCCACAGAAGCGCCAGACCTGGGTCCAGAACTGCTCCGGTTGGTCAATCGACCACTGCCAGGTCTCCGCATAGCGGCCGTGGCCCATCGCCTGCATGAACTGCGCCATGCGCGTGTCGCCGACGGTGGCCGGATTGGGTTTCCACAACGGGGTGTTGTCGCTGGCGTAGCTCATGTCGTCTCCTGTATTTTTTGTGCCGGCGTGGCCGGCGATTAGTGATTCCGACGATACCAGCAAGCAACGGCGGTCGACTGTCGTCGGCAGGACAATGCCCGCGCCCAAGGTCGTGACAAACGCCGCCGCTTTAGGCATCCTGCGCGACTCGCCGGCATCGACGTCGGCCCCTTAGCCGCTTCGTCCGCCCATGCACCGCACCGACATTCCCGTCTCCCCGCCCGACACGACGCCGCCCGGCTGGACACCGCTGTTCGCCGCCTGGCTGTTGGCCACGATCTCCACCCTCGGCGCGCTGTTCCTCGGCGAAGTGATGGGCTACACGCCCTGCGTTCTCTGCTGGTATCAGCGCATCGCCATGTTCCCGCTGGTCTTCGTGCTGGCCGCCGGATTGTTTCCCTTCGACCGGCGCGTCGTCCGCTATGCCTTGCCGCTGGCGGTCGCCGGCCTCGGCTTCGCGCTGTTCCACATGGCGCTCGTCGCCGGCTGGTTGCCGGAAAACATCAAGCCCTGCCAGCAGGGCGTCCCGTGCTCCGACGTGCAAGTCGTCTGGTTCGGCTTCGTGACCATCCCGCTGCTCTCGGTCGCAGCGTTTTCACTTGTCGTCGCGCTGTTGCTGGCGACCCACTTCAAGGCCTCCCAATGAAACAGAAAACCCTCTTCCTCGTCGCCGCCATTTTGCTGCTCCTCGGTTTCGTCGCCGCCGTATTCCTCTACAACCAGCAGCAGCAAGAGGCCGCCAATCAGCTGGCGGCGGCCAATCGCGCCGCCCTGCTGCGCATGCATGCCCCCAGCCTGGGCAAGGCCGATGCGCCGGTGGTCATCGTCGAGTTCCTCGATCCCGCCTGCGAAACCTGTGCCGCTTTCTATCCGCGGGTCAAGCAACTGATGGCCGCCCATCCGGACAAGATCCGCCTGGTGCTGCGCTATGCGCCCTTCCATCCTGGTTCCGACAAGGTCGTCGCGGTGCTCGAAGCGGCCCGTCGCCAGGACAAGTTCTGGCCCGCCCTGGAAGCCCTGCTGGCCAACCAGAACGGCTGGACGCAGAACCACGTCGCCTACCCCGAGCGGACCTTGCCATACCTGGACGGCATCGGCCTCAACATGGAGCAGATGGCCTTCGACCTCACCGCCCCCGAGATCGCCGGCGTGATCGAGCAGGATCTGGCCGATGCGCGCAGCCTGAACGTCACCAAGACCCCGGAATTCTTCGTCAATGGCAAGCCGCTGCCGAGTTTCGGCTTCGCCCAGCTGCAGACGCTGGTCGAGCAGGCGGTGGCCGAGACGGCCAGCCGCTAAGCGCCCTCAGGCCCGGCGGTCGTGGCCGGTGCGTGGCTGTTTGCGCCGGTCCGGATGCGAGTTGTCCCGCAGATCGTAACCGCACGCGAACAGCGCCGGCACCAGCAGCAAGAGCACCAGCAGGATGGCGGTGTAAAGCAGATGGTTGTTGAGGATGGCGTCGATCACAGCGTTCTCCCGTCCGTCGATGACTAGGATTCATGGAGATTTGACCGGCGGCGGGGCGCTTCGGTTCTGCCGCGGCGGCCCGCCAGCCGTCGGTGCCCATCCGCCTTACCCGATCGCGGCGAGCGCCTCGCTGTGCCAGGGCGCCTTGCCGAGCCAGGCCGGCAGCCCTTCGGCCGGCACCGGCTGGCTGACGAAATAGCCCTGCGCCGTATCGCAGCCCAGTAGCTGCAGGCGGTTCCACAGCGCCTCGCTTTCGACGCCTTCGGCAACCACCCCGAGCCCCAGGTTGTGGCCCAGTTCGATGGTCGAACGGACGATGACCGCCGAGCCGACATTGCTCAGCATGCTGCCGACGAAGGACTGGTCGATCTTCAGCGCGTCGACCGGCAGTTTCTGCAGATAGCTCAGGCTGGAATAGCCGGTGCCGAAATCGTCGATGAACAGTTCGACCCCGAGCTCCTTCAGCCGCAACAGGGTTTCCAGCGCCCCGGCCGGATCTTCCATCAGGGCGCTTTCGGTCAATTCGAACTGGATCAGCCGCGGCGGCATGGCCCAGGTGGCGAACAGGCCGGCGATGCGCTCGATCAGTTGCGGGTCGCGCAAGTCCTGGGCCGAGAGATTGACCGCCAGCGGACAGTCGATGCCCGCTTCATGCCAGCTGTGGCTCTGCCGGAAGGCGGTTTCGAGCACCCAGCGAGTCAGCGGCATCATCAAGCCGGCCCGCTCGGCCAGGGCGACGAACTGGCCGGTGGCGATGGCGCCATGCTCGGGGTGAATCCAGCGCACCAGCGCCTCCGCACCGCAGATGTTGCCAGCGGCAATGCCCACCTTGGGCTGGCAGTAGAGCTGCAATTCGTTGTCGTCGATCGCCCGGCGCAGATCGCTCATCAGGGTCAGCCGCCGCCGCGATTCCTGATCGGCCGCCCCGTGGTAGATGGCGTAGTAGCCGTCACCCTGGCGGGCCTGGACGGCGGCGATCTTGGCGCCGCGCAGCAGTTCGTCGGCGGTGCTGCCATGGCCGGGATAAAGCGCCATGCCGACATGGGCATGGGCATCGATGGCGAGCCCGGCCAGATTCACCGGTTGGCAAACGTTGCGGGTGATCTGCCGCGCTGTCTGGGTGGCGGCTTCGGCGCCGACGGCGGCGAGAATTAAGGCGAACTCGTCCTCGCCGACCCGGGCAATCCGTTGCTTCGGCAGAAGGCCTTGCAGCCGCCCCGCCATTTCCACCAGCAGGGCATTGCCCTCCTGATAACCCAGGGTGTCGCTGATTTCCTGGAAACGCCCGACCTTGACCAGCAACACGGCCAGCGACTGATGCTGCCGGTGCGCCAGATCGATCGCCGCATCCAGCTGTTCCTGCAGCGCTGTCCGGTTCGCCAGCCCGGTCAGGGCATCGACATAGGCCATGCGGCGGATGGTGGCCTCGGCCGCGCGATGGCGGGCGCGGATGCGCAGGGTGGCGATGCCGAAGGCCAGATCCTCGGCCATTTCGCCGAGCAGTTCGGTTTCCCGTTGGTCGAAGGCATCCGGCTCGCCGGCGAAAATGCTCAGGTTGCCGATCACCCGGCCATCGACGCTGAGCGGGAAGGCGGCGACCGCGGCATAGCCGCGCTGCAGCGGCTCGCTGATCGGCACCGGCAGGTCCGGGCTGGTCAGGGTGGCGATGTCCTGGACGATGGCCGGCTTGCCGGTGCGCACGGCCTGGGCGGTCGGGCCGTGGTCGGCGCCGTCGTCAGCCCAGGTGAAATGCGCCTGCTCGAGGAAACCGGCCTCGAAGCCGTAATGGGCTAGCGGCCGGATGCTCTTTTCGGCATCCTGCTCCACCCGGCCAACCCAGGCCATGCGATAGCCGCCGAGCTGGACGATGACGCGACACATCTCCTGTAGCAGGCTGGCTTCGTCTACCGCCCGCAAAAGAACGCGATTTCCCGCGCTCAAGGTTTTCAGCGCCCGTTCGGCGTAGCTCATTGCTCCTCCTCGCGAGCTGTGCAGATCGGCCGATTGCCTTTTCTGCGTTTCCGGTGCCGGAACCGGCACCGGGAGCGCTACTGGACAGCAACAATCGTCGTATATTCATCTTAGTGGCCGACCCCGGCCTGGGCAAGGCAGCGGCGAAGGCGACCGGGCCAGCCGGCTGATGACGACAGGAGAAAAGGCAATGAAGACACTGGCGGGAAGGATGGCTGGCGTGCTGCTGGCGCTATTCGCATTGACCGCGCAAGCTTGGGAGATGCGCGGCGAAAAAACGCTGCTGCTCGAACCCCGCGCCGGCAGCCCGGTTCGCCTGGGGACGATCGTCTTCGCGCCGGCCGGCGAGATGACCCGATTCGAGATCAAGCTCGACCATCACGTGTTCAAGGACTATTTCCTGTCGATGAAGGAATTCAAGTGTCTCGACGGGCAAACCGAGATCCAGTGTCATGTGCCCTATCCCTACGCCAATCCGCGCACGGTCAGCGCCGCCGACCTGCGCTGGCTCGAACACTCGCTGCTGTTCCTGTTCAAGATGCCGAACGAGTTCGGGGCCAAACTCTGGAACGGCCTCTACTACCGCCTGCAGATAACCGATGCTGGCCTGGTCGGCACACCGGAGGCGGTCGATCTGGGCCAGATCGGGGCGCCGCCCGCCGACCCGTCGACGCCGCCCTACGGACCGGGCGACCGCTCGGAGATCGCCCCGGAAACGCGCTGGTTCCCGCGGCTGCTGATTCGCTGAGCGGCGCCGATTAATCGGTTTTGCCACCGGCGATTCTAGCCCTGCCGCCAGGGCAGGCCGAGATGGCGCCAGCCGCCCAGATTGCCCCGGTGGGCGTGGGTATCGGGCGCCCCTTCGAAACCGTCGACAATGTTGTAGGCCGCGAAACCGAGCTCAGTCGCCCGCTGCGCCGCGGCCACCGAACGTACGCCGCTGCGGCACAGCATCAACACCTTCTTGCCGGCCGGCACCACGTGCCGCAAGCGCTCGCCGAAGGCAGCATCGATGGTCATCGCCGGCCACTGCTTCCAGGCCAGCGCCACGGCGCCGGGGATGAAGCCGACCCATTCCCGCTCGGCATCGGTGCGGACATCGACCAGCACCGCCTCGCCGGCCTGCCACCAGGCGTAGGCCAGCTGCGGCGCAACGTCGCCGGCATAGCCGACGGCCGGCCGCACGCTGGCCAACTCGCCGCCGCCCGCATCGTGCCGGCGCCCCGAGCTGAGATTGGCCGGCAGCGCCTCATCCATGCGCCGCGGCCGGGGCAGATTCAGGGCGTTCATCAGGGCGACGAATTGCTCGCGGCTGCGCCCGGCAACCCGGGTGTTGCCCGCCTTCTCGGCGCCGATGCTCGTCTGCGTGTGGCCCTGGTAGTCGTGGCCCGGCCAGACCACGGTGTCGTCGGGCAATGCGAACAGCACGCGGGTCAGGCTGTCGTACAGCGCCTCCGGGCTGCCGGACTGGAAATCGGTGCGGCCGCAGGTGCCGACCAGCAGCGTGTCGCCGGTAAAAACGTGGTGGCGCCAGCGGTAGCACATGCTGCCGGCGGTGTGCCCCGGCGTATGCAGGGCCTGAATCCACTCGTCGCCGAAGGTCAGCGTGTCGCCGTCCTGCAACTGCCGCGAGGCGGTGGTGATGCCGCACCCGGCCGGCGCCGCCGTCTGCGCCCCGGTATGCTCGGCCAGCAGCCCGGCGCTGGTGATGTGATCGGCATGGCCATGCGTCTCCACCGCCCACAGCAGCCGGATGTCCTGTTCGGCCAGCACCGCCAGATCGCGGTCGATCTGCTCGTCGACGGGATCGATGATCAGGCCCTGGCGCGAGTCCGGATCGACCAGGATATAGGTGAAGGAACTCGACGCCGGATCGAATAATTGCAGCGGTGCGATGTTGCTCATCGGAACTCTCCCCGGCCGGTTGGCGAAGCGGTATCAGTTCATGTTAGCCAGCGCTGGCGCTTTGCACAAAGCGCGATCGGGAAGGTGCAAGGAACGAAAAACAGAGTGGGAGTTGTAAATACAATTTACCAAGCAGGCTTTGTAAAGGCACGATACAGACTACAGTTTGTTAGTCAGATTTACAGGCTGTAATCTGTACATCAGCAGAACTCGCGCACGGAGGCAACAGTGACTTATCCCATCAAAATCCTCAGCCAGCTCCCACTGTTCCTCAAGGCTTTTCGCAAGGAAAAAGGACTGACCCAGGCCGCGATGGCCGAAAGGCTGGGGATCACGCAACAAAGCTACGCCTATTTTGAAGGCAACCCGGCACGCGCGACGGTGGAGCGGCTGTTCCTGGTACTGCGCCTGCTCGATGTTGAGATTTTGCTGGATCAAACCTCACCTGCTAGCGAATCGAGCGGCAAGAGCAGGCCATCAGTCGGCGCCGGTCCTGGCGGTGTCCCAAACGGAAAGAAAGAGAGTTGGTAAACACGGGCCGCCGCAACCGGCCAGTTCCTGCCGTTCAGCTACACACCTGAGCTGCCATTTAATCGGCCGCTTCACATTGAAATCAGCCCGGTGATCAACGGGAGCAACCTAGCCGCCAACGGATTTTGAGTCTGCTTCGGCGTCTACGGATAGGCCGGCTGCACTACCTCAAATCAGCGCATGTGTTCCAAGAAGTCGAACCTAGAAAGTGTCGTTACCAGTTCGTTACCGGTTTTTGTCGCTCGTACCATCTTCCCCACAGGAGGTGGCGGCGCTCTCACTGCTCTCCGTCGGCTGGCCTTCGGTTAGCGGCTCCTCTTTGCGGCGTTCGATGTATCCCAATGCTGTTTTCCCATCGGCAGTCGTACAGCTAATCCGATAGAAAGTCTTGGATGGACTAAACCCGTCCAAGATTTCGTGCACAACATACTTGTCATGTTCCTCAAGAATCCGAACCACATTGCTTTTGAGATCGGGCCGATTGAGCAGCGGTTGACCCACATAGGCAGGCGGCGTGTCGTAGGGCTTGTCCTCGCTGGCCACGCGTGCCGATCTGATATGTTCGTGCTTTCTCCGAATAACTTCTATCGTCAGATCGAGACAAGATGCGGCATTGTCTCGATTTGCGCTATTCGCCGGATATGCTGCTGGAAACTTGGTTAGCCAATCACCGTTCCACTCCAGTTGAATGACTTCTGGCGTGAGCCGCCGAATATTATTTAGCGTCTGGGTGTTAATGCCCCACTCGATCGCATCAACCCGCCAGTTCTCATGGTCGATCTGGATATAGTCAAAGGGGGTCTGGACTTTTTTCGAGATCCAGTCCGCGTCCCGAGTCCAGTAAGGAGCCTTCCATCCGCTGTTTACAAGTCCTAGCAGCCCGCCCTTGAATTTCTGGCTACCCCCTGCGTTCCTGTGTTCATAAATACAGTAGTCCTTCTCGAACTCCACAAAGAACGCCTTCCGAGTTGCAATAAGTGCTTCGAGGTACTCACCTCGTTCAAGAAAAGTTACTGCACTCTCAAGAAGTGGGAGTGAGCGCGTTTTTCCGATCAACTCAATCAAGAACACTTCGCGTAAGGGCTTGCCTATTACGGAGACGAGGACGGAATCAAGCGAATGTTTCGCTGCATTCAAATGCCCCTGGACTGTGAGAGGTTCCATAACTTGGCCATAGTGTTTAGCAGCCACCCTCAGCTTGTTCATCGCCTTTAGCGTTCCCGATTTTGGCACCTTGACACCGACCTTGCCTAATGCCGAAATCATTTCGTCGAAAGAAAACTTCTCAATGGGACAGTCGTCGTCAATGCCCTTCTCGATTAGTGCCGCAAACAACACCAGTTCTACAGCATCTTGCAGCACGATGAGTCCAGCCGTCGCCATATAGCGATCGCCAAGCGAGCAGTGGCGTTCCACCTGCTCAAGAAGAGCTCGGGCAGTGATGAGCGTCTGAAGCGTCGCTTCTTTCATTTGTATCCCTTGCGACAGGCTGTGTAACTACATCCATTGTCGACCTTTAAGCGCTGCTATTGGACGACGCTCAAGCATATCGTTGTGGTGCGCTTCCAGCCCACATCAGTCGGCTCGAAATACCAAATTCATGGCCGTTGCATTTTAACTGCAGCCTGTAAGAAGCTGCTTTGGGAGACTGGTCTGCGCTGTGACCTGCCGTTGAATTTATGAAGGCGCCAGTGTCGGCAGGGGGCACATAGCACTCGCCCAGCCGCAAGAACTGGAAAATCGGCTACAGGCCAAGTAATCAAGGCAAGACCTTCCCGGCAACTCAGCCTACTTGATACACGAAGCAGACCAAGCCCGAATGTCACCGCGCCCCGACAGCGCAAATCACCCGCCAGCGGTTAATACGGCCAACGCCGGCTCGGCGAACTGCACATCCTGCGCCTCGCTCCCCCCGGAAACCCCAATCGCCCCGACCAGCACGCCTTCGTGCTTGACCGGCAGTCCGCCACCGAAACCGACGAAGCGGTCGCGCTGCATCAGGCCGTGGCGCAGCATCTCCGAGCCCTTGGCCAGGCGGGCGTCCCACTTGCCGGTGGCGGGGCCGAAGCTGACCACGGTGTAGGCCTTGTCGAGCGCGATGTCGATGGAGTGGAAGGGCGCGCCCGGGTGGCGCTTGAAGACCAGCGGGTAGCCGGCGCGGTCGGCGAGTTGGTCGGCGCTGGCGAGGCCGAGCGAGGCGACCATTTCAATGTCCATGACTTTCTCCATGCGCTGCCGAAACCTGCGCCGTCAGGCGCTGGCGCAGGGTCAGCAGGAATATTACGAATACCGTGAGTACCGCCCCTTCGACCAGCAGGGTCTGCCCGGCGCCCAGGGCGACGGCGACGAAGCCGGCGAGCAGGCCGCCGAGCGCGTCGAAGCCGAAGCGGGCGGAGGTGAAGAAGGAGACGATGCGGCCGCGCAGCTGCTCGGGGGCCGAGCTTTGCAGGATCATATTGATGCCGACGTTGCACACCGAGATGCCGAAGCCGAGGGCGACCATCGCCGCCAGCGCCAGCGGCAGCCGGCTGGTCGCCCCGAACACCAGCAGCGCGCCGGCGGCGAGCGCGACGCCGGCGACCACGGCGACGATCAGGCCGGAGACTGTTTTACGGGTGGCCAGGAACACCGTCGCGGCAAAGGCGCCGCAACCGGCGGCGCCCCACAGCCAGCCCAGGGTCGTCGCGTCGCCACCAAAGACGTCGCGGGCGAAGACCGGAAGCAGCACCGCGTAGGCCGAGGCGGTCAGGTTCAGCGCAATCAGCGTGACGATCAGCCAGCGGATGGCCCAGGTCTGCCAGGCGTAGCGCAGGCCTTCCTTGAACACCTGGCCGACCGAGCCCTGGGCGCGCTGTGGCGGTTCGCTGCGGACCACGCGGATGGCGGCGATCAGCGCGAGGAAGGAGAAGCCGTTGAGCGCGAAGCAGAAGGCTTCCGAGGTCAGGCCGAGCAGCAGGCCGGCAATCGGCGGGCCGATGAAACGGCCGGCGTTGAACAGCATGGCGTTGAGGGCCAGGGCGTTGGGCAGGTCGGCGCGGCGGCCGACGAAACTGCCGATCAGCGACTGGCGCAGCGGCGCGTCGAAGCTGCTCAGGGTGCCGAGGGCCAGCGCCATGGCGATGATGAAGCCGGGACTGATCCAGCCCGCCCAAGTCAACCAGGCCAGCACGAAAGCCTGCACGGCCATCAGCGACTGCACGCCGATCAGCCCCTTCTTCTTGTCGTGCTTGTCGATCCAGGCGCCGGCCAGCGGCCCGACGACCAATTGCGGGATCAGGCCGCAGAAGGCGGTGATGCCGAGCAGCGCGGCCGAGCCGGTGAGCCGGTACACCAGCCAGGCCAGCGCCACCTGCTGGATCCACGAGCCGAGGATGGAGACCGCCTGGCCAGCGAAATAGAGGCGGAAATTGCGGTGCGCCAGGGCGCGCAGGCCGGCCGGCAAGGCCATGACTACAGCCCGGCGACCATGACGAGGCACAAAGCGGCACCGCTCAGGTAGGTGCCGAGCGCGCCGACGAAACGGGCCGGATTCGGCCGCGACAGGCTGGGCCAGGCCAGCAGGCCGATGACCAGCAGGCAGCGGCAGACGGTGGCGCCGACGATCAGGCCGAGGGCCAGCGCCGACGGCCCTTGCCAGCCGAAGAAGAGGAACAGCACGGCGAGGAAGGGGGCGAACTCGGCGGTATTGGCGTGCGCCCGGATCAGCCGGTTGAGCAGTGCATGCTTCTCGGGGGCCGGGCCGGAACCGACCTTGCTACGGAAGCGCTGGATCGAGACGGCCAGACCGAGCAGGAACAGCAAGCCGCCCAGGATAGCGGTGCAATATAGGGCGACGGGATGCAGGGACATGGGTGTTCTCGCGGAGGATCGAAGCTCAGCGCGCGTTGCGCCGAACCAGCAGGTAGCCGGCCAGCGAAGCCGCCGTGGTCGCCAGGATGACCCCGGCCATCGGCCGGTCGCTGCCGTCGTGATGATAACTGACCGCCGCGCTGGCCCACATGCCGAGGCCGAACTGGCTGGAGCCTAACAGCGCCACCGTAGTACCTGGCACCCGCCGTAGCGCTCGGAACGGGGGCCGTAGAACACCATGAATTGCCACCGCCAGACCGAGCCAGTCGGGCAGGCCGGGCCAGCAGCCGGCCGCCGCCTTCCTTGCGCCTTACTCCGGATCGAGCGATTGCTTCAGCAGCCCTAGTTTTTCGGCCAATTCGACGAGCAGTGGCGCGATCAGCTGCGACCGGCTCGCCGATTTCTCCTTGAGCGCCATCTCGATCCGTTCGGCTGTCGCCGCGATCCCTTCGGCGCCGATCGTCGCAGCGGCGCCTTTCAGGGCATGACACAGTTGCTGCGCCCCTGCCACCTGACCATCGCGAAGCGACCCGGCCAGCTTTTCCGCGTCGTCACCGTGACCAGCCAGCAGCATCCTTAACAGACCTAGATAACGCTGCTGCTTCCCTTGCAGCAGCGACAAGCCGCGCCGAACGTTGACGCAGGCATCCTGCTCCAGCCGGGTCAGGATGGCATCGATATCGCCATCCACCGCCGCAGCGGCTACCGGATCAACCGAGTGCTGGCCATGGCCGGACAGTGCCCGGTGTTGCAACCATTCCAGCAAGGTAGCGTACAAGGCCGGCGGATCGACCGGCTTGGCGACAAATCCATCCATGCCAGCCGCCTGGCAAGCCGAGCGATCCTCATCGAAGGCATTCGCCGTCATCGCCAGGATGGGCAAGCCCTGCCGTTCGGGCAGCAGGCGGATCGCCCGGGTCGCCTCGAGCCCGTCCATTCCGGGCATCTGCACATCCATCAGGACCAGCGCGTAATCGTTCGCCCGCACTTTGGCCAAGGCCTCATGGCCGTCGTTGGCGACATCGACAGCGAGTCCGGCATCGCGCAGCAATTCGATCGCCACTTCGCAGTTGATGGGGTTGTCTTCCGCCAGCAGAATCCGCATTCCACTGCAGGCGGCCCGCAACTTCTCGCAGCTGCTGAGGTCCGTTGCCGCCAGCCCGCTCGGCAGAACCGGCTGGCCGCGCTGCAGCCGGGCAGTCAGCCAGAAGGTGCTGCCGGCCCCGGGTGTACTTTCCGCCCCCGCGTCGCCTCCCATCATCCGCGCCAGATGCCGCGTGATCGCCAGGCCAAGACCGGTACCGCCGAATTTCCGGGAGGTCGAAGCATCGGCTTGCTCAAAAGACTGGAACAGCCGCGGCAGCACTTCCGGTGCAATGCCGATACCACTGTCGGTGACCGAGAAGCGCACCAGGCAATCGCCCTCCTCTTCCGCCAGGAGTTCGCCGCGCAGTTCGATGACGCCTCGCTCGGTAAATTTCACCGCATTGCCGGCGTAGTTGAGCAACGCCTGGCGCAAGCGGGTGACGTCGCCGCGCAACCAGATCGGCTGGGCACCGGCATCGACGACCAGCCGGAGGCCTTTGGCACGAGCCACCTCATCGACCAGCACGGCCACCTCGTCGAGCAATCCGGCGAGGGAAAAATCACGCGTCTCCAGCAGCAATCTACCGGACTCGATCTTCGACAAATCGAGTACATCGTTGATGACCCCAAGTAGATGGCGGGCGGCACCATCGATCTTGCCCAGCCTGGCGACATCAGCGTCGGCACGGGCATCCTTGCGGAGCAGATGGGTCAGACCGATGATGGCATTCATCGGCGTGCGTATTTCGTGGCTCATGTTCGCCAGGAACGAGGATTTCGCCTGATTGGCCGCCTCCGCCTGCTCGCGCGCGCGTTCGAGTTCGACCGTCCGTTCGGCGACGAGCGCTTCCAGGTGGAAACGATAGGCCGTAAGCTCCGCGGCAACGCGTTTCTTCTCGGTGATGTCTTCCTTGACCGCAACGTAGTTGGTAACGACGCCATCCGGGCGGCGAATCGGCATGATGATCGCCATTTCGGTGAACTCGCTGCCGTCCTTGCGGCGATTGCAGAATTCACCCTTCCAGACCTCCCCCCGCCGCAGGGTCTGCCACAAGGAGGCATAGGTTTCCGGCGGTGTCTTTCCCGAATGCAGGAGCCGCGGATTCCGGCCGAGCACTTCCTCACGCTGGTAGCCGGTCTGGCGAACGAAAGCCTCGTTCACGTACTCGATGCTTCCCGTCAGATCCGTGATGGCGATGCATTCCGGGCTCTGCTCGACGGCCATCGACAGTTTGCGCAAGGCCGCCTCGGCGGCCTTGCGATCGGAAATATCGCGCACCTCACCGATGACCGTGCCATCGGGCAAGCGCATCCCGTTGATCTCGACATCGACCTCACTGCCGTCTTTGCGCAGCAAGCAACTTTCAAAAAACTGGGCTTCACCGGTCAGGTTGCGCTGGAAGCGGGCCCGCGAATCGGCCCGACAAGCGACGGAAATGGTTTCCTCGATGCCCATCTGCTGCAATTCTTCCGCGCTATAGCCAAGCAGCATTTCGGCCCGGCGATTGTGATAGCGGAACTGACCGGCCGGATCGATGATGAAAACCGCGTCGGGTGAAAAGTCGAGGATGTTGCGCAGCTTCGTTTCGCCGAGGCGGACAGCATCCATCGCCATTTTGCGCTGGGTGATGTCCTCGGAAAAAATGACGACGCCGCCGATTTCGCCGCCACTCCGATACCACGGCCGGATTTCCCAGCGCAGCCATTGTTCGCTGCCGTCTGCCCGCACGAAGCCGTCTTCGTCGGAGGAAAGCACCTCCCCGGACAGGGCACGGCGATGCAGGCTGCGCCAACGCTCGGGAATTTCCGGGAATATCTCGTAATGCGAGCAGCCGATCAGCGGCCGATCACCCAGTGCATAGTCGTCGCACCAGCGCCGGCTGACGGCCAGGTAGCGCATCTCCCGGTCGAGCATCGCCAGCGCTGCCGGCGCATGATCGATCAGTAATTGCAGGCGCTGCTGGCTTTCGCTGAGGGCCGCATGGGCCGCCTGCGTGTCGCGCATCTGGTTGAGGACAGCCAGCTTCGCCGCTTTTTGCTCGGCCAGGGCTTCGGCCAGGCCACGCTCGGCCCTGTTCTGTTCGGTGACATCGAAGAAGGTGGCCAGCAGGCCGTCCGGTAGCACGATACCGGACACCAGCATGTCGCGGACGCTACCGTCCTTGCCGGTAATACGGTATGCCATCGGTTCGATGTCGGAACCCGTCGCGGCGGCTTCGGCGACAGCCGTCTTCCAGATTCCCCGGGCCTCTTCCCGGTAGCACGGATCAGGGTAGGCCAACCGCCACCACTCCTCGGTGGAGGGAATTTCTGCCAGGCGGTAGCCGAAAACCTGCTCGAAGCGGCTGTTTACGGCCACGATCCGGCCATCGCCGGTGATGTAACCAAGCGGCAGCGGCGCCAGATTGAACAACTGATGGAAGCGGCTTTCGCTGGCCTGCCGATCGTTCGCCGCCTGGGTGAGCAGATCGCCGACGGCCGCGATCTCGGCTATATCCGGTGCCACTGCCGTGCTGCCGGCGGGCGCGACGAGGCTCCGTACCTGCCTGACGAGGCGATGACTGGCCAGGACGCCACCGAAAAGCCCCAGTGCGGTCGCCAGCACGATTAACAGGACGAGATAGCCAAGGGTCTTGTAACTCTGGGCCCAATAGAAGCTACGCGGAATCTCGACCACGACTTTCCAGTCGGCCTGCTTCAGACCGGCGACGAATCGATGTTCGCTGTCGACATCGCGGGTCGAGTTGAAATCGGGCGGCGAACGCTGGGCGATAGGGGTGCCCGTTCCATCGACCAGCGTCATCGACCACCCGGCGGGCAGGCTAAACCGCTCGACCCGCTGCTGCATCCAGGAGGTCTCGAAGATGCTCAGCATGATTCGCGGCGGCTGGCCCTGCCGCAGGACAGGCACGGCAATCGCCAGCAACTGCATGTTGGCGATCGGCCCGGTCACGATGTCGCCAACCTGCGGCGTCCCCTGCTCCAGCGCCACCAGCGCTGCGGTTTTCCCTTTCGCATTCGGCAGCATCGGCAGCTTGCTCCCGTAGGGCAGGCGCGTATTGAACAGCATCTGTCGCCGGTGATCGGCAAAGATGACGTGCATCCCGAAGCTCATAAGGAAACCCTGTGCCTCGGCATACAGTTCCGGCCAGCGCCGCGGATCGTCGGCCAGCGGCGACACAGCCAAGATGTTCAGGGCTTTGATGTGGGCTTGCAGGCGACTGTCAATGGCCGAGGCGAAGTTCTGGGCCAGATTGTCCGCTTCCTGCAAGTGCTGTTCTTCCTGCTCCTGGAAGTTGACGAACGCCAGCCAGAAGACCAGCAGGAGCAGGGGCGTCATGCAGAGCCAAATGAGCTTCGCGAGATAAGCGGACAATCGGCGTGACTTCATGGCTGGCTCGCTGGCTGTTCCGCATCGACGAAGGACAGGTCGTAAGGGGGAGCTCTGCCGAGTTCCCGCGCTAGCGCATTGACCTCATCCTTGAGCTCGATCATCCTGAGTTCGCGGCCGACTGAGGCACTGTTGAACAACTCCAGTTCGGCATTGCGCTGTTGCAACTCATCTTCTGCCAGCTTGCGGGCGGTGATGTCCTGCACCGTGCCATGCATGGCGATCACCTCGCCCAGCGCATTGGGTATCGCCTTGCCGCGGGCGGTTATCCAGCGATGCCCGCCGTCGGGACGCAACACTTCGGCATCGCATTCGTAGTCGCTGCCATCGGCGCGACATTTGGCAACCGCTGCCGAGAGCTTCATCCAGCTGGCCGGCGTGAAGTACGCCTGAACCTCCGGATAGACCGCCGGTGGCCATTCGGGATTGTGGCCGTAGATACGGTAGATTTCTTCCGACCAGCGGTGCTCATCCCTTGCGATATCCCAGTACCAGTGCCCCAGATGCGCCAGGCGCCCGGCCTCCCGCAAGCGCCACTCGTTCTCGGCGAGCGCCGCTTCCGCCGCCTTGCGCGCCGAAATATCCTCGACCACCGAAATGAAGTAATCCGGCGTGCCGTCGGCTTTCCAGGCGAGGCCGACCGTCAGGTTGATCCAGACCCACTCGCCACCCCTGCGGACATAGCGCTTCTCCAGGGAATAGCTGTCGATCTCCCGTGCCAGCATGCGCCGCACGTTGTCGAGGTCGGCATCCAGATCATCCGGATGGGTAATGTCCTGGAAGGTCTTGCCCATCAGTTCCTGCCAGCTATAACCGACGATTTCGCACAGTTTTCGATTGACCCGCAGCCAGCGGCCGTCGGGTGCGACCAGCGCCACCCCGACGGCGGCCTGTTCGAACAGGGCATCGAAGCCAGTCCGGTCGAGCGCCTGGGAGCGACGGAGACGTTCGAACACATAACCGAGGAGCAGCCCGTTGATGACGAAGACGCCAATGGAAAATGCCGACGACGGCGATTCGAAGGCAAAGGAGTAGTACGGCGGAATGAAGACGTACCAAGCCAGAATGGCACTGCACAGGGTAACCAGCAGGCCGCCGTACAAACCGCCCAACCATGCGCCAAAGAAAGCCGCCGGATAAAAGAGAAACCAGGCGTAGGGTTTTATCCATGCATCCCACAGCAGCAGTTGAACGCCGTACGCGATGAATGGCAGAAGCAGTGCGATAAACAGCCGAACCGTCACTCCCTTTCCTCCCCGGGGAATCGTCTACCTCTGTGGTCGCAAGCGCCGGAAATTCGAGCGCCACGGCTTAAATCGACTCAGGCACGCAGGTAAGCCGCCTGCACCTTACATACATTATCAGCATGTACTGATGCTGGCACGCATGACTTAGCTCAATTTTGCCCGGATCCATCGCGTTTGACAGATGCACTCCGGCACCGATCACCTTCAGTTCGCATTCGGCAATATGAGCATGCAGGTACGCGGCCACCGCCAGCGGAATTTGATCGGCACCGGCAAAAAAGCCGATCAACAAGCTGGACATTGCGGCTCAAAGGAGTAACCTGAAATCGAGTTCCGGCTGGTTGCAGCTTCGGTCGGAACAGCGGGTTTGTTGGTTCACCGGAGACGCCATGGTTGATACTCCACCGCAGTTGCAAGTGAAGACCAAGTAACACCCCATCGGCGAAAAGCCGAATCCCAAGGCCGTGAAGGCCGAGGTTGAAGTACCGCGAAGCCCATGTCTGAAAAACATGGGCTTCTTACTTTTAGGCCTGCCGAACGGCCTGATGGCTGTCCAGACACTGCGCCAGCTTGGCCTTGGGGACGCCTTGAATCTTGCGCAGCAATGCATGCGAGACTTCGCGAACCTTGTAGCGGTCCCGCAACTCCTCTTCCAGACGCAGCAGCAGGCTGGCCGCCATCTCGGCATCGGCCAACGCCCGGTGGTAGCACCCGGCGACCGGCAGCCCGGCAAACTCGACCAGCGCCCCCAGCTTGTGACTCGGCGCCTGCGGCAACAGCCGGCGCGACAGCAGCAGCGAACAGGCGAACTCCTGGCGCCGGGTCCGGTTGATGCGCGCCAGCTCGGCATCCCAGAACTTGCCGTCGAACGCCGCGTTGTGGGCGACCAAGGGAACGTCGCCGACAAAGTCCGCGACCTCCCGCATCACCTGCGCCACCGGCGGCGCCGCGCGCACCATCGCCGCGGAAATCCCGGTCAGTTCCTGGATGTAGGCGGGGATACGCACGCCGGCATTCATCAGGCTCTGATAGCGGTCCACCACCTGGCCGTCCTGCAGAATGACCACGGCGATCTCGGTGGCGCGGTCCCCCTGGGCGGGCGACAAACCCGTCGTTTCAAAGTCGATTACGGCAACAACTTCCACAGCGGGCTCCCCGGGCGAAGATTCAATGGCAACTCATCGCCGCGCATTGTCTCATTGGCCGGGCGGCTGCATGGGCAATCAATGCCATCCCGGGAGACGATCCAATAGGAAACGAAGCGCCTCGAGGAAAAGGGGCTGACCACCCGCGAACGGATGGCGGGAACGGGGCCGAATGACCCCGAAAGCGAAAAACTTGTCCCCTAACGATTGTGCTCCTGACCGCGTTCCTGTCCTCGACCCTGACCTTTATCCCGTTCGCGTTCTTTCTCCTGCCCGCGCCTTGACTCCTGTGGCGCACCCGGGGCCGGCCGGCTGTTTTCCTGGCGGGCGTCCGGCGACGGCCGTTCACGCTGGGCGGGCGCTTGTTGCCGGAGCATCGGCTCCTGGGCTACCGGGCCGCGTTGTCGCGGCGGCTCGGCATTGGCCGGGGAGCGCCGGAAGTCGTCTTCACCGCGTTGCCGCCGCTCGTCGCGCAGGGCCGGCGCACTCTCCCGCCGCGGGGTGGGAGCGCGTTGTGCTGCCGGCTCCTGAATCTGTCGCCGCACGTTGGCCTCGCGCGGCCGGTAACGGTAGTTCTGGCTGTGCAGCGCCTGCTGTCGATCGGCCTCGGGATAACGATCGCCCGAATACTTGCGCTGGTAGGTCGGCAACGGGGCGGGCGCCGGCGCGGCCTTGCGGTCCCAGCGATCCCAGCCACGGCGCTGACGCTCCCAGTCACGCCCCCAATGCTGCCCCCAGCGCGGCGGCCCGTCCGCCCGCCAATGGCGGAAATACGGGGGAGGACTGACGTAATAGCGCACCGGAATGCGCAGCACGAAGAGCGGCACATAGTCCGGGAACACCAGCCGCCACGGCCCGTTGTACCAGGAGCTGGCGTACCAGTTGTCCCCCTCGTAGACCCAGTACAGGCCATCGTAGAAGAAGAAATTGGTACCCAGCCGGGGGGCGTAATAGACCGGGTAACCCGGCACCCGGACGAGTTCCGGAAACAGGGACACGTTGATCGAGACGCTGACCTGGGCAAAAGCCGAGCTGGCCGAGAGGAACAGCATCCACAGGGCAATGAGTAGATGACGCATGATTGGGCTCTCCTGTTGGCTGGCGGGATTTCAGCGTCCGGTCACCAATAGGCGTCGCGACGCCAAGCGTTACTGAATTGCTTCGGTATCCCAGTATTCGATACTTCCGCGGGAGACTCTGTGCGCTACCGTATATTGGACCGACAGGAAAACGCGATGTTCATTGGCAGCGCAGAGCCGAGCCCTGCAACCATTGCCACTCAATGGAAATCTTCTTCCAGCTGATGACGCACGGCCAGGATCGTGACGGTCTTCTCGTCGTCGATCTCGAACAGCGCAACGTATCCGGCAGCGCCGAACGGAATGACCAGCTCACGCAGAAAGGGCGTGGCCGGAGTTGCCTTGCGGTAGCTGAAAGGAGAGACCTCCAGACTGCGGATGCCGTTCTTGATGGCGTCGAGTGCGCGAATGGCCAGTGACCAGTCTCCGGGATCCCGCGCCAGGATGAATTCGTAGAGTCTGACCAGATCGGCTTCGGCGTCTTCCGTAAACCGTACCTGATCACTCACTGGCCGCCCTTGGCGCTGGCCAGCATCTTCTCCAGCCGCCCGATGACGTTATCGGCGCTGACATATTTGCCGCTCTGGCGGGCGTTGTCCCGCGAGAGCAGGCCGCGGGCGATGAATTCCTGCCGGTGTTGGCGGCGCTCGATGCTCTCCCGGATCGCCTGTTCGACGAAGCTGGAAAGCGTTTCGCCCTCCTCCAGAATTTGCTCGGCGGCCTGCCTGAGTTCCGGCGTGGTGCGTAGAGGCGGGAATGTGGCGGTTTTCATGGCGACCTCGTGCATTGCAAATGTAATACATTCTGGCGCGTTCGCTGATTTGTCGCAAGGCTGATCTCCCCCGCTTGGTCATGGCAGACCTCCGATTCTCCGGAAAATCGGCGGCACGAGTCATTGCGCGGTTTATGATCGCTGGATTGTCACCAGACCTACAACGGTTTTCTCCCGACCATGAAATTGATCACCTTCCTCGCTCACTGGCTGGGACGCCAGTTTCTCAGCCTGCTGATGATCATTGCGGTTCTGCTGATCGGCTCCTTCCTGTACAGCGCCATCCAGAATCACTTGGGGCTGCTTCAGGAAAGGGAAGATCGGCGGACCGCCCAAGAAACCCTGGCGAACACTTGGGTGCAAGTGGCATCCGATACCGAGAAGCGGGTAAAGGCGGTTAATACACAATCCCAGGCAGCACTCGACCAGCGGATTCAGGCGATCAAAGGTGAAATTGCTCAACAGGAAACGGTCCGGCGCCCAGTCATCGAACGGAAACTGGCGCTCCTTAGGGGCGACACTCAGGATATCGAACGCGAAGTTCGTATCGATCTGCTCAAACAGGAGCTTCAACACCTGGAACTGGCGAAAGCGGTTCTGGACAGAGTCACGGCAATTGCTCAAGCTGAGTACGAACAGGAACGGCGAAGAAAACGACATTCGCTGATTTACGGCCAACTGCAAGCCGTCTCGTTCCAGGTCGAGGCATTGAAAAATGCCCACCCAATACTGATCAATATCCCCGTTACGCAAGCACGGCAGAACCTACAGTTCCTTGAGAGTCAGGAAGCTGACCTTGGGAGACAGAATCAGCAAGCCCATACGACTTACCAGCAACAGAAGGACCTCTTGGACAGGCTCAAGAAACTTCCAACAACGCTCCCGCGATTCGTACTCAGCAAGCGCACAGTTACCGACATTGAAGACGAATTGCAGAAGAGCATCCGCGAGAAAACAGACGAGATCGGCCGCACGTGGATCAGCGTTGTCATCATGCCAACACTCAAAGTCCTACCCACCGCGCTACTGATTTTGCTGGCGACAATCCTTTCGCCAGTAGCGATCAAGGCCCTCTTCTACTACCTCATTGCCCCCCTCGCTGCGCGTTGCTCGCCAGTCCGCCTGAGGCCCGACAGCAGCGGCATCGTCCATGCCGCGAATGGAGTTGATGGCAGCGGTGCCAAAGTCTCGGGCAAATCGCTCGCTATTGCGCTGGGTGCCAACGAGGAACTCCTGGTTCATCCGGAATATCTGCGCGGCATGGAAACGGATTCGATCAAATCAACGCAGTGGTTATTGAACAAGCGCTACCCCCTGACCAGCCTCGCCTCCGGGCTGTATCTGCTGACCCGACTGCGCGCCGACCATCAACACAGTCACGTCATTTCTGCCAAGGAGGACATTCTGGCTGAGGTCGCGCTAATCGAGATTCCCGCCGGAACGAAGGTCGTCCTGCAGCCCAGGAGTCTGATCGGTGTCATTCAGTCTGCTGAACAACCGCTGCAAATCGAATCGCAGTGGCGTCTTGGTAGCCTCAGTGCCTGGCTGACGTTACAGCTCCGTTATCTGGTCTTCTCCGGTCCGGCCAAGCTGCTCGTGACGGGTTGCCAGGGCGTTCGTATCGACCCCGTCGGCACGGGGCAGACGATTAACCAGGCAGCGACCATCGGATTCAGCAGCAACCTGGCCTATTCCGTCACCCGCTGCGAGCCGTTTGTTGCCTATCTGAGAGGCAAGCAGGAACTCTTCAATGACCATTTCGCCGGTGCATCCGGCTACTACCTCAGCGAAGAAACCCCCAATGCCGGCAAGAAGAGTGGTCTCGCCGGCAAAGGCCTTGAAGGACTGGCGGACTCGGTACTGAAAGTATTCGGAATTTAGGGCCGTAGCTTCTGCATACGACCCCAATTTCCTACATCCCCAAATAAGCCGCCCGCACCTGTTCGTTGCTGATCAGTTCCTGGCCGGTGCCGGTCAGCGTGATGTGGCCGGTTTCCAGCACATAGCCGCGGTCGGCGATGGCCAGCGCGGCGAAGGCGTTCTGCTCGACCAGGAAGATGGTCATGCCCTGGGCTTTCAGCGACTTGACGACGTTGAACACTTCCTCGACCAGCAGCGGCGCCAGGCCCATCGACGGTTCGTCGAGCAGCAGCATTTTCGGCCGGCCCATCAGCGCGCGGCCGATGGCCAGCATCTGCTGCTGGCCGCCGGACAGGGTGCCGGCCGGCAGGCGGCGCTTTTCCTTGAGGATCGGGAACATCGAGAAGACCTTCTCCATGTCCTCTTCGACATTGGCCCGGGGCTGGGTGTAGGCGCCGAGGCGCAGGTTGTCCTCGATCGACAGCGGACCGAACACCTGGCGGCCTTCCGGGCTCTGACAGATGCCGCGGCGCACGCGCATGTCGGAGCGCAGCTTGCTGATGTCCTCGCCGTCGAAGCGGATGTAGCCAGCACTCATCGGCTGGACGCCGGACAAGGTGCGCAGGAAGGTGGTCTTGCCGGCGCCGTTGGCGCCGACCAGGGCGACCGTCTCGCCGCGCCGTACTTCGAGGTCGATGCCTTTGAGCGCCTTGATCCGGCCGTAGCAGCTTTCCATGCCGGACACCGACAGCAGCACGTCGCCGCCGACCGGCGCGGCACCGCGCTGCAGTTCGCCGGCGCTCTGCGCGCCGAGGCCGACCGATTCCGGGGCCAGGCTGGCGATGCGGTGGTACAGCTCGCGGAACTCGGCCTTGGCCTTCTCGCCGAACAGCGGATCCTCGCTGTCGAGGAAGGCGCGGTCGATATTGGCCCAGTCATCGGCACTCAGCAGCTCACGGGCGAGCGGCATGGCGTCCTTTTCCTCGGTGCCGATGTGGCTCTTCAGGCTCTGCGTGTAGATGCGCAGGGCCGCTGCGAATTCGGCGTTGCCGAGCGTGCCGCCGGCGGTAGCGGCCAGCTTGACGCGCAGTGACTTGAGGATTTCCGGTCCGTTGCGGTGTTCGGCCTGCAGCCGGTCGAGCACCGCCGCCGCCTCGGGGCTGCGGGCACGCAGCGCCGGGAACAGGTAGTCGTCTTCCTTGGCGTGGTGGCAGCCGTCCATGAACTGCTCGATGTAGTCGAACACCGAGTTGAAGAAGGCCGGATCGACCTTGGCGCCGGCTTCCATCTCGTCGGCGACGAGATCGATGGTCGCGGCGATGCGCCACAGGTTGCGATGATCCTCGCTGATGACACGCAATGCTTCCATATCAAACTCCAAATTCTGCGATTCCGTTGCCGGCTCGCCCAGGACGCGAAGACGAGCCGAAGACAGTGCAATCTGCACGGCGAGGCGAAGTCGACAAAGTCATGGGTGGGCCGGCAACGGAATCAGGCGTGCGCGCCGAGATAGGCGGCAATTACGTCCGGATTTCTGCGCACTTCCTCGCCCGTGCCTTCGGCCAGTTTCTTGCCGTAGTCGAGCACCAGGATGCGGTCCGAGAGATTCATCACCATCTTCATGTCGTGTTCGACCAGCACCACGGTGACGCCGGAATCGGCGATCTTGCGTACCAGGTGGTCGACTTCGATGGTTTCCTTGGGGTTGAGGCCGGCCGCCGGTTCGTCGAGGAAGATCAGGCGCGGCTTCATCGCCAGGGCGCGGGCAATCTCCAGACGCTTCAGGGCACCGTAGGGCATGCAGTCGGCGCGCGCCTCGACGTACTGTTCGAGGCCGACGAAGCGCATCAACTCGGCGGCTTCCTGGCGCAATTCGGCATCGCGCCGCTTCAGCGTCGGCAGGCGCAGCGCCGCCTTGATCAGGTTGCGATCCAGCCGCAGGTGGGCGCCGACCATCACGTTCTCGATGGCGCTCATGTTCATGCAGATCTGCAGATTCTGGAAAGTGCGGGCGACGCCGCGGGTGGCCAGTTCGTTTGGCGACTTGCCGCCGATCGCTTCGCCGTCGAGGCGGATGTCGCCCGCGGTCGGCTTGTAGACGCCGGTGATCAGGTTGAACAGCGTCGTCTTGCCGGCGCCATTGGGGCCGATCACGGCATAGACGATGCCGGCGTCGATCGAGAAACTGACGTTCTGCACGGCCTTGACGCCGCCGAAGTGGATGGACAGGTCTTTAACGTCGAGCAGGGCCATTATTGTTCTCCCTTGCCGAACTTGGCGGCCAGCGTCGGGACCAGGCCCTTGGGCATGAAGATCATGCACAGCATCAGGATCGAACCGAAGGCCACCGTTTCCCAGCCTTCGAAGGTGGCCAGGGCCTGCGGCAGCGCCGTCAACAGCACGGCGCCGACCAGCGAGCCATAGACCGAGGCCATGCCGCCGATCACCACCATGGTCACCAGTTCGATGGAATGGAAGAAATCGGCCAGGTTGGGGGTGACGAAGCCGACGTAGTGGGCGGTGATGCTGCCCATCAGGCTGGCGAACACGGCCGACAGCACGAAGATCGCCACCTTGTAGCGGACGATATCGACACCGACCACCTGCGAAGCCACTTCCGAACCGTGCAGCGCGCGCAGCGCCCGGCCGAAGGGCGAATCGATCAGGTTCAGCGAGGCCCAGACGGACACCGACAGCAACAGCGCGACCACCCAGT
Source organism: Betaproteobacteria bacterium HGW-Betaproteobacteria-12 (assembly GCA_002842345.1). Classification (GTDB taxonomy): domain Bacteria; phylum Pseudomonadota; class Gammaproteobacteria; order Burkholderiales; family Rhodocyclaceae; genus Azonexus. The sequence continues at coordinate 630 of PHCU01000031.1, read as the reverse complement.
ACCAGTGCTTGTCGCTGCTCAGATCGAAGCCGAAGACGCCGAGCGACGGCACCGGCATGCCGTCCGGGCCGCCGGTCCAGGTGGCTTCGTTGCGGATGGCGATGTTGATGATGATGCCCAGACCGAGCGTCGCCATGGCCAGGTAATGGCCCTTCAGCTTGAAGATCGGCCGGGCGACCAGCGCCGCCAGCAGGCCGGTGACGACCGCGCCGGCGCCCATGGCGAGCAGCGGATGCCAGCCGAAATGGGTCGGCAGCACCGCCGAGGCATAGGCGCCGATACCGAGGAAGCCGGCGTGGCCGAGGCTGATCTGGCCGGCAAAGCCGATCAGCAGATTCAGGCCGAGCACGATCACGGCGTTGATCGCCATGCGGATCACCAGATCCATGTAAAAGGCGTTGGGAATGAAGAAGGGCAGCACGATCAGGATGGCGATCAGGATGTACAGCCCGTAGAAGACGCTTTTCTTCATGCTCACACCCGATCCGTCGATTTGCCGCCAAACAGGCCGCGCGGCATGAAGAAGAGGATCAGCAGGATCAGGACGAAGGGAATCGCATCCTTGTAGCTGGAGGAAATGTAGCCGGCGCCCATGGCTTCGAGAATGCCGACCAGCAGGCCGCCGATCAC